>DBYT01000111.1:22538-28078 GCA_002309915.1 Bacteroidales bacterium UBA1179 | reverse complement strand
CTGAGCGGATGCTTCTTACTGAGAAGTGCCTGGTCAGGGCGGCTTCGGTGCTTCATTATAGCAAGGAGAGTGATTACCGCAATATCCTTTTTCATCTTAAGTACTGGCGGCATCCTCAGGTCGGGGTTTGGCTGGCCAGGGTGGGGGCAGAGGAACTTATTCCCCAAGGGTTCTTTGAGGGGATTGACTGTATTGTTCCCATGCCTATAACCTATTGGAAGGAGATAAAGCGCGGGTATAACCAGTGCAGTTTTATTGCCAAGGGGATACGGCAGGCTACCGGGTTGCCTATAATAAATAATGCGGTAAAGCGTGTTCACGAACATTCCAAGCAGGCCGGCCTTGGCAAGTATCAACGCTGGAACAATGCTCAGGATCTTTTTGCGGTTACCGCCCCGTCACTTCTGGCAGGGAAACATATCCTTTTGCTTGATGATGTGATAACTACAGGTGCAACGCTCTGCTCACTCATTGATGTTATGGAAGCGGAAATACCGGACTTGAAGGTTAGTGTGTTTACGCTTGCTGTTGCTGATTAAGCAGTTAATCATTTAATCTTGGGTAGTATTCCTTCTTGCTTGTAATAGTCCAGGTGTTTGAGTATTGTCTGGCGCATGGAGATGCCTTCTGTCATATCATCTATGAACCAGTTATTACGCTCATAGATCATGACAAGGGTCTCTTTGGTATCTTGGCAGTTATGGATATTCATTGTAACCAAGGCCTTTTTGCCGGAAACCATCTCAATGTTGAGAATCCGGGCTGACAGGTCATCACACCAGTCCTGACCATGAACCCAATAATTCACATCGTGTATTATGGGTTCGCCCAACTGGTTTTCTATAGAACCGATCATTCTGTCCAGATGATAAAACTCCTTGGAATAGTATATAGAGTCAAAGTTAGTCATTGGCGGTTTATGCTCTGGATTGAGATACTCTGAAAAGACATGTTTGTACATACTGTTTACGCGATCCACAATCTGCTTTTTCTTGGCATTGTCCATTGAATCGGACAGTGTCCAGAACTCCACCCACTTCTGTTCTTCTATAGGCAGTTCCTCTAATAGGGCCTTATACTCAGGGTTGGGAACATACCATGCTGTGGATTTGCAGAAGTCCTGCAGTTCCTTTGTCTTGAAAACGTATCCACGGTAAGCAAACGGCAGATTCCTGAGAATACGGCGCTGCTCCAAGGTGAACAGGTCATTATAGAATTCCTTGTTATAGGAATCCATAAATGAGCCGCTATAATATGGGCCAAGATAGAGTTGATATTGCTCCTTATATAAATCGAACAGAAAGTCCATGTCATAAGCATCGTCACTGTTCAGACTGCTGATGCTCCACAGCCCTCCTCCCGGTTGGTCTATACTGATAAACAGTTCACTGTCCGGATGGAAGTTCTCCTTATGGATTCTGATGTTGCCATGCTGCATGTGGAATAAGATACTGTCCCGCCTGAGCTGATACGGAAGTCTGCCTATGGTATATTTACCTGTTCCCTGAATCTCCCATTCATCCGGGTTGTCAAAGGAAGATGGGGATATGTGGAATGAGGTATGGTCGCCCATATTGACATACAGCGTAAAATCATCAATCCCGTTGTTGGCCCATCGGTTGGCAGCGGTCAGGATATAGAAGAACTCTTTGGTAGAACCATTCCGCTGATCGGACATATCAAAGTCATACGTGTGCTGTATGATGTTGAGTCCTGGACGGAAAAGGGCATTGAAGTGATAGACATACAACGGATGCTCCACCGCTTCGGCCTCATCACTGTGGTTCAACCACTCTTCCAGATCCAGTTCCTTGGGGGTTGCACTCTTTATCTTTCCGTCAACATAATACTTCGGATTCGGTATGTAATTCCAATTCTCATCATGTCTGGAAACGTGGGCGACCTCAAATGACAGCGGCTCACCGTTCATGACCACCTTAAAGTTGCGCATGTACGGATGCTCCGGGAACTGTTTGACAGATTGTTCATTAAAATCGACATCAGGAGCGGCGGCCTCAAACCCCACAATCACCTCTTTCCGGGAAGCGGGATTAAAAAACTCATAATAGACAGTCACCTGAATTTTCTCACCAACCCGGTTCAGCGTAAGAACCTCCTTCTTTACACTTATATCAGTATCGCTGATGGGAATCAACTGGTTTCCCCTGGTGTAAAAAGCACCGTCATTGGCACTTGCAAACAAAGTTTGTATAACACAAAAAACAAGAATAAGGACTTTTCTCATATTGATTAAACTTGACTGATAACAAAAATAGTCGCATTTGCGGACAATGCAAAAAAAAGTTTGCACTAACTTCGTAGTCCGAAATGGAGGAGAGCGTAAAACATATCAGGATTAGCGAGTTTAATTATCCGCTTCCGGATGAGCGGATAGCAAAATTTCCGCTGGCTGAGAGGGACAGTTCAAAGCTGTTGGTGTACAGGCATGGGGAGGTTAGCCATGATGTATTCCGCAATCTTCCGGAGTATCTGCCCAAGGGCGCTCTGATGATATTCAATAACACCAAGGTGATTCAGGCCCGTCTGCATTTCCGCAAGGAGGCTACGGGGGGACCCAAGTCAACTGGTGCTCTCATTGAGATTTTCCTGCTGGAACCGGCTGATCCGTCGGATTATCAGGTTATGTTCACTCAGACCGAGCGGTGCTCCTGGTATTGCCTGGTGGGCAACCTTAAGCGGTGGAAGGAGGATACTCCCGTTTTGCGCAACACCGTTCAGATAGGCGATAAGACTGTAACTCTTGAGGCCCGTCGCGGTCCTCTTCATGGAACCAGTCACAGGATTGACTTCAGTTGGGACGGTGGTGTAAGTTGGGCGGAACTTCTGGAGGCTGTGGGTGAGATTCCTATTCCTCCTTATCTGAACCGCGAGTCACAGGAGAGTGACAAGACTACTTACCAGACTGTTTATTCCAAGATCAAGGGCAGCGTTGCGGCTCCTACTGCGGGACTGCACTTTACGGAGCGTGTGCTCAAGGATCTGGATGCCCACGGGATTGACCGTGAGGAGCTTACCCTGCATGTTGGTGCCGGTACTTTCCGTCCGGTGAAATCGGAGGAGATAAGCGGTCATGAGATGCATACCGAGTTTATTGCCGTAAAGCGCGGCACCATAGAGAAACTTATCAGGCACAATGGGGAGACTATCGCCGTTGGCACTACATCGGTCCGCACCATTGAGAGCCTTTACTATATCGGCGTTTATCTGAGCACTCACCCGGATGCTACCGAGGAGGAGATGCACGTGAATCAGTGGACTCCTTATGAGACGGAGCCCGATATGACATCGGTCCAGGCTCTCCGGCATATACTGGATTACCTGGACCGTCATCATTTGGATGTGCTCAAGACAAGCACTCAGATTATCATTGCACCTGGTTACAAATACCACATCGTAAAGATGATGGTTACCAATTTCCACCAGCCCCAGAGCACTCTGCTGCTGCTGGTATCGGCATTTGTAAACGGTGACTGGAAAAAGATATATGATTACGCCCTAACTAACGGATTCAGATTCCTTAGTTACGGAGATTCTTCGCTTCTTATTCCTTAAGGAGTTTGTGGTAGTAGTGTACTGCCTCCAGACTGTGGTTCTTCTGACCGTCTAAGCCGAATACCTCTTCGCGGTTATCGACTTTGGCCCAACCGTGAATGCCGGAGTAAGTGTCACTTATACGGATCTTGCCGTTCTCAAAGGTGAATACTGAAGTGATGGCGGTTTTATATTCGCTGCTCTGTTCCTCCTCGCCGAAATCAAGCGTTATCTGATTGTCCTTCAATGTGTAGTTGAAGCCGTTATGAACGTTATCTCTGGTGCAGTAATCACCGGTACCATCTTCATTGAAAGTCCATATTACATCATAATTGTACATATAAACCGGCTTGACAGCCGCACTGTCACAAATGCCGATAACCGGAGACTGGTAATCCAACTTCTGACCGTCAAAATAATACTGTGAACTTGCAAGGTCATATGTACCTGCGATAGAATTCTCCTTCTTCTTGTCACAAGAAACAAAACCGATTGCCAACACTGCCAGCAATCCGCCAAGAATCAAACTTTTCTTCATTGGAATAAACTATTTGACAGCAAAGATAGTGCATTTTTGTATCTTTGCTATTCCTAAATGAGATTGTTATGGATAGACCCACCGTTGCGCTGATGTATGATTTTGACGGAACGCTGTCTCCGTCATATATGCAGGAGTATGACTTTATGGATGCCATAGGACTGACCGATAAGGAGTCATTCTGGAAGGCATCGCACGGACTGGCAGAGAAACAGCAGTCCAGTACAATTCTGGCCTACATGAAACTCATGGTGGATAAGGCCCAGGAGAACGGCATAAGCATCCGCCGCCAGCAGTTTGTGGAGTTTGGTCGTGGGATAGGGTTCTTTCCCGGAGTGGAGCAGTGGTTTGACCTGATCAACCGCAAGGGTGCCGAGATGGGTGTCAATGTGGAGCACTACATAATCTCATCGGGCCTTAAGGAACTCATTGAGGGTACATCGATAGCCAAATACTTCAAACAGATATACGCCTGCTCGTTCATGTATGAGAATGACAAGGCCGTCTGGCCCGCCGTGGCGGTGGATTTCACCTCCAAGACCCAGTTCATATTCATGATAAACAAGGGCATATATGACATATGGCGTAACGCCCAGATAAATGACTCCATGCCCGATGAGAGCCGCCCGGTTCCGTTCCAGAACATGATCTATTTCGGTGACGGAGAGACCGACATACCCAGCATGCGCATAGTCAAGAGCGAGGGAGGCCACTCAATAGCCATTTACAAGCCCGGCAACGAGTCCAGCCGTGCACAGGCCCGCAANNCTGGTACAGAGAGGCCGCGTAAACTTTGCCTGCCCGGGCGATTACCGTGAGGGCAGCGAGCTCTACAACGCCGTGATAGCCACCATAGCCAAGGTTAAGACCGGGTCCGATTTCCACAAGCTGGAGCGCCAGAACCAGAAATCCATGCTCGAGGACTGAGCCCCTCATCCGTTTCCCTTTACGGGAGTTTACAAAATGAGAATGACTGTGCAAAACGCCCCGTTTTGCCAGATTCCCAAAAGGCTGGGGGTAGCTTTATCCTTATCTTTGCTACCCCTATGGAAAAGTTCAATATAATAGTTTTGGCAAAGCAGGTGCCCGATACCCGTCAGGTGGGAAAGGACGCCATGAATGCCGACGGCACCATTAACCGTGCCGCACTTCCGGCAGTGTTCAACCCGGAGGACCTCAATGCACTGGAGCAGGCCCTTGCCATCAAGGACCGCTTTCCCGGTAGCACAGTGACAATGCTCACAATGGGTCCTGAGAGAGCAAAAGAGATAGTGATGGAGGGCGTATATCGCGGTGCCGACGGCGGTTATCTGCTTACCGACCGCCTGTTTGCCGGAGCCGATACACTGGCCACATCATACGCACTGTCAACAGCAATCCGCAAGATAGGCAAGTTCGATATTATAATAGGTGGCCGTCAGGCTATTGACGGTGATACCGCCCAGGTAGG
>DBYT01000111.1:17527-22358 GCA_002309915.1 Bacteroidales bacterium UBA1179 | reverse complement strand
GTTCCCGCATGGACCGTGGCCGATGTCAACGCCGATCCCGCCAAGTGCGGACTGTCAGGTTCACCCACCAAGGTAAAGAAGATTGAGAACATAGTATTTCAGGCCAAGGAGAGCAAGCGCTATGGTGCCGATGAAAAGGAGATAGCCGCTCTGATTGAGGAACTGGCCACAAACCATATCATAGGATAAGCCATGAACAGCATATTCGTATATTGCGAACTGGAAGGAGTCCAGGTGGCTCCCGTCAGTCAGGAACTGCTCACCAAGGGCCGTTCACTTGCCAATCAGCTGGGCGTAAAGCTTGAGGCCATTGCCATAGGCTGCTGTCTTGAAGGCATTGAGAAGCAGATTCTTCCTTACGGAGTGGATGTACTGCACGTGTTTGATGACAAGGCTCTTGCACCCTACACCACAGCACCCCATTCAGCAATCCTGGTAAAGCTATTCCAGGAGGAGAAGCCCCAGATTGCACTTATGGGCGCAACCGTAATCGGCCGTGACCTTGGCCCGAGAGTATCATCGGCCCTGGGTAGCGGACTTACTGCTGACTGCACAAACCTTGAGATAGGTGAGTATGAGGACAAGAAGACAGGTCAGGTATATGAGAACCTGCTCTATCAGATACGTCCCGCATTTGGCGGCAATATCATAGCCACCATCGTCAACCCCGACCACCGTCCCCAGATGGCGACCGTACGTCAGGGTGTGATGAAGAATGAGATCCTTAAGGCAGACTATAAGGGTGATATCGTAAAGCATAAGGTATCGGACTATGTAAGTCGGGCCGACCTGGCAGTGAGCGTGATTGAGCGCCATATGCAGAAACCCTCACACCATCTGGACAGCGCCAGCATAGTAGTAGCAGGCGGTTACGGAATGGGCAGCCGCGAGGGATTTGACATGCTTTTCAAACTGGCCGATGTGCTTCACGCCGAGGTAGGTGCCAGCCGTGCCGCAGTCGATGCCGGTTTTGTTGATCATGACCGTCAGATAGGTCAGACAGGTATCACCGTAAGACCCAAGCTTTATATTGCCTGCGGTATATCGGGCCAGATCCAGCACATAGCAGGTATGCGTGAGAGCAGCCTCATCATGTCAATCAACCAGGATCCCGATGCTCCCATCAACGCCATTGCCGATTACGTTGTGACCGGCCGCGTTGAGGATGTGATTCCCAAACTGATCCGTAACTTAAAGGAGATTTCAAAATGAACAATTATAAGGATACCCCTGAACTCAGTGCCCGCATGCACTCTCCGCTTATGGAGCGCATAGTGGAGCTTAAGGAGAATTTCTATACCGAGGCCGGCAAGTATGACTATGCCCCCAAGGACCTGGCCGATGCCATGGATAACTTTGACCGCGTGCTGGAACTGACCGGCAGCGTTTGCGATGAGGTGATAGCTCCCAACGCCGAGTCTGTAGACCGCGAGGGCTCACACTGCAGCGGCGGCCGCGTACAGTATTCTTCAGGAACCGCACAGAACCTCAAGGTAATGCACCAAGCCGGACTGTCAGGATTCGGACTGCCCCGTCAGTACGGCGGTCTGAACATGCCTGTAACCGTATTCAGTGCAGTAGGTGAGATGATTTCCCGTGCCGATGCATCATTCCAGAACGTATGGGGCCTGCAGTCTTGCGCCGATACCATCAACGAGTTCGGAAGCCCTGAGCAGAAAGAGAAATACCTCAAGATGGCCAGCGAGGGTGCCACCATGTCAATGGACCTGACCGAGCCCGATGCCGGCAGTGACCTGCAGAGCGTAATGCTCAAGGCAACCGAGGACGTGGAAAACGGCTGCTGGCGTCTGAACGGTGTAAAGCGTTTCATCACCAACGGTGACAGCGACATCCACCTGGTACTTGCCCGCAGCGAGGAGGGTACCACCGATGGCCGCGGACTGTCACTCTTTATCTATGACAAGCGTAACGGCGGCGTGAACGTACGCCGTATCGAGGATAAGATGGGTATTCACGGTTCACCCACCTGCGAGCTGGTATTCAACAATGCCAAGGCAGAGCTTTGCGGAGACCGTCGTCTGGGACTTATCAAGTACGTTATGTCTCTTATGAACGGTGCCCGTCTGGGTATCGCCACACAGAGCGTGGGCATTCAGGATGCCGCATGGCGTGAGGCTGTAGCCTATGCTGCAGAGCGCCGTCAGTTTGGCCGTAACATCGATACATTCCCTGCAGTTTATCAGATGCTGGCAGTGATGAAGGCCAAGGTTGAGGCATCACGCTCACTCATGTATGAGACATCACGCTACGTTGACATTTACAAGTCACTTGACCAGATTGCCAAGACCCGCACTCTTACACCAGAGGAGCGTCAGGAGAGCAAGCGTTACAGCCGTCTGGCCGATGCACTGACACCCATCACCAAGGGTATGACCAGTGAGTTCGCCAACCAGAACGCATACGATAGCATTCAGATACACGGTGGTTCAGGCTTTATGCGTGACTATACCTGCGAGCGCCTGTACCGCGATGCCCGTATCACCTCAATCTATGAGGGTACCACCCAGTTGCAGGTAGTAGCCGCACTGCGTTACGTAACCGGCGGAACCTACTCACAGTTTGCAAAGGATACACTGGAGAGCCTTGCCGACTCTGCACAGAAGAGCGCAATACTTGAGATGGTAGCCAAGCTGGATGCCATGACCGAGAGCGCATCGGCCCACAAGGAACAGGAGTTTACTGATTTCTGCGGACGCCGTCTGATGGAGAGCGCTGCATACTGCGTCATGAGCGCCCTGCTGCTGCGTGACTCAATTCAGACTCCGGAGCTCTTTGACAAACCCCTCAAGGTCTTTGTTGACTGGGCAAAGGGGCAGGTTGAAGGCAATGCCGCTGTAGTCATGGGTTGGACACCTGAGAGTACGGAGTATTACAGATAATAATCTGATTCCCATATTGAGGTGCCTCGGAGATTTCTCTGAGGCACTTTTTGTTTTGTCACCATTTATGACTACCTTGGCCGTGTGATAAAGAAACAACATGGATGAATTGAATGACTTCTTGAAATTGAATGGATTTGTTCTTGCTGTAGAACCTGTTATTTCTAAAAAATATTTTGGTAATTACATCTGTGAATATACCAATAATGCTTTTGGCACAAGAATCCGATTAATAAGTGATAGAGGTTATATTTATGTCTATATAAGTAGGTTAGAAACAGACAGGTGGTATAGCATTATAAGTATATTAATGTCTTTGTATAAAAAAAGGCGGAGGTGTTTCTTAACAAAAGACCAAGAAACTGATTGGAATTATTTCCATAATCTCACATCATCCAAGGATATTATTCAGACAGATATCCAGGTAAAACTATTAAGGAGATATTTTAATGAAGTAATGACGATATTCTATGAGAACAACTTACAATTTTTATCAAAAATTGAATCAGAAGAAATAGAAATCAATCGGTTCATTGAAAACAGTTAGGCCCTATTTAAATGTTTGCTTATGAGATTACCCCTCCGAAACCACCTACATACTATCTGAAAAACGGAGATCAGGAAACCGAAATAATGGTGTACCCCCAAATGGTCCGGGCAGTAGAAGATCATGTAGGTTTTTTGGGTTATGTGAGTCATATATACCGTCATCCATATAAGGATATATTCGTGGAAGCTTTCAATTTGAGAGACTATCTGTTTTATTTTGATTTTGAGAAAGAGTCTTATTATGCCGTACATCAGAAAGGTGCGTTGTCATTTGATGACTATTATGATGACAGCGCATTTTCAGAAGGTGAAGAGTCGGTAAATTTCTTTTGGTCAGGAGTGTGTACAAATGATTTTATAATGTTTTTGTATGGGGCAGGGGATTACTGTATCAAAAGTAAAGACTATAAATCATCTGTAACTCCTCAAGAGGTATTGGTATTTGATTGGTCGGGAAACTATTTATGCGGAATTAAACTTGACGTTCGTGTCCAGAAGATAACGTATGACCAAAAGCATAAGGTTTTATATGGCCTGAACGATTCCAATGAGTCAATATACGGTTTCAATCTCTCCCGCTATAATATAGGAAAGAAATAATGAGTAATTTTGTGCCGGAAAACGATTCTGGTGCATAGCAACGATAATGACATACTGAAGAGTGAGGCCCGTTACAGACGGCTCACGGAAACTCCGATACCAAGGTTGGTACTCAGCCTTGCCGTACCTACCATTATCAGTATGTCCATATCGGCCATCTACAATATTGTAGATTCATGGTTTGTGGGCCACATCAGCACATTCGCTACGGCGGGTGTGGGTGTGGCTTTCTCATACCAGTCAATCATACAGGCTTTCGGCTTTTTCTTTGGTCACGGGTCCGGCAACTACATGTCCCGTGCGCTGGGCGCGCGTGATGCGGAGGGTGCGGGCAAGATGGCGGCTACCGGATTCTTTTCATCATTCCTGGTTGGTCTGATATTCATGATTGCGGGTATGCTGTTCATGACCCCGCTGTCTCGAATGCTTGGTGCTACACCTGATGTAGTTCCTTACTCAAACGCTTACCTTAAGTGGATACTGGTGGCCACGCCGTTCCTGGTGTCACAGATGACTCTGAACAACCAGCTGCGACTGCAGGGCAACGCCATGCTGGCCATGATAGGCATAGCGGTTGGTATGGTGCTGAACATCTTCTTTGACTGGCTGCTCATAGACCATATGGAGATGGGTGTTACGGGTGCCGCTCTGGCAACCCTGATAAGCCAGTTCATATCATGGAGCCTGCTGCTGTGGGCTACCACCTTTGACGGTAACGTACATATCAAGCTGTGCAACTTTGCTCCGTCACTGGAGCGTTACCGCGAGATCGGTGCTGGTGG
>DBYT01000111.1:14292-17374 GCA_002309915.1 Bacteroidales bacterium UBA1179 | reverse complement strand
CAGCCGGTCTGCGGATTCAACTGGGGTGCCAAACTGTACGGCCGCGTAAGGCAGTCTTACAGTTTCACAATTCAGGTTTGCGTGATTGTGCTGATTGTAATGTCTACGCTGGGATGGATATTCGCTCCTGAGATAATATCGTTCTTCCGTGACGAGGATCCGGAACTGATACGCATTGGTGCGGTGGTGCTGCGTTGGCAGTGCGTGGCCTTCCCGCTGGTGGGTCTGACTACGCCTACAAACATGCTGCTGCAGAATATACGGCGTACCGGCCGTGCCACAATCCTGGCCATGAGCCGACACGGATTCGCATTCTATCCCATATTCTTCATACTGCCTGCAATCTGGGGTCTTGAGGGTCTTGAGGCAACGATGGCTACGGCCGATGTCATTACCTTCTCAATTGCCTTGCCCTTTGCAATCAGCATCATACGGGAACTTTCCGCCCGTGAAAAAGGCGAAATCTCATAAATCTGCATACCTTTGCGGTATGGAACATCTGGAACTGCTTAAGCGGCTCATTGCCACTCCGTCAACCACTGGTTCGGAGCAGGAGGTATCGGCCATATTGAAGGCCGATATGGAGAGTCATGGCTACAAGCCCGAGTGCATAGGGCTTAATCTTTTGTGCTATGGCCACAGTTATGATCCCGCCAAGCCTACTATTCTGCTCAACAGCCATATGGATACCGTAAAGCCGGTTGCAGGCTGGACAAAGGATCCGTTCACTCCTACCGTTGAGGACGGAAAACTGTACGGACTGGGCAGCAATGATGACGGCGCAGGACTGGTTTCGCTGCTATATGCTTTCTATGAGTTGGACAGCAAGCCGCAGTCTTACAATCCCCTGTTCCTGGCTACGGTCGAGGAGGAGAGGAACGGACAGAACGGTATGAAACTGGCAGTAAACAGCCTACCTAAGGTGGATGTGGCAATCATTGGCGAGCCTACCGGAATGCAGCCGGCTGTGGCCGAGAAGGGTCTGATGGTTCTGGACTTTACGGTTCACGGCAAGGCCGGACATGCCGCACGTAACGAGGGCATCAATGCACTTTACCGCGCCACGGAGTTGATTGAAAAACTCCGTACATACAGTTTTGACAAGGTGTCCGATCTGCTTGGACCGGTCAAGTTCACCATAACGATGATCAATGCCGGAACTCAGCACAACGTGATTCCCGATATATGTACTTTCACGGCCGATGTCCGCACCAACGAGCTTTACTCCAACCGTGAGGTGTTTGACATAATCAGCGAAGTGCTGCCCGAGTATTGCGAGGTCAAGGCACGTTCGTTCAACCTGAATTCGTCAAGGATTGACCAAAACCATCCCTTAATCCGCAAGGCTGAGAGTCTGGGTCTGAAACCCTACGGATCACCTACGCTTTCTGATCAGGCCATCCTTTCATGTCCGTCATTCAAGCTGGGTCCGGGCCAGTCGGCCCGTTCTCATACGGCCGATGAATATGTTACAATGGCTGAATTGGAGCAGGCTGTGCCCTTATATATGGAACTGCTTAACGGGTTGAGGATTAGTGAATAAATATTCAGTGTAACGCCTAAAAACGGCCCCCGAAAGTGTTATCATCTGCAAAAATCACTTAAATACCCCTCAAAAATATACAAATTAAAAAATAAAGAATATCTTTGTAGCGCAATCACAAAACGGGATGTCTGTTGAGTGGTTGTTTTAATCTAGATAGATAGTCCTTTTTATAAATATCATTGGGTATCGTTTGATGTGAATCACGCGCCGCCAAAAAAAGAGAAGAGGAACCTTACGGTAACTCTTCTTTTTTTTTCCTATATTTACCGAACAGAAAACCCGTAAACAGTCATGATTATGGAAAACGGATACGCTGATGGCATTAGCCGCATAGAGATCAACTCCCTCTGGGGGAGAAAGCACATAGTCTGGAACCTGCGTCCGGATGTGAACATTCTGAGCGGTGTGAACGGTACCGGCAAGAGTACCATTCTCAACAAGACCGTAGCCCGTCTTGATTATCTGGCCGGTAACAGCCAGGAGGAGACTCCTGAGGTCCAGATAGAATATTTCCCTGAAGGTTCTTCCAAGATAAAGTATGACGTAATCAGGAGCATCGACCGTCCGCTCATGCACAGCAACCTGCTGGAGAAAATGTCTGACAAGAGCGTTATATCGGAACTTGACTGGCAGCTCTATAAACTTCAGCGCCGTTACCTGGATTATCAGGTGAACATAGGCAACCGTACCATTCAGCTGCTTACGTCGGGCGATCCGGAGAAACTGCGTGAGGCGCAGGAGATATCGGCTCCAAAGATAAAGTTCATGGATTACATGGATGAACTCTTTACCGATACGGGTAAGAAGATTATCCGTACCAGCAACGAGATCCTGTTTGACCAGTTCGGCACCACACTGCTGCCGTACAACCTGTCATCGGGTGAGAAGCAGTTGCTGGTGATAATGCTTACCACCCTGGTCCAGGACCAGACCCCCGGAGTGCTGCTTATGGATGAGCCGGAGATTTCGCTTCATATTGAGTGGCAGCAGCAGCTTATTCAGCGTGTGCGTTCACTCAACCCCAATGTCCAGATAATTATGACTACCCACTCGCCGGCCCTGATTATGGACGGCTGGATGGATTCAGTCTATGATGTTGAGGATATTACCGTAAAGTGAAGGGCAATCCTGCATGAAGAGACTTACAGACAATATTTCTTCCCGTTATTTCGAGGCGGCCGACAAGCTGTTGCCAAGCAAGCGCAGAGGACGCATCGTGGCCTTTGTGGAGAGTTATGACGATGTCTCTTTCTGGCGTCTGCTGTTGGATGAATTTGAGACTCCGGAGCGTTATTTTCAAATTATGCTGCCCAACCGGGGCGGCCTGACCAAAGGAAAGAAATCGGCTCTGCGTTCCTGTATTGAGCATAACGGACTGGGCAAGAACCTGATTGCCTGCGTTGACAGCGATTATGACTGGTTGCTTCAGGGCGTTACCCAGACATCGAGGGAAATTATCAGCAATCCATATGTGATACAGACATATGCCTATGCTATTGAGAACTATCAGTGCTGGGCCGGCAGTCTGCACCAGAT
>DBYT01000111.1:12845-14240 GCA_002309915.1 Bacteroidales bacterium UBA1179 | reverse complement strand
TCAAAGGCTGTTTACCCGCTTTTTGTGTGGAACGTATGGTTTTACCGCAATAAACTGCATAACAACTACAGCATGCAGGACCTGAACCTGGACATAAGGCTCAAGTCTGTTGATGTGCGACGTCCACAGGGAGCAATACTAAGCGTGACGGAGAGGGTGAGCCATAAGATACGCTGGATGGAGAACCATTATCCCGAGGCTGTTCCCGAGGTGGCCGCCCTGCGCAAGGAACTGACCTCAATGGGTGTCAGGGAAGATAACACATATCTGTTCCTTCAGGGGCATCACCTGGTTGAGAATGTTATCATGAAACTGCTTATGCCGGTATGCACCGTACTGCGCCAGGAACGGGAAGCCGAGATACAGCGGTTCGCGGTTCATAACCAGCAATACCATAACGAAATCAGCGCATATCAGCACAGCCAGATGGGCTTGGCCGAAGCCATACGCAAGAACACTCATTACAGGGGATGCGAGCTGTATGAGCGCATGCGTAACGATGTAAGGGAGATGTTAGTTATGCTTCCAGAAAGCGGGAGTGATAATGAGCAGCACGCTGAAGACCTCAAGTCGGCCAATCAGCATCAGGAAGGTTGAGAACCATTTGCCGATTGCCGGCATGTCACTCCACGGAATATTACATCCGTGATAACCGATTGTAAGACCGATATTACTCAGACACGACAGTGAGATGCCGTATGCCTCGGCTATGTCTATACCTATGGCCAGGTAGAAGAACCAGCCAATAAATACCAGTGCAAAGAAGAATATGCTGAATGTGAGCACACTCTGACGTGTTGACGGCGGAATCACCTTGCCGTTGATACGTACCGGCAGTACTGCGTTGGGGTGAAGTATGCGGTTGAACTCATTACGCATGGACTTGACCAATACGGCTATGCGGATTATCTTCATACCGCCGGTGGTGGATCCTGCGCAGGCTCCGAAATAGAAGCACAGACCTAGTATCATCCAGATGAACGGAGGCCACAGGGTGTAGTCGGTCGATGTGAATCCGGTGGTGGTTATGATGGCCGTCACATGGAACAGCGCGTTACGCAGTGAAGCGGATGCATTGTAAGGAGTTGAAATAAACAGTCCGATACCCACTATCGCAGTGAACAGTATCAGGAACATGACATACCACTTGAACTGGGTGTCCTCTATCAGTTTGCGTATCTGTCCTCGGAAAGCAACAAAGAAAAGCAGTCCGTAGTTGATACCTGACAGGAACATGAAGAAAGTGATCACATATTCTATGGTATGTGAGTTGAAGTATGCTATGCTGGCGTTCTTGGTAGAGAATCCTCCTGTGGCGGCAGTGGTCAGGGCGTGGTTGATACTGTCAAATACACCCATACCGCACAACCTTAGGGAAACGGCGCATAATACCGT
>DBYT01000111.1:2849-12733 GCA_002309915.1 Bacteroidales bacterium UBA1179 | reverse complement strand
CCCAAACCGCCTATCCACTGTGTCAGGCTTCGCCAGAACAGGAGTCCGTGCGGAATTACCTCGACATCCTGTATGATGGTGGCGCCGGTTGTGGTGAATCCCGACATGGTCTCGAAGAAGGCATCGGTGAATGACGGGATGTAGCCGCTCACGTAGAAGGGCAGGGAGCCGAATATTGAGAAAAGTACCCAGCTTACAGCTACAACGATATATCCGTCGCGACGGGTCATGGCTCCCTCTCTCTTGCGGGCGCTCTTGCCTATCATCATGAATGTCATGCCGCAGCAGGCGCATATGAGTGATGCCATGATGAATCCGAACATATCGTCCTCACCATAGAAAACGGAGAGCAGTGCGCAGAGGAGCAGTATTCCTGATTCAATCAGAAGCAGGACTCCCAGTATGCGGTGTATGATCTTTACGTGTATCAATTGAAATACTTTTCTATAGTCTTAATCATTCCTTCAAGACAGAATACGACTACATGGTCACCGGGCTGAATCTGTGTGTTACCGGTTACGATGATAGCCTCCTTGTTGCGGATAAGTCCGCCGATGGTCACTCCGCGCGGGAATGAGATGTCCTTTACCTGACTGCGGGTGATCTTGGCACCCTCTATGACGTTGAACTCGGCAACATCGGCATTGGCGAATGTCAGACACTTGACGTTGGTGACATCGGCATCAAGCATCATCTGATAGATGTGGCTGGCTGCAATCTTCTTTTTGTTGATTACGGTGCCGATATCCAGTTTCTCGGCCATATTGATGTAGTCTATGTTCTCAACCTCAGCTATGGTCTTGGTCACTCCGAAGCGCTTGGCGGCCAGACAGGCCAGGATATTGGTTTCAGAATTGTCAGTCAGGGCTACGAATGCCTCGGTATGCTTGATGCCTTCACTCAGAAGCAGACTGGGATCACGTCCATCGCCGTTTATGATCATGACCTTGTCATCACAGAGCTCGGTAAGGCGCTCGCAGCGTTCCATGTCACTCTCAATGATCTTGAGATTCATGTAGTCCGGCATGAGTTGTGCGGTGCGCACGGCTATTCGGCTGCCACCCATTATGATGACGTCACGGACATCGGGCAGTTCCTCCTTGCCTGCAATCTTGCGGATATGGGGAATATGCTTTTTCATTGTCATGAAATAGACCAGATCACCGGCCTGCATGGTGTCATGACCGCTCGGGATGATGGTCTCGCCCTCACGCAGTATGGCTACTATGTGGTAGGGCAGTTCCTTGCCCAGTTCAGCCAGGGGCTTGTTGAGTATCTGGGCGTTGTCACGCAGTTTGATACCCATCATGACCAGGGCTCCGCCTGCAAATTCCCACCACTGACGTATCCAACTCAGTTTCATGCCGTCTACGATATCCTTGGCGGCCAGAAGTTCCGGATAGATGAGTGAATCAAGTCCGATGCTGTTGAAATACTCCATATTCTTGGGCTGGAGATATTCGTAGTTGTTGATTCTGGCCACAGTCTTCTTGGCTCCCAGATAGTGGGCAAGTTGGGCGGATATGATATTGCGGCTCTCATCGGTCGTAACAGCTACAAACAGGTCTGCACTGCCGGCTCCGGCCTCTTTGAGGCCATGAAGCGAAACAGGCGATTCCTGGATTGTGAGCAGGTCAAAACTGGAATCCAGACGAGCCAGTTTTTCGGGGCTCTCATCGATGAGGGTGATGTCCTGGTTCTCACCTGCCAGCAATTTTGCCAGGTGAATACCTACATTTCCGGCTCCTGCAATAACGATTTTCATTTCTGTGGTTTTAAGGTTTCTGAAATCAACTCACTGAGTGTGTTGACAATAGCATCCTGGTCAATATGACAGAGATGCAGAAGCTGAGGCGTGGAACCGTGTTCGATGAAACGGTCGGGCAGTCCCATACGTCTGATAACAGGATTATAGCCGTTATCGGCCATGTATTCTACTACTGCGGTGCCCAATCCTCCGGTTACCGCGCCGTTCTCAATGGTGATGATACGGCTGTATTTCTTTGCTACTTCCCTTAAGATAGATGTGTCTATAGGCTTGAGGAAGCGCATGTCATAGAGTGCGGCGGTCTTTCCGCTCTCCTTCTCCCATGTCTCAATGGCATTCTCCGCCAGGTTGCCTATGGGGCCGATGGAGAGTACGGCAATGTCATCGCCCTCCTTTATCTTACGTCCGGTGCCGATGACAACGGGCTCGAACGGCTTGCGCCAATCGGACAGTATGCCGCGGCCGCGCGGGTATCGGATAATAAACGGTCCCTGGTCGGGGAGTTGGGCGGTGTACATGAGGTTACGCAACTCGGTCTCGTCATACGGTGACGCGATGGTCAGGTTGGGGATGGGGCGCAGGAATGCCAGGTCAAAGGCTCCGTGATGGGTGGGGCCGTCTTCACCTACCAGTCCGGCGCGGTCCAGACAGATGACCACGTTGAGTTTCTGTATGGCCACATCGTGTATGATGTTGTCGTATGCGCGCTGCATGAATGACGAGTAGATGTTGCAGAAAGGCATCATGCCCTCTTTGGCCAGACCGCCTGAGAATGTTACGGCATGACCTTCGGCAATGCCTACGTCAAAGCAGCGGTCGGGGAAGACCTTCATGGGGATATCCATGCTGCATCCTATGGGCATGGCAGGAGTTATTCCTATGATCTTTGAGTTCTCACGCATGAGCTCGAGCAGGGTCTCGCCGAACACGTCCTGGAATAGGGGCGGCTGGCCGCTGCCGCTGCGTACTATGCGCTCGCCGGTGACCTTGTCAAACAGACCGGGGGCATGCCAGATGGCCGAGTCCTTCTCAGCCGGTTCATAGCCCTTGCCCTTGACTGTCTTTATGTGCAGCAGCTTGGGACCGTGCATGTTCTTGATATTGCCCAGGATGCGGACCAGGTTCTGGACGTTATGTCCGTCCACGGGTCCGAAATAGCGGATATCCATACCCTCGAACATATTGTTCTGATGGGTGAGCTTTATCTTGAGATGGTTGTTGCGGCGTATTATGTTGCGGCGGCGCTGATCTGTCATGAGTCCCAGCTTGTCAAGTATCCTTGATACGTAGTAGCGGAACTTGTTGTATGAGCGTGAGGTGTGGAGCTGTGTCAGATAACTGCGCATGCCTCCTACGCTCTGCGATATGCTCATATCGTTGTCGTTGAGGATAATGAGCAGGTCGTTGTCGGTTATGGATGCGTTGTTTATGCCCTCGAATGCAAGACCTCCGCTCATGGCTCCGTCGCCTATCACTGCCACTACACGGCGTGATGAGTTGCCGTTGCGCTTATCGGCCACGGCCATACCCAGTGCGGCCGATATGGAGTTGGAGGCATGTCCTGCGGTAAAGGTGTCGTAGACGCTCTCATCGGGTGAGGGGAAGGGGCGAAGTCCGCCCAGTTTGCGGTTGGTGCAGAATGAGTCGCGGCGACCGGTAAGGATCTTGTGTCCGTAGGCCTGGTGTCCTACATCCCATACGATACGGTCATCGGGGGTGTTGAAAACATAATGCAGAGCTACGGTAAGTTCGACAGTTCCCAGACTTGAACCGAAATGGCCGGGGTTATGCGATAGCTCGTCGATGATCATCTGTCTGAGTTCATCGCAAACCTGCGGCAACTGCTCCGGACTCAGTTTCTTGAGGTCATCCGGGGAGTCTATGTTTTTTAGCAGGTTGACTACTGGTTGTTCCTGCTGGGTCTTCTGCATCCTGTCTTCTTTTGCTTTTCAAACGGCAAATGTACCAAATTAGTGTGAATATAGGATGTTTTTCATTATACATATTGTTTTTTCTAATATGGTGACGCAAATAATGATTATCTTTGACAAACCGGAAAATTACTACTTGAAATGACATATTCCATAGACGATATCGTCTCTATGACGGGGGCCGAGAGGCACGGTTTCTGTCCGGCCAGGATATCATGGCTGCTAACCGACAGCCGTTCCCTGTGCTTCCCTGCCGAGACCCTTTTCTTTGCACTGAAGACCAAACGTAACGACGGTCACAATTATATCCGTGAACTCTATAAGCGAGGAGTAAGGAATTTTGTAGTCAGTTACCTGCCAGACAACATGGATGACTACCAGGATACCAACTTCCTGCTGGTCAGGGATTCGCTGGCCGCGCTCCAGACCCTGGCAGCCGCTCACAGGGGGAACTTTGACATTCCCGTAATAGGTGTGACCGGCAGTAACGGCAAGACCATCATCAAGGAGTGGCTGTACCAGTTGCTGGAACCTGATTATGCCGTGACACGTTCACCCAAGAGCTACAACTCGCAAATTGGTGTCCCGCTTTCGGTATGGCTGCTGAACAAGCAGTCCGAGATAGGTATCTTTGAGGCCGGTATCTCCAAGAAGGATGAGATGCGTCAGCTCTGGAAGATTATCAAGCCGACCATAGGCGTCATCTCCAACATAGGTCTGGCACATCAGGAGAACTTCCAGTCACTTCAGGACAAGTGCATTGAGAAACTGCGTCTTTTCCAGGATTGTGACGTGGTTATCTACAACGGAGACAATGACCTGATACAGAGTTGCGTGGACAAGTCAATCATCACGGCGCGAGAGATTGCATGGTCACGCCGCAACCAGGATAAGCCGTTGTACATATCATCGGTCGTAAAAGGAGAGAATTCCACGGAGATAACCTACCGTTACATAGGTTTGGAGAACAAGTTCACCATACCGTTCATTGACGATGCCTCCATTGAGGATGCACTCCACTGTCTGGCTGTCTGCATCTACCTTATGGTTCCGCCCGAGAAGATAACGGAGCGTATGGCGCAGCTGGAGCCCCTGGCAATGCGTCTGGAGGTGAAGGACGGCAAGCAGGGATGTATAGTTATCAATGACAGTTACAACTCCGATATATCGTCACTTGGCATAGCGCTCGATTTCATGGCGCGCCGTCAGGATGACAAGTCCCGCAGCCGTACCCTGATACTGTCGGATATCCTTCAGTCCGGCTGGTCGGTCCATGAGCTCTACCGCAGGGTGGCACAGCTGGTTGAGAGCCGCGGCATCACCAAGCTGATAGGTATAGGTGATGACATATCGTCCGAGAAGAAACGTTTTGACGTTCCCGAGAAACACTTCTTCAAAACCACCGATGATTTCCTGAAATCGGATCTGATGAAGAGTTTCCACAATGAACTGATACTTATCAAGGGAGCCCGCGTCTATGAGTTCGACAAGATTGCCGAGCGTCTGGAACTCAAGGTTCACGAGACCATCCTTGAGGTCAACCTGCAGGCTCTGGCCGATAACCTGGACCGTTATCGCGGCATGCTCAGGATAGAGACCGGCATAATCTGCATGGTAAAGGCATCGGCCTACGGATCAGGAGCAATTGAGGTGGCCAAGACACTGCAGGACCGTCAGGTGGATTACCTGGCTGTGGCTGTGGCCGATGAGGGCGCCGAACTGCGTAAGGCAGGTATCACCACCAGCATTATGGTGATGAACCCCGAGCGTACATCATTCAATACCCTGTTTGACTACAAGCTGGAGCCCGAAGTCTACAGTTTCCATCTGCTGGATATGATTATCCGTGCCGCCGAGCACAACGGTGTTACCAACTTCCCGATACATATCAAGGTTGATACCGGTATGCACCGTCTGGGATTCGCCCCGGAGGATATGCCCGAGCTGGTACACCGTCTGCAGAAACAGACCGCGGTGATTCCGTGCTCCGTATTCTCACATTTTGTGGGCAGCGACAGCCCTGATTTTGATGATTTCACCAAACTCCAGATAGAGCGTTTCGATAAGGCGGCCGATGAACTGCAGGCTGCATTCAAGCACCATATACTGCGGCATATCTGCAACTCTGCCGGAATTGAGCGTTTCCCGGATGTCCATTATGATATGGTACGTCTGGGACTGGGACTGTACGGAATCAACCCTATTGACAACCAGCCGCTGGAGACTGTCTGCACGCTTAAGACCACCATACTCCAGATCCGTGAACTGGAGAAGGGCGAGACCGTGGGTTACAGCCGCAAGGGCAAGATAACCAAACACTCCCGCATAGCCGCCATACCTATAGGTTATGCCGACGGTCTGGACCGCCATCTGGGCAACGGCAACGCATACTGTCTGGTAAACGGACAGAAAGCATATTACGTGGGCAACATATGCATGGATGTGTGTATGATTGATGTGACCGATATCGATTGTCAGGAGGGTGACAGCGTTGAGATTTTCGGCCCCAACCTGCCGGTTCATGTGCTCTCCGACATACTCGGAACCATACCTTATGAGATTATATCAACCGTTTCGATACGTGTAAAGCGTGTCTATTACACTGAATAACTAACCTAAAAAATTCATATGTCAAACAACTCAGAATCAAAAGCCCAGCGGATGACTAATTTCCGTTGGTGGCTGTGCGCCCTCCTGTTTGTGGCCACAACAGTCAATTACCTGGACCGTCAGGTGCTTTCACTAACCTGGAAAGACTTTATCTCGGCCGATTTCCATTGGACCGACAGCCAGTACGGTAGCATAACAGGTTTCTTTTCCATTTTCTATGCCGTAGCATGCCTGTTCAGCGGCAAGTTCATTGACAGACTGGGTACCCGTAAAGGTTATCTGTGGGCCATATTCATATGGTCGGTAGGTGCCTGCATGCATGCCGCCTGCGGATGGGCCGCTCTGAAATGGGTGGGCGTGGAGTCAATGGAGGCCGCAAAGAATTCGGCCGATATAGTCCTGCTCATATCGACAGTATCGGTATATATGTTCATGTTCTGCCGTGCGGTGCTGGCTCTTGGTGAGTCAGGTAACTTCCCTGCAGCCATCAAGGTTACCGCCGAGTATTTCCCCAAGAAGGACCGCGCATTCGCAACCTCAATATTCAACGCCGGTGCATCAGTAGGTGCTCTGGCAGCTCCCGCATGTATTCCGCTTCTGGCCGCCAAGTGGGGCTGGGAGATGGCGTTCATCATCATCGGTGCGCTGGGATTTGTATGGATGTTCTTCTGGTTCGGACTCTATCAGAAACCTGAGAATTCAAGATTCGTCAACCAGGCTGAGCTTGAGTATATCCATCAGGATGATGCTGCAGAACTGGCTGCCGCCAAGGGTGCCGCAGCCGCTGCCAAGGAGGAGAAGTCAATCCCCTTCTTCAAGTGTTTCACCTTCCGTCAGACATGGGCTTTCATCTGCGGTAAGTTCTTTACCGACGGTGTATGGTGGTTCTTCCTGTTCTGGGCTCCCGCTTATTTCAGCGACCAGTACGGTTACCGCTCAGACTCCAAGGAGGCCATCCTGCTTATCTTTGTCCTGTATCTGATTGTTACAGTGGTAAGTATAGGCGGCGGTTACCTGCCCAAGCTCTTTGTCGAGAAGAAGGGTATGGAGCCTTACTCAGGACGTATGAAGGCTATGCTCATATTCGCTTTCTTCCCGCTGCTGGCTCTCTTCGCACAGCCTCTGGGTAAGTACAGCGCTTGGTTCCCCGCAATCATCATCGGCCTGGCCGGTGCCGGACATCAGGCATGGTCAGCCAACCTCTATTCAACCATCGGTGATATGTTCCCCAAGTCAACCATCGGAACAATCACAGGTGTGGGTACTACAATGGGCGGTCTGGCATCGTTCATGATCAACAAGGGTGCCGGTATGCTCTTTACCAAGAGCGCCGCTATGGGCTCTGCTTTCAGTTTCCTGGGTTTTGAGGGCAAGGAGGCAGGTTACATGATTGTATTCTGTATCTGCGCCGTAGCCTATCTGATTGGCTGGACCATCATGAAACTGCTTGTTCCCAAATATAAACCTATTGAAGCCTGATAATTGAAATTAACCTAACTAATCTTACTCTTATGAAGAATTCTGCCGTTACCGTCAGGGAAAAGATAGCATACGCCCTTGGCGATGCTGCTGCTGGTGGCATTACATGGAAGATAATGTCCATTGCCTTCCCCTTGTTTTTCACAAACGTATTCGGACTTACCTTTGCCGATGCCGCGGCACTTATGCTTATAGCACGTCTGTTTGATGTGGTCACGGATCCTCTCATGGGCAGTCTGGCTGACCGCACCCAGTCAAAGTGGGGTACTTACCGCCCGTGGCTTATATTCGGAGCCATTCCGTTCGGACTGATATTCGCATTGTTGCTTTATACGCCGGATCTGGGCCCTGCAGGCAAGCGCGTCTATGCATATGTGCTCTATCTGCTCATGATGGCAGTCTATACCGCAGTCAACGTGCCTTACGGCTCACTGCTTGGCGTCATGACCGATGATGACAATGAGAAGAACCAGTTCTCGTCATACCGTATGGTAGGTGCATATGCCATGGGTTTCATCACCCTGCTCTCATTCCCTTACCTGCAGAAGATGGTAGGCGGAACCGATGCACATCAGTATGCAGTTCTGGGTGCCGTATTCGGCATAATAGCGGCTGCCATGACATTGGTCTGCGGTCTGATGACAAAGGAGCGTCTCAAACCCGTCAGGGCCGAGAAATATTCATTCAGCCAGTTTGTTGACCTGTTCAAGAACAAGCCCTGGATATACCTGACGCTGATTGGACTGTGCACCAACTTCTTTAACGGATTCCGTTATGCAGTTGCCGGTTATATGATATCTTACTGCCTGGGAGGTGATGTCACCGTGGGTGGACTTATCATAAACTATACGGTACTTATGGCGTTCGGTGAGGTTACATGCATGATATTCGGCGGTTTGTCGCCCAGATTCACCAAATGGGTAGGCTCCAAGCATATGGCTTTTGTATGGGCCGCAGTTATATGTGTGGTATTCTCGGTTGTGTTCTTCTTTATTCCGATGAATCCCAGGTACATATGGCTGATGGTGGCTGTGGTTATCCTCACCTCGGTGGGCGTAGGTCTCTATTCACCTCTGCTTTGGTCAATGTATGCCGATGTGGCTGACTTTGCAACCGAAAAGTTCGGAACATCATCGACAGGACTGATATTCTCATCGGGCACAATGGCTCAGAAACTGGGTGGTGCGATATCAGGTTCCCTGATTGCCCTGTTGCTGGGTCTGGCAGGTGCACGCATGATTCCGGATGACTTTGGCAACATGTCAATTGATCCTGCATCGGTCACCGAGTCGGTACGTACCATGGTATGGTCTCTGTTCTCACTCATTCCGGCAGTAATTGCAGTGATAATGGGACTGCTGGCATATAAGTTCCCCATCAAGAAGTAACCCTATGGCAAAGGAATACGGACATTACGACGATGCGGCCAGGGAGTATGTCATTACCGATCCCTGCACCCCGTGGCCTTGGATAAACTATCTGGGCACCGAGGATTTCTTTGGACTGATTTCAAATACCGCAGGCGGTTACAGTTTCTGCAAGGACGCCAAGTTCCGCCGCATCACACGCTACCGTTACAACGGTGTGCCGATGGATGCGGGCGGCCGGTACTTCTACATAAAGGACGGTGACACCGTATGGAATCCCGGCTGGAAACCCTGCAAGACTCCGCTTGACTTCTACGAGTGCCGTCACGGCATGAACTATACCTCCATTGAGGGCCGAAAGGATGGCGTAACCGCAAAGGTGCTCTTCTTTGTTCCGCTGGGGACTTGGGCCGAGGTCCAGAAACTGACGCTGACCAACACCACCGATAAGGTAAAGAAGCTTAAGCTGTTCAGTTTCCAGGAGTGGTGTCTTTGGAACGCATCGACTGATATGGAGAACTTCCAGCGCAACTTCTCTACCGGTGAGGTTGAGATAGAGGGCTCTGTAATCTATCACAAGACCGAATACAAGGAGCGCCGCAACCACTACGCATACTATTCGGTCAATGTCCCCGTGCAGGGTTTTGACACCGACCGCGAATCATTCCTGGGTCTGTACAACGGGTTTGATGCACCTCAGGCAGTGCTTGAGGGCAAGCCCCGCTGTAG
>DBYT01000111.1:0-2810 GCA_002309915.1 Bacteroidales bacterium UBA1179 | reverse complement strand
GAGAGCCGTGACCTGGTGTTCGTGCTGGGTTATGTCGAGAATCCCCAGGATGACAAGTGGGAGAGCAAGGGTGTCATCAACAAGCGTCCTGCCCTTGAGACCCTGTCACGTCTGGATACTGTGGCCAAGGTGGATGCCGAGTTCCGTAAACTGAATGAGTATTGGGACAATCTTCTGAGCATATTCAGTGTTACGAGCGGTGATGAGCGTCTGGACCGTACGGTCAATATCTGGAACCAGTACCAGTGCATGATCACCTTCTGCTTCTCACGCAGCGCATCGTTCTTTGAGAGCGGCATAGGCCGAGGTATGGGATTCCGTGACTCCAACCAGGACCTGATTGGTTTTGTGCATCAGATCCCGGAGCGTGCCCGCGAGCGCATAATCGATATTGCATCGACCCAGTTTGCCGACGGCGGCTGCTACCATCAGTACCAGCCCCTGACCAAGCGCGGCAATGACGGCATCGGAGGCGGATTCAACGACGACCCCATGTGGCTCATATTCGGCGTTTGCGGTTACCTGCGCGAGACAGGTGATTTCAGCATACTGGACGAGCCGGTTCCGTTTGATAACGTGCCGGGAAGCGAGAAGAGCCTGTTCGAGCATCTTACCATATCATTTGATCATGTAATCAATAATTTGGGTCCGCACGGACTGCCTCTGATAGGACGTGCCGACTGGAATGACTGCATGAACCTGAACTGTTTCTCAAATGATCCCGACGAGAGTTTCCAGACCACCGAGAACAAGACCGAGGGCAGCAAGGCCGAGAGCCTTATGATTGCCGGTCTGTTCGTATTCAGTGGACGTGACTATGTGGAGCTTTGCCGTCAGTTGGGTAAGAATGCCGAGGCTGACCGTGCTCAGAAGCATATAGATGCTATGATTGCCGCTGTTGAGAAATACGGTTGGGACGGCAATTGGTTCCTGCGTGCATATGACTATTATGGACGTAAGGTGGGCTCACACGAGAATGAGGAGGGTCAGATATTCATCGAGTCCAACGGTTGGTGCACCATGGCGGGCATCGGCCTCAAGGAAGGACTCTGCGACAAGGCTCTTGACTCCGTCAAGGAGCGTCTCGACTCAGAGCACGGCATAGTACTGAACAACCCCGCATTCACACGTTACTACATAGAGTACGGTGAGATATCAAGTTATCCGGCAGGCTACAAGGAGAATGCAGGCATTTTCTGCCACAACAACCCGTGGATAATCATAGGTGAGACGGTTCGCGGCAACGGAAAGGCTGCCATGGAATACTGGCGCAAGATATGTCCTGCGTACATCAAGGATCAGACCCTGCATAAGGTTGAGCCCTACGTTTACTCCCAGATGGTAGCGGGTAAGGATGCATTCCGTCCCGGCGAGGGTAAGAACTCCTGGCTCACCGGCACCGCCGCCTGGAACTGGTACACCATTACCCAGTTCATCCTGGGAATCAAGCCCACCTATAACGGTCTTGAGATTGATCCCTGTATCAGTCCCGACATGAAGGAGTACAAGGTTACCCGCAAGTTCCGCGGAGCCACTTACGAGATTGAAATCAAGAATCCCAACGGCTCTACCCACGGAATCAAATCTTTGATTGTAGACGGAAAAGAAATAACCGGAAATATTATCCCCCTCTTTGCAGAAGGTTCCAAGGTGCACGTAACAGCAATCCTTCAGTGAAAGAATTTGGGGTATAGGTATCAGAAACCATGGCCGCCCGTGGGCTTGTGAACGGGAGGGGCCCGTGCTCAAGAAGATGCTCTGGGAGATGGGAACTTGTTCACGTCTTCCAGAGCGTCTTATTGGGGATGGGAGGGATAGCGCGAAGCGCGTAGTTTCAGATACCTATACCCCAAATTCTCACTGAAGGTTGCTGTTACCTTTCAACAGTGAGACAAAAACCAGATGCTGCGCAGGGAGCGCAGACGGGTGGATTTTGCTTGCTGACTTTTACGTTTAGCAAAGTGATTGCGGGGAAAGCGTCGAGCAGGGCGTTGGCAATCCGGCCCGCTACGTGCTCGAGTAGGGCGGAGCGGATTTGCATCTGCTGTTTTATGATTTCCGCTACTTTGGCGTAGTTGATTGTTCCGCTCAGATTGTCGTTGAGTATGGCGTCGGTGACATCGGCCTTCATGCTGATGTCAACTGTGTACCAGGCACCGACAATGGCCTCCTGCGGCTCTGCTCCGTGGTAGGCGTAGAACCGCAGGCTGTCAAGGGTTATTGTTTGTTCTTTTATTTTCATTTTATCCGCAACGTGATGATCCGCAGTTCTTGCAGATGAGGCAGCCCTCCTGGTAAACCAGTGACTCGCTTCCGCATACCGAGCATTTCTCGCCCTTTACAGCGGTGCCGTCCTGGACGTATTTCTTCAGGGCACGCTCAACACCGTTCTTCCAGTTGTTGATGTTCTCTGATCCAAGGTCAAGTGAGCCGATGAGCTTGATGCACAGGTCAATAGGCATCTGGTAGCGGAGTACGCCCGATATCAGTTTGGCGTAGTTCCAGTACTCCTTGTCAAACTTCTCGGACAGGCCCTCGATGGTAACCTTGTATCCGCGTTTGTTGGTGAACTGGAAGTCGTAGCGCTTACGGCCCTCTTCATCTATGTTCTTGATAATCCAGCCCTTCTCGACTGTCTTGGGCAGTACAATACCCTCCTCGTCGTCCTGAAGGCCGGTGAATATTTCATATGGACGGCCATCCAGGATACCCACGAATGCCACCCATTTCTCCTTGTTGTTCTGGAAACGTACCACATCGGCCTCCAGAATGCGCGGACGGACTTCGATTACCTGACGAGGCTCGCAGTC
>DBYT01000103.1:5444-7823 GCA_002309915.1 Bacteroidales bacterium UBA1179 | reverse complement strand
TACTTGTGAGCGTACTCAACAACCTTCTTGGTTAGGGCGATGTTCTCCTCATAAGGAAGAGCTGAACCGTCAATCATGACAGATGAGAAGCCCATGTCGATGCAGTCCTTGCAGAGCTCGAAGCTATCTCCGTGGTCAAGGTGAAGAACGATCTCGGGATGAGCGCAGCCAAGCTCCTTGGCATACTCAACAGCACCCTGTGCCATGTAACGCAGGATAGTGGCGTTAGCGTAGTTGCGGGCACCCTTAGATACCTGCATGATAACCGGTGACTTGGTCTCGACTGCAGCCTGTACGATAGCCTGCATCTGCTCCATAGTGTTGAAATTGAATGCCGGGATAGCATATCCGCCCTTAACGGCTGCGGCAAACATTGCGCGGGTGTTTACAAGACCCAGTTCTTTGTAGCTTACCATAGTTTTGATGTTTTATTTAGTGAATATTCTGCTCTGTTTTTGTTTTACGCCGCGAAATTACAATTTTATTCTTCTATTTAATATTGTATTAAGAGATAGTTATCCACACTTTCACAAAGTTTAATAAACAAAAATCATCACCAAAAAGGTTGGGCGTAATGGAATTTGTTGTATCTTTGCGCGCTGAAACCCCCATAATCATGTTTCGCCTATATTCCGGCGGACGCCAAATGGAGTAATTAAAAACAAAATAAGTTATGAAAAAAGGTATTCATCCCGAGAACTATCGTCCTGTAGTATTCAAGGACATGTCTAACGGCGACTGCTTCCTGTCACGCTCAACCTGCGCTACCAAGGAGACAATCGAATTTGAAGGTCAGACCTATCCCGTTATCAAGATTGAAATCTCAAACACTTCTCACCCGTTCTTCACCGGTAAGTCAAAGCTGGTCGATACCGCTGGTCGCGTCGACAAGTTCATGAGCCGTTACGCAAAGAGCCGCGGTGGCAAGTAATTGTCAAGATACCGATAAAAGAAAGCCGATGCATCTGCACCGGCTTTCTTTTTATTTGCGCTTGAATTTTTTGCCGTTCCAGTTGTATCTTATCGGTGCCGGCTTGAACCAGCTGCGATATTTATCGGCATCCTGACCTAAGTCGTCAAGTGATGTATATCTGAATTCCAGGGCTCCGTCCAGGGGAGTTACAGCCTGGAGTCTGAGCACGGATTTCTTCTTAAACAATGAGAGTGAATCGTTCTTGAGCGCCTCTTTGGTGAGATAATCGTCAAATACCGGCAGTTCTATGAGGTCTGCAGCGGCAACCGGATTCCAGTTCTCCGTATAGAATGAAAGACGGGAATCATCATACTTGGCAGTTACGGTGTTGACAATGCATATCAGGTTACTGCCATTCTTCATCCTGAAAAGCACCATATCCATACGTCCTGCGCCCGAAGTGACGACGGTCAGCATATTCTCTTCAAACTGCGTCATCACACTCTCGCCTCCCAGTTTGTTACGCACCCTTGCTTTCATTCCGCTGTCCATATAGTCCAGGAAATCCATACGGTCGCTGCGGGTCAGCGCAGGCATTATGGAATCAGGCATACCTGTAAACAGAGTCCTCAGGTCTTCTGCACGGACGGCTGTCACGGCAAGCGCCAGTATCATTACGGTCAATAATCTTTTCATGCTTTCAAATATATGTCATCCGGATATTCGATGCCGTACAGGAACAGCCCCTGTGCGGGAGCTGAGTCACCGGCCTGGCATCGGTCTTTATTGTCTATCACAGCCTGGAACTCATCAACGGTCATCCTGTGGCGTCCCACCTCCATTAGAGTTCCCACTATTGCACGCACCATATTACGCAGGAAACGGTCTGCGGTTATGGTAAACACCCACCGGCCGTCGGGCAACCTCTCCCACTCCGCCTTTGTAACGTGGCAGTCATTGGTCTTTGTATCGGTATGGAGTTTGCTGAAACTGGTGAAATCCACCGTTGAAAGCAGCAGTTTTGCCGCGCTGTTCATCAGATTGAAATCGGGTTCGTTCACCAGATACCAGGAGTACGCCCTGTGGAACGCACTCTTGTCAAGGGTCACGTAGTATTTGTACGTCCTGGCTACGGCGTCAAAGCGCGCGTGAGCATCGGCTCTTACAGGACGGATGCTGTGTACAGCTATGTCAGGAGGCAGAATTCCGTTCAGTTTATGAAGCATCCAATCCGGATTCTGAGGCTCCTCCAGATCAAAATGGGCTATCATCTGCGATGCATGAACACCGGCATCCGTACGTCCCGCACCGGTCACGTCAACCTTGCAGCGCAGGAACAGCGAGAGCGCCTCCTCGAGCGTCTGCTGAACCGACGGTGAATGCGGCTGAATCTGCCATCCGCTGTACGCCGTTCCGTCAAACTCTATGTCGGCAAAGTATCTCATTTCTGTCCTGCAAGATTCATG
>DBYT01000103.1:0-5378 GCA_002309915.1 Bacteroidales bacterium UBA1179 | reverse complement strand
GCCATTTCAATCTCAGAGGGGCTGAAATCACCCTCAGGACCTATCAGAACCAGACTGTTATGTCCGGGTACCACGGCATCCTGCAGCAGGACCTTGTCACCCGGCTCGCAATGGGCAATGAACTTGTCACCGTCAAAACCGCGCTCTATGAAGGCACGGAATGATGTCATCTCATTCAGCACCGGCAGTGTGGCCTTCTGTGACTGCTTCATGGCCGATACCGCTATCTTCTCAATGCGGTCCATCTTTATGACATCACGTTCGGAGTGATCGGTCTTGAGGAACGTAACCTCATCGACACCTATCTCAACGGCTTTTTCCAGAAACCATTCATTGCGGTCCATAAGTTTTGTGGGAGCCATAGCGATATGCAGATAACCCTTCCAAAGCGGCTCCTGCACCTCTTTATTTTCAACATGGACGAAACAGCGTTTTCCGGCTATGCCGCTTATCACCGCATCATAGAACGCACCCTTTCCGTCGGTCAGACGGATTCGGTCTCCCTCTTTCATGCGGAGCACGCGGATGCAGTGTCCCGCCTCCTCCTCGGGGAGTTGCATCTCATCCTGAATGTCGGGAGTATAGAATAGCCACATATGCTGTCAGATTAAGTCCATATCTGATTCATCGGCCTGTCCGCGGCTGTTGATCTCGTCACGCAGACGTGCGGCAAACTCATAATTCTCGGTCGCAATAGCCTGTTCCATAGCCTCCTTGAGCACTTTTGTGCTGGCTGTGGTTATAGGCAGGGAATATGCGCCGTCGGGCTGAAGCCGTACGCAGTTGCGCTCCAGCAGATCCTCCTCTATGAATATGGGAGTGTTGCTGCGCACCGCAAGAGACAGGGCGTCGGCTGTACGGCAGTTTATATACGATATGTTTCCTTCACGTTCCACATAAAGGTGCGAGTAAAATATTCCGCCGCTTATCCTGTATATGTCTATCTCAACGAGATGACCGTCAAACTGCTTGAGAGTATCCAGATAGAGATCATATATTCCGGGGCGTACCTTATGGTTGAACAGGCTCACGATAATGGTCTGAGCCTCAAAAGGTCCCACCAGCACGGGAAGACAGCGCAAGCCCTCATCGCCGCCGTTCTTCTCCTTGAGCAGCGCAATCAGGTTAAGATCCGAAGGCTTCCTGTTCAGAATCTCCCCCACAATCATCTCTATCTTCCCATTCATACTCACAAAGGTATAAAAAAAGGTATTACGCTCCTCGCTTTACTGCTTTTGAACGCGTCGCGTCCAAAAGCAGAAAGCGAGTTGTCATCCCGACAACTCGCTTTCAAATTAAATCTAATACCATGAAAAACACGTAGCAAAGATATGTGTTTAATTTATATACAACTCTTATTCAGAATAAAAATCTCTACATTTAACAATATTTCACACTACTCCACCGAAACGACAAGTCCCTTCAGGTATTCCCCTTCGGGGTGAAAGATGTTAATGGGATGATCGGCAGGCTGATGGAGCTGATAAAGAATCTTCACACTGCGTCCTGCCTGGGCAGCTGCAGTGAATACCGCGGTACGGAACTGATCCTTGCTTACAACCTGTGAGCAGGAGAATGTAAACAGGATTCCGCCCGGCTTGATCTTCTCCATAGCCTTCTGATTAAGGCGTCTGTAACCTATAAGAGCATGTTTGAGCGCATCCTTATGCTTTGCAAATGCCGGAGGATCCAGAATGATCAGGTCATAGATGGGATCCATGCGCTCCAGATACTTGAAAGCATCCTCGGCAAATGCCGCATGACGGGTATCGCCGGGGAAATTATCCTCCACTCCGCCAGCGGTGAGTTCAATGGCACGTGCCGAACTGTCAACCGAGTGAACCAGTTTGGCACCGCCTCTCAAAGCGGCGAGTGAGAAACCTCCGGTATAGCAGAACATATTGAGCACGGAACGTCCCTTGGAGTATCTCTCCAGCAGGGCGCGGTTCTCACGCTGGTCAATGAACAGACCGGTCTTTTGACCGCTTATCCAGTCTACAGGCATCTTCATGCCGTATTCCAGAGGAGTGTCATCGGTGGGACCGCCCATGATATATCCGTTTCCGCGGTCTATATCGGCCTTGAACGGAAGTGTGGTCTCTGACTTGTAATAGATGCCCTTGATGCGGTCACCCATGACCCGCATTAGCGCATCGGCTATATCCATACGGTTGCAATGCATGCCTACCGAATGGGCCTGAAGCACTGCGGTGTGGCCGTAAACGTCTATCACCAGACCCGGCAGGTTATCACCCTCTCCGTGCACCAGACGGTATATGTTATGGTCCTCACGGTCAGTCAGTCCCAGCGAACGGCGCAACTCGAAAGCCACGCTCAAACGTCTGTACCAGAAGTCCGCATCGATAGGTTCATGCTTGAAAGAGAGAACGCGTACGGCAATGCTGCCCACCTGGATATGACCCACGGCAATCCATTTACCCTCATGGGTATATACGTCCACCACATCGCCCTCATCGGGTTCGCCCTTGATATCGGCTATGGCACCCGAGAACACCCATGGGTGGAAACGCAGGAGCGATTCCTCCTTACCTCTCTTCAGTATTACACTCTTCTGCATCTTTCCTTATTATTCTGTACTCTCCTGTACGTTTGAGTTCCGAAATATAGTCAAAAATCCTGAGACAGGCCCAGGCATCAATGGCCGCATACTGGCGCTGGCTCTCTGTCAGGCTGTCAATCTCCCAGTTACTGAGCTGCTGGTTCTTTGATATGCGTTCATTGAAAAGCAGGCCGTAGAGTTTCTGCAGTCCCTTCTCCTCGATACCCATCTTGCCGCACAGTTCCTGCAGTTCCACAAAACCCGCCGGAGTGAATTTGCGGCGGCTTGCCATCTGGTGGTAATCATCCTTGATGGATATGCCCACCTTTATAATATCGGGGTTTGACAGGAAACCGGCAACACAGTCGGGTATGCCTATCTTGTTGAGGCGGAACAGATAACCGTATTTGTGGGTTGAAAGCTGAAGCAGGGCTATCTTATGGGCCACACCTCTGGTAAATGACGGTCTGGTCTCAGTGTCAAAACCTACAACTTTCTCCTTTGACAGGATCTCAATCGCTTTCTGAGCCTTCTCCTCGGTATCTATCTCCTCAATTATGCCGTCAAACACAACCTTGGGCTTGTCGGCCAGATATGACTTGTCTATCTTGTTGGGCAGTTCAATCATAAAAAGAATTATCAATTTCCAGGTCAGAGGTGTATCTGACGTTATGCACGGCACGCAGAGTGTTTGCAAGCGTCTGGCCCCAATAGGTACGGAATCCGTCGGCACAAACCGCCACAGCCTCGGTCATAACCTCATCCAGACCACTGCGGTAAGACTGCACAAAGTTTCGGAGAGCCTGATAGATATCGGCCAGATCCTCTGAAATGCACTTGCGTACCGGGGTGTCGCTGTATTTCATATCCTCCACGAACACCTCCAGATAATCATCGTTTTCACCGAGCTTTTGAGCCAGAAGAGTGCGTATCTCCTCATAATCGGCCTCCGTCACGCTCTCCTCCAGGTACAGGCCCTCGGGTTCTGTTTCCGGAAGCATGGTTGCCTTGAGATAAACCAGTGGCAGCAGCTTGCAGAGTACATCCACAACCCTCACGGGTTCCTTGTCGAATACCTGCTCAAGGTATGCGCAATACTCGGCTGCCACAGTTACGAACTCGACCGTATTTTTGTCAAATGCCGCTGATGATTTCATAAACTCACGTTTTCGGCTGCGAAATTACTCCTTTTTCCGCTATAACGCGCCCTTTTTGTTCTTTTATTATTAACTTTGTAACCTATAACTGCAAATAGTAGTATGGGACTCAAAGGGAAAGATACAAAACCCCGCACAGGGACACAGAAGCCTGAAATAAGGTTCAATCTAAGCAGCATATCAGATACGTTCCGCAATGAGACATTCCTCTTTGTAAGCGGAGCCGTGCTCACCATCATAGCCGTCTTCTTTGTGATAGCATACATATCGTTCCTGTTCAACGGAGGCGCTGACCAGAGTGCCGTGCTGAGCGGTGCGCAGGAGATTGAAAACAGCACCGGCGTACTTGGCGCACGCATGTCGGAGTCCATTGTCAACGGCTGGTTCGGTTTCTCATCCATACTCATTCCCGTATTCCTTACGGTCTGCGGTCTCAATATGATGCGCATAACCCATACCAAACTGTTCCGCTGGTTCATCAGCTGCGCATTCCTTATGGTATGGTGCTCCGTATTCCTGCAGCTGGTACTGTCACCCATGATGCAGACATCGTTCATAATCCCCGGCGGAAGCCACGGAATGAATCTGACCCTCATGCTCAAGGGCTACATAGGCATACCCGGCCTGATTCTGGTACTGCTTCTCACCATGCTCATCTACTGCGTCTACCTGACCCGTCGCACCATACAGGTGATCCGTGAAGGCGCCGACAGGATGAAAAACGGCATACGCAAGCATGAAAAGGAGGATACCGTCACTGAGGCCGATACACAGGACGACGTATACACAGACCAGACTGAGGCCGATGTACCCCAGCCCGATGAGGCCGATGACAATCCCTATGCAGCAGCCCAGGATTTCCAGCCTGTCCGCGAGGAACCCGAGCCCGTAAGGAAACCCGTTGAAAAGCCTGCCGCCGAAAAAAGTGACAAACCGGCCGAGGACATAACCATGACCATCACCGCAGCCGAGGGCGATGAGAAAGCCGAAGGCAAGATACAGGAGCCGTATGATCCGCGTCTGGACCTGTCACACTACAAGTTCCCCACCCTGGACCTGCTCAAGCACTATGACAATGACGCCCCCGCTATTGACGAAAGGGAGCAGGAGGCCAACAAGAACCGTATCATCAAGGTTCTGCTTGACTTTGGAATTGAGATCGAAACCATCAACGCAACCGTAGGTCCCACCATCACACTTTATGAGATTACCCCTGCCGCAGGCGTACGTATTTCAAAGATTCGTAACCTGGAGGCCGATATAGCCCTGAGCCTTGCCGCCCTGGGTATCCGTATCATCGCACCTATCCCCGGCAAGGGAACCATCGGCATAGAGGTACCTAACGCCAAGCCCGTCATGGTATCCATGGAGTCCATCCTCAACAGCAAGAAGTTCGCCGAGAGCAAGATGGAACTTCCCGTGGCACTGGGCCGCACCATCACCAATGAGGTCTTCATGTTTGACCTGGCCAAGATGCCTCACCTGCTCGTTGCCGGTGCCACCGGTCAGGGTAAATCCGTAGGTTTGAACTGCGTTATCACCTCACTGCTTTACAAGAAACATCCTGCCGAGCTCAAGCTGGTAATGGTTGACCCCAAGATGGTTGAGTTCAGCATATATGCCCCCATAATCAAGCATTTCCTGGCCAAGATGCCCGATGA
>DBYT01000135.1:12991-13133 GCA_002309915.1 Bacteroidales bacterium UBA1179 | reverse complement strand
TTATTAAATTAGGACGTGCCGTCAATCGGTGCGTCCTAATTATTTGTAACTTTGCACTGTAAAATTTTACTAAACAACAGATCTTAATGGATTCAAGCAATTCCTTTCTGGTCTTCTGCGGTACAAACACTATGTACCTGGC
>DBYT01000135.1:0-12798 GCA_002309915.1 Bacteroidales bacterium UBA1179 | reverse complement strand
AGCCGCGTGTATCAATAGGCGCCAAGTTGGTGGCCGATATGCTCAGCACCGCCGGTATTGACCGTCTGATCACCATGGACCTTCACGCAGACCAGATTCAGGGTTTCTTTGATGTTCCCGTTGACCATCTGTATGCATCGATGGTGTTCCTGCCTTATATCCAGAGCCTCAAGCTGGATGAGCTGGTTATGGCTGCCCCTGATGTAGGCGGCAGTAAGCGTGCCAGTGCATACGCCAAGTTCCTGGATGTGCCTCTGGTACTCTGCCAGAAGACACGTACCCGCGCCAATGTGGTTGATGACATCCGCATTATCGGTGACGTACAGGGTAAGAACGTGGTTATTGTAGATGATATCGTTGATACAGCCGGTACAATCTGCAAGGCCGGTGATGTCATGATGGAGGCCGGTGCCAAGTCTGTACGCGCCCTTGCTTCACACTGCGTTATGTCAGGTGATGCTCCCGTTCGCGTGGACAACTCACAACTCGAGGAGATCATTTTCACCAACAGCATACCTTACCGTAACTCAATCCCCTGCAAGAAACTCAAGCAGCTCTCTGTAGCACAGATGTTCGCCGAGACTATCCGCAGGGTCATCAGTAACGAATCAATCAGTTCACAATATTTAATCAAGTAATTTATGAAAAGGATACTGTTCGCCTTACTTGCACTGGTACTGCTGGTTTCATGCGGTAAGGATTCATACAAGATAAAGGGAGAAATCCAGGGCTTGGAAGACGGTAGCGTTGTATTGCTCAGCGCACTTGAGTATGACGGTCTGAATACTTTGGATTCAACCGTAGTCAAGAACGGCAAGTTTACCTTCAAGGGTCAGACTGATACCGCACAGGTGGCTGTCATCACATTTGAGGTAGAAGATATGATGAGAGGCTGCCAGTTGTTCCTTGAGAGGGGAACAGTAACTGTACTGATTGACGTGGAGAGCGGAAATCAGTATCTTGCAGGTACTCCCAACAACGACGCCTTCCAGAAGTTCTATGACGACACCGAGGTCTTCAATGATGAGGCCGATGAGCTTGAGGATAAGATCCGTATGACTCTTGCCACTAACGGTGACCCTGCCGTATTCTACAGACAGATGGGTGACCTTCAGGAGCGTTTCGCCGCTCTTCTGGCCCAGAGCATTGAGGAGAATGCCGATAAGTTCTACGGTTATCAGCAGCTCATGGACAATTACAGCCTGCTTGAGCCGGAGGTTATCATGGGTCTTCTTGAGAAGCTTGCTCCCACGTTCGGTCAGGATATCGCATTGATGCAGCTCACCGCCATGACAAAGGCTCAGATGGCTACCAGCCTGGGTAATCCTTACATTGATTTTGAGGCTTCTATCCTTGACAAGAAGAACAGCTTTGACGGAAAGGCCAAATTCTCTGATTACGTAGGTAAGAACAAGGTTGTTCTGCTGGATTTCTGGGCAAGTTGGTGCACTCCCTGCCTCAATGAGATTCCCAATCTGAAGGCTGCTTACAAGAAGTTCCATTCAAAAGGATTCGAGATTGTAAGTGTATCAGTTGATGATGAAACCGACGAGTGGATCAAGGCAGTAAAGGATAACGGTATGAACTGGGTTCAGTTGTGGAACGGTGTTGAGGATGCTCAGAACTCAGCCGCTGTCAAGTATACTGTTGCAGCAATCCCCTGCACATTCCTGATTGACTCAGACGGCACCATCATAGGCCGTGACCTTCGCGACCAGGAACTGGAGGAGGCATTGGAAGACTTTTTCAGCCGTCAGTAAAAGACATTATATAAAAAAGACGGGGCTCCTGCGAGTCCCGTCTTTTTTTGTATCTGTTGATAGTCTTACCTGCGTGATATCTTACGCATCAGTTCATTGCGGCTGCTGCTGTAATCGAGCGTATTGGCTGCGATTGTGTAGTTCTGGGGATCGGCACAGAATTCATATGCGTAAAGCAGGAAATCCGCGCGACGGCTGTCAAATGAGAATGTCTTGGCCATGTCTGCAATCTGACGTGAGGTGAGCAGGCTGCCGCATACAATCATTCTGGCAAGCTTCTCGCGTGTGGAATCAAAACTCTCGTTCTTGAGCGCCTTGATGATGGCTGTCATGTCCGATGAACTGACCTTGCGAACCATATCGGTGCGGCGGAGCATATTCTCCTTCTCGTCAAGTACGTAGCTTATGATCTTCTCACGACTGCTGCTGTAGTCAAGCGTACCCAGAACCATGTAGTAGTTGTAAGGATCAACACAGTTGCGGTATGCGTTCTTGAGGAACTTTACGCGGTTGCTGTCATAGTCAAATGCCTGGGCTACACGTGTTATCTGTGCTGTGGTCATGAAACCGTCGGTGCTGAATATCATATCGGCCATCTTGAGACGGTTGGAGTCATATCTCTCGCGGTCGAAAGAACGGATCACCTCATTGTCAACTACTTTTATGCGTGGACGCTCGGGAACGGGAACTGCAGCATTACGTGAGCGGCGTGGATCGGGACGGTCAATGTAACGGTCATCTACGCGCTGAGGGGTGCGTTCCCTGCGGATAGTTCTGGACTGGGCCTGAACACTCTCGGTGCAAAGCAGAAGCGCTGCAACTGCAATGCCAATCATCATCATTCTCCGTTTCATAACTGTCATCTTTTAAGTGTTTCTACCTATAAGACGATTGTTAGGTTTATTTGTTAACGACTTCGCGCTCAAAGAAGTCCAGGAAGAAGGGCCAGTTGGGTCCGGCTTCGTGGCCTCCGTGGTGCTGGCGGTAGGTCAGGCGACCGTCCATCAGGCCGTTGTCCATGCCGGGGAAGAGGTCTGTGCCTACGCCCTTGTAGCCGAACAGCTCATATACGGGCGATGCCTTTGAGGCCGATATGAACGAACCTACCACATCCTGCCACTTGTCGCCGTTCCAGCTGCCGGTGGAGATGAAGCATGCACGCGGTGCGCACAGGGCGATAAGTTCATGCTGGTCAACGGGCAGGTCATTCTCGGTATAGGGGTCTGTGCCGTATTTGATGAGGTTTCCGCATACCCAGTGGTACTCCTCGTTTGATACTATGTTGCCGATGCTCTCACCGCAGTCACGACGCCATCCTGCTGCGCCGGCCTTGCCTGATGAGGCAATGAATCCTGCTGCTATGCGCTCCTCAAAAGCCATTGCTACGAGCGATGCCTTGCCGTATCGTGATACGCCCTCGATGGCGCACTTGGTGGCATCGAATGTCTTATCGGTCTCAAAGTAGTCAATCAGACGTGACAGGCCCCATCCCCATGCGCGGAGTGAACCCCAGTCAGTGGGCTGACGGAACTCACCCTTGTTGCAGAGTCCGATGATACCGTTGGTAAGGCCTGATCCGGCATCGGCCTGGATGGAAGAGGGGTTGATGGTGGCTGCGGCCCAACCGCGCTCTATTACCATCTGCTGCCAGGATTTCTGGTTGCCGCGTACGCGTGTGGGGTCACCGCCGCCGAATCCGAACTCTATGATTACGGGCAGGTTCTGCTTGCCCTCGGGATATACTACGTTGGCCTGGATCTCGACCGTGATGGCGGGGTAGCTGGAGTTGTCAACCACGCCCTTGAGCATGCGTACCACTACGGGTGTGCCGGCAAATTCCTTCTTCTCCTCGCTGGTAACCTCCCATTTTACTGACGGTGTGTTTTCGGGGATGCGGCCGTAGACATTGTCCTCAAAGAGTTTTACTATCTCGGGACGGCGCACCTTGTTCCACATCTTGGCGCTGGTTACCTTCTTGCCGCTCTCGGTTATCAGAGGATCGGGATAGAAGGGGTAGGGGTTGGCTGTGAGCTCGTCATAGTTGGGATGCTTGCTCTCATCGGGGCTGTTGGGCTGACGGCCCTCACGGGGCTCTCCGACGCCCACCTTGGCCAGCATATCGGCGTAATCGGCCGCTGCAATCTTGCGCAGGCTGTCCTGTGCTGCGCGGTTACCGCCACCAAACATGAATTGTGCACTTACTGTAAAAGGAACGCAGGCCAGAACGGCTGCAACAATGATAAACTTCAGGATTCTCATAAACTTGAATTTTTTGTAAAGGTAAATAAAAAAGGTCATCCTTGATCGGGATGACCTTTTTTGCTTTGGTTATTCTGTTTTTTACTTTGCTGTCTGGTTGTAAGCGGCGTTCAGACCTTCCAGAATCTGGGCTGTGATGTTGAGAGCCTCATCGGCATAAAGCAGACTGGCCTTGCTGATGATCATGTTGAAGCCGTGAGTCTTGTTGTATTCCTTTACGAAATTGTCAACCGTCTCGCTGATTTTCTGTGAGTTGGCGTCTCTCTCGGCCAGGAGTTCCTGGGTGTACTTGTCACTCTTCTCCTGGAGTGCCTGCTGTCTCTTGGCAAGTCTGTTCTCCTCAGACTGGGCGCGCTCAACTGATGAATAAACGCTGTTGGCTATCTTCTTCTGATGAGCCTCAACATCCTTCTGCCACTTGTTGGCCTCCTCGGTCAGGGCCAGGCGGTAGTTCTCCTCCTTGCGGGTCATCTCCTCGGCAAGATCCTGATAGAATGTGTAGTTGGCCAGGAGTGAATCAACGTCAATGTAGGCGATCTTAAGGCCTGAAACGGCGATGGGAGCCTGCTGCTGGGGAGCAGCTGCCTGCTGTGAGCACTGGGTGAAACCTAATACCAATACTGATGACAGTACGAATGATGAAACTGATTTGAAGTTCATATAGCTAAATTCAATTATTTACTTTTCATTTACAGCCAGAGGATTAATCTTCTGAGCCTCTTTGTCCTGCTCTTCAACGCATCCTATGTTCCTTTTTCTCATAGCAGGATTCCGCCCTACGTGTATGTTGGGGAATTTGCCGTTCTTCTTAAGCAGAATGCTTACAGACAGTAAAAGCATTGCGCCAAGAAGTAATAGGACAACAGTTAGAAACGTTTTCAACATATGCGGCGCGAAGTTATGTTTTTTAGTTGAATTAATGCCAAGAATAGTGTAATTTTGGATTGCATTTTTGTAGTTGTTAAGACTTTATTATAATTTATTAAAATATATATGGAAAAGATAGACTGGTCTAAGAGAGTGATGGACTTTTTCCTGGAAATCTGCAGGATTCCGCGTCCATCGGGCCGAGAGGAGAAGATGGGTGAGTACCTTATGTCATTTGCCGCTACCCGTGGGCTTGCCGCAAAGAAGGATGAGGTTGGTAACGTGCTCATTTCCAAGCCCGCCACCCCCGGATTTGAGAACCGTCAGACAGTGATTCTGCAGGCTCATCAGGATATGGTCTGCGAGAAGGATGCCACCCTGGACCACGATTTCATGACACAGCCCATTGAGACCTACGTTGAGGACGGCTGGCTCAAGGCACGCGGCACCACCCTGGGGGCCGATGACGGCATGGGCATAGCCATGGCGCTGGCTGTCCTGGACAGCAAGGAGATTGAGCACGGTCCGGTTGAGTGCCTCTTTACCGTATCCGAGGAGACGGGTCTGACCGGTGCCGAGAACCTCAAACCCGGCATGATGAACGGCAAGATGCTCATCAACCTGGATTCGGAGGATGAGGGCGAGATCTTTATCGGCTGCGCAGGTGGTATCAATACTTCTGTTGAGTTTGATTATAAGACTGAGCCGGTACCTTCAGGATATTTCTTCCTGCGCGTAGGTGTGGACAAGTTCCACGGCGGCCACTCGGGCGATGATATTGACAAGGGTTTTGCCAATGCCAACAAGATACTGGCGCGTTTCCTTTATGGCGCCCTTGACAAATATGACCTGCACCTGATTTCATTGAGCGGCGGTAACCTGCACAACGCAATACCGCGTGATGCTGTGGCAGTGATAGCAGTTCCGTTTGCTGACCGCGAGAAGATCCGCGTTGATTTCAACGTGTTTGCATCGGAAATACAGGATGAATATCATGTGACCGAGCGTGAGGTCAAGTTCTTTATGGAGAGTACCGATGCTGTTTCGGAGTGTATCGAGCAGGGCGTGGCACGCAATATCATACGTTCGGTATTTGCTGTCTTCAACGGTGTTTATGCTATGAGCATGGATGTTCCGGGACTGGTTGAAACTTCATCGAACCTGGCTCGTATCCGCACAGAGGAGGGTAAGGTTACAATGTTGGCAAGCCAGCGCAGTAGCGTTGAGTCCGGCAAGTATGCAGTGCAGGCTACTCTTGCCGCCTGCTTCCGTCTGGCCGGCGCCAAGGTGACAAGCAACGACGGCTATCCCGGCTGGGCTCCCAATCCCAAATCCGAACTGCTGGATATATCGGTCCGCACCTATAAGGAGCTGTTCGGACACGATCCCAAGGTCAAGGCTATCCATGCCGGCCTGGAGTGCGGTTTGTTCCTGACATCTTATCCTGATCTGGATATGATTTCCATCGGCCCGACACTGCGCGGCGTACACTCACCATCCGAGCGTCTGGAACTTGCCACCGTTCCTATGGTGTTTGACCATCTGCTGGCTATACTGCGCAACATTCCCTGATTGCTTGGTTTTTGAGAAATAGCACAAAAAAGCACAGAAGGAACAGTTCCTTTTGTGCTATTTTTGTCATACATTTGTCAAAAATGAGAATTTTATGTCCTTTGTTAGAAAACTATTAGCGTTTTCCGTGTTTGCATTATTCATTCCATTTGTAGCGCAAGCACAGGATGGCAGACTTGAGATCAACGCCGGCATATCCACTGCAGGAAACTACATGCTGACGGATTATGATTTCACTTTAGACGAATACGATTCAAAATTCAGCGACGGTGTACTCAATCATCTTAAGGAAGAATCGTATTATTCAAAGGTATACCCCAGCGTATCAGCCGAGATAGCATACAGGCTTTCCGATGACGGCACGCTAAGCCGTCTGTCAGTAGTCGGAATGGCAGGTCTCCATATTGCTGATTATGAACCCAAAAACATAGTAAGCGGCAGTTACGGTAAGCAGACAGCCATTAAGGCCGATGCCTTGCTGGGTGTAAGGTTCCGGATAGTGGAGACATCACATCTGACTATGTACTCACAAGCCATGGCGGGTATCGATTTCAGAAACGGCAGTGATTACTGGACCGTCACCGGCAATACCCATAGCCAGAGCAGCAACGAATTAGTGTATCAGCTCACGTTTCTGGGATTCAGGGTCAAACTGGGTCGCAGGAACAGCCATCTTGGCTTTATAACAGAGTTGGGTTACGGCTCTGAATATGTTTTGAGTAAAGAAATGGCTCTCTTATCGCCAGGTATGAGGGCTGGCATCAGTTATAGGTTCTGATTATGAAAAAGGTAATATACTTCATGTACGCAATCCTTGCAACGGTTTTGATGACAAGTTGCATAACGCAGGAATGGGATCCGGACGAGGAAATAAAAGACTTGTCCGATAAATGGTCATCCAATTACGTTGACAATGTACTTCGTTATGCCATGGACTCTAAAACCAGTCTCAAGGATACTTTGTCAATAGACTTTACCCGCCGTGAAAGAGAGAGCGGTGATTCGGTAAACATCAGTTCCGTTTTATTCCAGATAAAGGATTCAATGGCCGTTACAGTCAATGGCTACAGATACGCCGATAAGTTCAGGGCCCATCTTTACACCGTAGGTGCAGGTATAATCAATTATAAGGGTAAATTCCGCGTAGATTTTTACGAGACGGGAAAAGACACACCCTGGATCAGCTCGGAGATAGAATACAGTCCGTATGACGGAAACAAATACAAATCATTTGAAAAGATCATCAAAACAAGTCGGTATTGATTATGAAATTATCCAAAACAATTATTGCATTAACCTTTTTCTCCTTGTTCACCCCGTGGATCAATGCACAGCAAAGGTTTGAGATAAGCGCAGGAGTTTCATCTCCGGGTTTTCATACCTGGGAAAAGGGAGCGGCGTTAAACAATTCTTATTTCCCTGAGGACTATAAATTCAACAAACTTTCCGACATGGACGGATTTGCTTATCGGTCAACCTATTATCCCGGCTTTTCCATCCAAGCCGCTTACAAGTTGCCGGATCACGGTTTTACAAAAAAGCTGTCTGTACTGGCTTACGCAGGACTCAACACTGCAGGTTTTGAGAAGTTTGATTATCTGACAAACAAGTCTCTGTACAGCGAGACCGCCTTTAAGTTTGACCTGATGGCAGGTATCAGATTGCATCTGATAACCAAAGATCATTTCATGATGTACACACAGGCCATGGTCGGTTTACAGATTAAAGACAAATCACATTATTGGGATTACAACCATTACATAGCAAAGGATCCGGTTGCCATCCAAATGACATTTCTTGGCTTCAGATTCAAATCCGACAGCGGACTTTGTTATCTGGCTGAACTGGGAACAGGATCCGAATATGAGTTTAGCGGAATGCTTTTAATACCCGGAGTAAGAATTGGTTTAGGATATACTTTTTGACAGATATGAAAAATAACAGATATATACTCGCATTGGTTTGCTGTATTGCAGCAATCTCATTTGGATTCTCATCATGTGACGGTGTTGAATGGGATCGTGAGGAATCATTGAAAGGTATGTCTAATGAATGGGCGTACATTTTTGTCGCAAAAGTCATAGACGATTATGATGACTACAATTATGTTGCCAAAACTGCAACAATTAATGATACAATAGCATTTGAGAAAACATTCGCCTTTATGGACGGCAATGACTCCGTCAATGTCAAGACCACAATAGTAATTGTTGACAGCGTAATGACTGCCACCACCGAAGGATACCGCTATTCCGACAACCTGACGGCCCACATCTTTACCGTCGCCCCGGGAATAGTCGACCGCAACGGAAAACTGCACATCGACTTTTACCTGACAGACGGCATGACACCCTGGGCCTGGACCGAAGTTTCATTCTCAAAAGATGAATGGAAATATTTCTATAGGCCCAACAGATACAATAACACCACCATGGGTTGGTATTAACCCATTCCGCTTAATCAGTTGCGGATAAGACCGGTACGATAAGCTTGGAGCAGCGCCTTGAGGTCCTCTACACGGGCCATGAGGCGCTTTCCTTTATCGGTGTCTCGCACCAGGATCTGCCGGTCGGAGTATTCTACTACCTGGGTGGCGGCAATCACATCCATACCTTCGGATACTGACTTGTGGATTGACTCGAACGGATGGTGACGCACCAGACGCATTCCGTGTGAGTTGTAAATCAGGGTGTAGCCAGCTATTCCGGTGGTCTCGTGGTAGACTTTTGAGAATCCTCCGTCAATTACGAGCAGGCGTCCGTCGGCCTTGATGGGGCTTTCGCCGCTGGCTTCCTTTACGGGGATGTGGCCGTTGATTATGTGGGCGTGCTCCATATCGGTAATTCCGAACTCCTGGAGTATCATCTCGCAGATGTCGCGGCGGTTCTTGAGGCGGTAATAGTTGCCTTTCTCCTCATGATGGGTCTCTTTCTCGGCAATGAAATAGCGCTCGAAAGTGGCCATGCTCTTCTTGTCGAAGGGAGGTGAAACAGGACCGCACCACAGATACCAGAACAGGTCTTTGCCATACTCCTTGAGTTCATCGTTTTCGGTCGAGAAATAGGCGGTGCGTACCAGTTTTTCAATTGTGTCAAACAGTTCCTTACCCTTGTATTCAACACCCTGTATCTGCATCGTTGCGAACGTACCGTCCTCGTTCAATGGAACGCTGCCGTGGTAGAGCAGATTGTTGTTATGTACCAGATAGAGCGAGCCATGGGCAAACAGGCACTCCATATGGCGTGACAGAGCCTTGCTGTTGGTGAAACTGTGTACCAGACGGCCTATGACATTCTGTTCGGCCGATGTCAGGCGGTACGGATCCTTGGGATCAACTGTCGGGAAGTTAGTATCAAGAAGTTTGTATTCCTTACCGTCGATGGTTATCACGCCGCGCTTAAGGTCCATCTTGTCAAGCAGGTTTCGGTGCTCCATGCGGAACTCCGGGTGTCGGGCAATAACAGCAGCCTCAAGTTTGAACTGGATGATGGCGATTGCCTTGTGCATCTGTGCCATAAGGCGTGTGGGAGGAACATCGGCGGGAGTGTCATCGGACTTTACGGGATTGAACAGCGTGCAGGGATCATCGGCATAGGTCTCCATTGCGAATGTGGCCAGGGGCAGCAGGTTGATGCCGTAACCGTCCTCGAGCGTACCCATATCGGAGTATTTGAGCGAGTTTCGTACCACATTTGCAACGCAGGCGGCACTTCCGCTGGCTGCGCCCATCCATACTACGTCGTGGTTACCCCACTGGATATCAAAGTCGCGGTAGTTGCAGAGCATATCCATGATGCGGTGTGCACCTGGTCCGCGGTCGTAGATATCGCCGATGATATGAAGTTGGTCGATGACCAGGTCGCGGGTGACATCGGCAATGGCCGTAATGAAATGAGTGGCACGGCCGGTGGACACGATGGTGTCAATGATGGCTTTCAAATAGTTATGCTTGGACTCGAACGTGCCGCGGGTCTCGTGCATGAGTTCCTCAATGATGTACGCGTAATCCTTGGGCAAGGCCTTGCGCACTTTGGAGCGGGTATATCGGGACGATACGCGGGTGAGTACCGCAATCATTTGCATCAGTGTGACTTTGTACCATTCGTCAAGGTTGTCATTTTCGGCCTTGAGAACGCGGAGTTTGGCCTCGGGATAACTTATCAGGGCACTCAGGCTGCGCTTGTCCTCCAGGCTCAGCTCATCGCCAAAGACAGCGTCAATCTTCTGCTGAATCACGCCCGATGCAGAGCGCAAAACGTAATCAAACGCATCGTACTCGCCGTGGATATCGGTCACAAAATGCTCGGTTCCCTTAGGCAGGTTCAGTATTGCCTCAAGGTTTATGATTTCGGTCGATGCAGCCGCGATTGAGGGGAAACTCTTGGCCAGCAACTGCAGGTATTCTATGCTTCGCTCCATAATTTTGTTCTTGTAGCACAAATTTAAAGAAAAAGTGCCTACATTTGGGGACTAACCCTAACTATTATGCATTTGAGAAATTGTTTGCTTTTTGCTTTAACCTTTTCCTTGTTACGGCCGCTTGCCGTTCAGGCTCAGGAAAAATTTGAGATTAATGTGGGTGTTTCAACACCAGGTATTGATGAATTGATGGATACCCGATGGAGCGACCTTGGACTTGAATCGTTCGGTTACAATTATTATGAATCGTTGAGCGAGTTGAAGAAGACTTGTTTCAAATCCACCATTTATCCGTCTGTTTCTGCTGAACTCTCTTATGACCTGGCTGAATCAGGTTTCTTTAAAAGACTTGATCTTTTGGGATTTCTGAGTTATCACTCTGCTGATTATGAGCAGCTTGATGTTGTCAACAATACAACCACCAGCGGGACAGCCCGAGAACTGTCGGTTCTTATTGGCATGAGATATGACATCTTCAAGTTTGACAGTTTCAATATGTACTCTCAATTGCTGTTAGGCGGATTCATACGTGCCGATTCTCCCTATTGGGATTATATCTACAATTACTATGATAATGACAGAAGCAATCTTTCTGTTCAGGTTACTTTCCTGGGATTCAATTGGAGAATAGGAGGAGATAAGAGTAAATGGGGCGCTATGTTTGAGTTTGGATACGGAACTGAGTATTCCTTAAGCGATTTGCCCATTTTCCCGGGTTTAAGAGGTGGTTTAAGTTATAAATTCTGATCATTATGAAAAAGTTTGCATTATATCTTTCGATAATTGCTTTCCTGACAGGTTTGGTGGCATGTGAGGGTAAAGCGTGGGATACAGATGAGTCATTAAAAGAAATAACCTACGTCTGGTCCGGCAATTATATCGATTATGTCTACAATCATCTAGCTATAGAGAAGATAGACACTATTGAATATAGTTACAAGGAAAAAATGTATATAACTACCGATTACAAGGATACTTTGCGCAAGGTAATCCGTTTTGTTCAATCCAAAGATGAAAAAGAGGATTCTGTCGATGTCGTATCAACACTGGTTCAGTATGGTGATACTGTGATTGTTACCACTGACGGGTATAGGTATTATGATGAGCTTTGGGCACATTTGTACACCCTGGATCCCGGAATTATCAATTGTGAAGGCATTTTCCACGTTGATTTTTACGAGACTGGCAAGACAACTCCATGGGCTTGGGGTGAAGTCCCATATCAAAAGACTGAAGACAGTTACACTAGAAGACAATTCGACAACATTAAAGTAGGCCGATACTGACTTTTCCCTATTCACATTTTTGTCTGTTGCCAAAGTGTAACACAACAGTCCGCGATAGAATGTATTGTGGGGCCGATGAGCGTGGGACACACCCTCCAGATGAGGGGATGTAACACAACGAACCCCGCTACACGGGTTGTGAGCGGGGTTGTTGTGGGACACTTTGGCGGAAACTATAGGACGCCCTTGGAGGAGGGGAGTGTGTAGTTCCAGATGTCGCGGCGCACTGCCTGCTTGAGGGCGCGTGCAAACGCCTTGAAGATGGCCTCAATCTTGTGGTGCTCGTTGTCGCCCTGAGCCTGGATGTTCAGGTTCATTGCGGCGGCGTCGCTCAGGGACTTGAAGAAGTGCAGGAACATCTCGGTGGGCATCTCGCCAATCTTTTCACGCTTGAACTCGGCGTCCCAGACCAGCCAGCTGCGGCCTCCAAAGTCCAGAACCACCTGAGCCATGCAGTCGTCCATGGGCAGGGCGTAGCCGTAGCGCTCTATACCGCGCTTATCACCCAGTGCCTTGCGGATGCACTCGCCCAGCACGATTCCGGTATCCTCGATGGTGTGGTGCTCATCGACGTAGAGGTCTCCCTTAACCTTGACGGTCAGGTCCATGCCTCCGTGACGGCCAATCTGCTCCAG
>DBYT01000013.1:11684-14282 GCA_002309915.1 Bacteroidales bacterium UBA1179 | reverse complement strand
ACCCTGCCCAGCGTGCTGATAGCCATCTCCATCATACAGAGGTCATCGTTTGAGAACAACTACCGCAATTTCGTGGATGAGGCATTCAAATATGACAACACATTCGTTGTTGAGTCAACATATGAGTACAACGCCAACCCGCGCAAACAGTCTGTGATTGAGGTTCGTCTGTTCGGTGAGCCGTTATCGGACAACGTAATCAACAACATACGCGGCCAGATGTCAAGCGTTTACCACTTGCCCAAGGTTGACCTGGTAGTGCGCCAATCCAACCAGGAGGACGGCGGAATAGCCATCACGGCCCTGCAGAGCAACTACACGCAGATGCTCAACGAGAAAAACCTGCAGATATCACGACTTCAGGAGCAGCTCTCGTCCATACGTACGGCCGATACACTTGCCGTCAGCAGCATGACGCGTGAGCTTGGCATATTCGTGCCCGATATCAGCGATATGTCCATGCAGCGCCATATATCATACGATATCAACGGCGCCGCTACCGATACCACCTATATCTGCATTCTGTCGTTCCCAGAGGGATCGGAACCCGATATAGACCTTATAAAGCACTGGCTGACAAACCGTACCGGTGCAAGCAACATTCAGATTCTTGTAAAGTAAGATGATATACCCTGACAACTTTGAACAGAAAACCGGTTTTGACCAGGTCCGCACGATGCTGGCCGACCGCTGCATCTGCCCTCTTGGAGTGCAACTTGTTGAAGAGATGCAGTTCCAGGCCGATTTCCAGCCCGTCGAGAAGGCTCTGGACCAGACCATGGAGTTTGTCAGGATACTCACCGAGGGCAAATCATTCCCCGACCAGAACTACCATGACCTGCGTGAGGCTCTGTCACGGATCAAGGTGGTAGGAACATGGATGGATGAGACGGAACTGCTCGGTTTGTGGCGCTCACTTGAAACAATAAGCGGTATTGTGGAGTTTCTGGGCAAGGAGGAGAACCAGGGCCTCTATCCCAACCTCTCCGAGCTTGCCTCCGATGTAGCCGTTTTCCCTACAATAACCCAGGGAATAGCCCGCATACTCACCAAATTCGGCAAACTCAAGGACAATGCATCGCCAGATCTGTACCGCATCCGCATGGATCTGACCAACACATCATACAGCATATCACGTATCCTGAACGGCATTCTCAAGCAGGCCCAGAGTGACGGTCTGGTCGACAAGGATGCCGCTCCTACCATGCGTGACGGTCGATTGGTACTTCCTGTAGCCCCCGGCCTGAAACGCAAGATACGCGGTATAGTTCACGATGAGTCCGCATCGGGCAAGACCGTATTCATCGAACCCGAGGAGGTGGTCGAGGCAAACAACCGCATTCGCGAACTTGAGGCCGACGAGAAACGTGAGGTCACCCGCATACTCATTGCATTCACTGACAGCATACGCCCCGAGATACCCTCCATACTGGATTCGTACTCGTTCATGGCACAAATTGACTTTATCCGTGCCAAGGCACGCCTGACGATTGATTTTGACGCCTGCAAGCCCATTATGGAGCGCAAGCCCATGGTTGACTGGGTACAGGCCGTGCATCCGCTGCTCAAACAGTCGCTTGCCAAGCATGACAAGACAGTCGTTCCGCTTGACATCGACCTGGATTCCAAGAACAGCATACTGCTCATATCGGGCCCCAACGCAGGCGGTAAGTCCGTGTGCCTCAAGACAGTAGGTCTGCTGCAGTACATGTTGCAGTGCGGTATTCCCGTACCAATGCGCCCCAACAGTCACGCCGGCATATTCAAGAGCATATTCATTGACATAGGCGACGAGCAGAGCATTGACGATGACCTGTCAACCTACTCCAGTCACCTGCTCAACATGAAGAACATGATGAAATATGCCGATAACCGCTCACTTATACTGATTGATGAGTTCGGAAGCGGCACTGAACCCAATATCGGCGGTGCAATTGCAGAATCCGTGCTGATGCGTTTTAACCGCAATCACGTATTCGGCATCATAACCACACATTATCAGAACCTTAAGCATTATGCTGATGGCAATGACGGCATCCGCAACGGCGCCATGCTCTATGACCGCCATCTGATGCAGCCACTGTACATATTGCAGATAGGCAATCCGGGCAGCTCATTTGCCGTGGAGATAGCCCGCAAGATAGGTCTGCCCGAGGATGTGATAGAGGACGCCACACAGATTGTAGGCCGCGATTACGTGAATGCCGACAAGTACCTGCAGGACATTGTCCGTGACAAGCGTTACTGGGAGAACAAGCGCCAGAACGTGCACCAGCTGGAGAAACAGCTGGACCAACAGATTGAGCAGCACCGTCAGGAACTTGAATCGCTTCAGAAAGAGCGCAAATCAATCATACGTGAGGCCCGTGAGAAGGCTGATCAGCTTATCCAGGACTCCAACGCCATGATTGAGAACACCATACGCACCATCAAAGAGGCTCAGGCCGATAAGGAACTCACCCGTCTGGCACGTCAGGAACTCACTGATTTCAAGGAGACTATCGATGACCGCCAGGCCAATAGCGAGGACGAACTCCGCATACAGCGCAAGATGGAGCGCATCCGTCAGAGCCAGGAGCGCCGCGAGCAGCGCAAACG
>DBYT01000013.1:0-11624 GCA_002309915.1 Bacteroidales bacterium UBA1179 | reverse complement strand
ATACCTGTAACATCCGGCAAGCGCCAGTTCAAGGTGGGTGACACCGTCCGTCTGGCCGGTCAGACACAGGTTGGCGAGGTGATATCGGTCAACAAGAGCGATGTCACCGTAGCATTCGGCCAGATAACCACATCGGTCAAGGCCAACCGTCTGGAACCCGCCCAGCCCGTAAAGGTTCAGGAGATACGCACCGCCACATACGTGAGCAAGCAGACCCACGACGACATCTACAACCGCAAGCTGGCTTTCAAGCCCGATATCGATGTCCGCGGAATGCGTGGTGACGAAGCCATCCAGACCGTAATGCACTTCATTGATGACGCCACGCTCATAGGAATGAGCCGCGTCCGCATACTCCACGGCACCGGAAACGGAATCCTCCGCAACCTGATCCGCCAGTACCTCCACACCGTCCCCGCCGTCAAGGACTACCACGACGAGCACATCCAGTTTGGCGGTCACGGAATAACCGTCGTTGATTTAGGCTAAATCACTCAAAAGAGTGTAACAGCTCTATTTCTTCAGCCCATAATGTTTCATCGGGGGTCTCCAGGATGAAGGGGATGTGGTTCAGATTCTCATCCTTCATTATTTTCTTGAAGAAGTCCAGACCCAGAAAGCCTTTGCCTATGGAGTCGTGGCGATCTACACGGGTTGCCAGTTCCTTTTTGCTGTCGTTCAGATGAATTGCTCTAAGGTAGTTCATGCCGATTTCGTTGTCAAACTCTTCCCAGACGCTCTCGTAGGCATTCTTGAGGTCATAGCCGGCTGTGTAGGTGTGGCAGGTGTCAATGCAGACTCCAACGCGGGATTTATCGGTCACTCCGTCTATTATGCGCTTTATCTGCCAGAAAGCAAAACCAATGTTTGAGCCCTGCCCTGCTGTGTTTTCTATTACAGCAGTTACACCCTTGGTCTTTTCCAAAGTGATGTTGATGCTCTCTGCTATCAGGTCCATGCACTCCTCAGGTGTTATCTGCTTAAGATGACTACCCGGATGGAAGTTGAGCATGGTCAGACCCAACTGCTCACAGCGCTGCATTTCATCCAGGAATGAGGCACGTGATTTCTCCAGTCCCTCAGCATCGGGACTGCCCAAATTGATCAGGTAACTGTCATGCGGAAGTATGTATTCCGGCTCAATTCCGGACTTCAACACCTCCGCCTTAAACTTCTCAATTTCAGTTTGTTGCAAAGGTGTACTAAACCACTGGCGCTGGTTCTTGGTGAACAGGGCAAAGGCCGATGCGCCTACTGCCATTGCATTAATCGGAGCATTGAAAACACCCCCGGAAGCTGATACGTGTGGACCAATATGTTTCATATCACAAATATACAAAAAGACTCCATTTGCACCCTCTCCCAAGGTGTAATAGAATCGAACAAGTAAAATTCAGGGGGTATGGTCTCAGGAACCATGGCCGCCCGTGGGCTTGTGAACGGGAGGGGCCCGTCCTCAAGAAGATGCTCTGGAAGGTAGGAGTTTACTCATGCCTTCCAGAGCGTCTTATTGTGGATGGGAGGGATAGCGCGAAGCGCGTAGTTCTGGAGACTATACCCCCTGAATTTTACTTGTTCGATTCGTCTGCCTCCAGCTGTCGGATGTACTCCGTCGGGCTTACGCCGTAGTACTGCTTGAAGGTGGTCGAGAAGTGGGTTTGTGAGGCGAAACCTACGCTGTAGGCTATTTGCGATACGTTTACGCGCTTCTCCTTGAGCAGTTTCATGGCCTGCTGCATACGGATGTTCTGCATGAAACGGGCGGCCGAGAAGCCGGTCAGCTCCTTGAGCTTGCGATGCAGCTGAGTGCGGCTCATACCCACCTCATCAACCATCTGGGTGATATTGAAGTCACTGTTGGAGATATTGGCGTTCACAATCTCCATGACACGCTTCATGAACTGCTCGTCGCTGGATTCAAACTTAACCTCAGCCACATTCTCAGCCTGCTCCTGCTGTCCCGAGAACTTACCCTTAACAATCAGACGGTTGCTGATAAGGTTTGACATAAGAGCCTTAAGCTCACTCATATAGAACGGCTTGGGCAGGTAACTGTCAGCGCCGGTATCCAGACCCAGCATGCGGTCCTGCAGTTTGTTCTTACCGGACAGCATGATAACCGGAATGTGACTAACCAGCGAGTTGCCCTTAAGAGCCTTAACCAACTGAATACCATCCATTTCCGGCATGACCACATCAGTGATGATAAGATCCGGCATCTGCGAAACGGCATATTTCAGACCCTCCTTACCGTTACGAGCGGTAATGATGCGATAGTTGTGCTTGAGGCTGTCCGACAGATAATCCAGCATCGAATCATCATCATCCACCAGCAGCACCTTGACATTACTCTTGATATGGTTCTTATCCTCAGGCTCGTCATAATCCAGGCTGGCGCGGTTACGCTCCAGTTGCGGACGGGCAATCTGATCGTTGTCCACAATATCCTCAGGGGCAATATGACTGTTGCCAAGCGGCAGACGGAACGAGAACACGCTACCCGTCTGACCGTCCGTGCGGTTCTCGGCCTTGATGGTACCATGATGCATACGTACAAGCATCTGGCTGTAATTGAGGCCGATACCCATACCCATAGTAACTGATGTCATCTTGTTGTCAGCCCTGTAGAAACGCTGGAAAACACGCTCAATATCATCCTTGTCCAGGCCGATACCCGTATCTGAGATCGACACCTCCACATAGTTGTGAAGCGGTCCCTTCTCATGGTCATCGGTCCCCACCTCAACACTCATCTCGATCTTGCCGCCGTCATTGGTATACTTGAATGCGTTTGACAGAAGGTTCATGATAACCTTGTCTATGCTGTCGCGGTCAATCCAGATGGTCTGGTCGGCCATAGGATGGTTGAACGTGAAGTCTATGTTACGCTTCTCGGCCATCTGGGTATAGAGCTCAAACGGTCCCATCAGGAAGTTTATCAGGTCAGTCTCGGCAAAATGCAACTGCATCTGACCCTCATCGAACTTACGCATATCCAGCAGCTGATTAATCAGCGACAGGATCCTGGTCGAGCTCTTGTGCATCTGACGCAGGTTGCTCTGCACTTCGGGCGGAATGGAACTGTTCTGCAGCATATCCTCAAGCGGCGATATAACCATTGTCATAGGTGCGCATATCTCATGTGCCACATTAATGAATGACTGGAACTTAGCCTCATCCATCTCCCTCTGACGGGTTCTGCGGCGTGTCCTGAAAATAACCAGCAGCAATGCCATCATCAGCAGGATATAGACAATCATCGCAACTGATGAAGCGTACCACGGAGCCTCAATCTTGATTATATAAGTCCTTGGTAATGAGATGATATCATTCAGACGGGCCCTTACAGAGAGTGTGTATCGGCCATAACCCAGCTGCGAGAAACTGAAACGGTTCACACCTGCCGGGTTGCTCACCCACTCGCCTCCGCCGGGAGTCATGGAGTATTCGTATATCAGACTCTGCTCGTCACCGTAATTCAACGAACTGAATTCCAGCGTGAAAGAGTTGTCGCGGTAAGCCAGTCTGAACTGGTCCGATACGGACAGCGGCTTATCGGAAATAGGTTTGCCGCCCGACAATGCACCCGATGAAATCAATTCGCCGTTCAGGTAGAATCCCGTCAGAACAACCTTATTGACAGTTGATTCGGTGAAAATCCTGTATGGGTAGAAAGCGGTTATGCCGGTATTACTTGCAAAATATGCCCTGTCCTCTCTGCTTGAGAAGGCCGATACTCCATTGAACGCCCTCTCCTCGGTATAGAATCGGCTTACCTCAAAATCATCGGGATTGATGCGGTTCACGCCACCCGGAGTCGAAACCCAGATATAACCCTCACCATCCTTGACCATGCCACGTATATCATTGCTTGACAAGCCCTTGGAGGTATCCAGTATACTGGCCACGCCGTTTGTCATGTTATAGACGATGACGCCCTTGGTGGTACCGAACCAGATAATACCCTCCCTCTCCTCGAGGATGCATGTACAACCCGACGTACCCATGGCAGCCGACAGTTTGTCGTTGTCGATGAACTCGCTGCGGTCAATATCAAAACAGTCAGCACCGTTGTCATGACCTATCCAAAGGCGATTCCAGCTGTCCACAATCATGATATGGATCCAGTCATTGTTCAGTGAACCGCCCTTTCGGCTTCTCTTGGCAAACTCCGTATAGACCTCGGTTTTCATATCGGCCGGGTTGAAACGGCTGAAACCGGTACCCAGTTCAGAGTAGTAGATACGTCCCTTGGAGTCCTCGGCAATTGATGAAACATTTGAGAACTCATTGGCAATTACCATCTCAATGCCGCCGTTATGTGTATTCAGCAATGCAAGACCCTGGTTAGGGCAACCAGCCCAGATCCTGTTGCGGCTGTCGCGGAACAGACAACTTATATAAGGAGTATTAGGATTGTTCCAACCGGACATGAGAACCCGACCGGTACTTGACATACAGGTCATACCGTTATTGTTGTAACCAATCCACAGACGGTTCTCGGAATCAAGAACCATAGCCGTAACGGTACCTGATACATCCTCCTGATAATCAGAGAATTTCCAGTACTCAAACTCATTACGGTCCTTAGTCACCAGAATAAGGTCCGACAGGAAACAGCCAATCCACCTGTTACCGGCACGGTCCAGATACATGGCACTCACGTCAAGCCTCTCCAGGCTGCGGTCCTGCGGTTTCAGTTCATACTGTTCCAGACGTCCGTCATCGGTCAGATACATCATGCCCTTGCCTCGCAGGGATATCTTAAGGCCCTCACGGTCCATGAATAAATGGGTTATCTCCCATATACCCTCTTCAGGGGTTATACGTGACAGACGGCGTCTTATGGTACTCCACACGTACAGATGATTGTGTGTGGATATGAAAATATCTCCGCTATCATTCTTGTTTATGCCGGTGATATCACCCTTTATGACATCGGGACTGAACTCCGTAATCTTGTCATTATGAGGATCATACAGCAACACGCCTGAAGCTGTTCCAATCCAGATTGTTCCGTCGCCGTCCTCCACAAAAGCCCTGAAAATTGCCTGTGCAGGCGCATAGTTGTTCAAGCTCACGATACCGTTAACCTGTACGGGATTTTGCGGATCGACCCAGTAAAGACCGTCTCCGGGGGCTGCAATCCATATACGTCCGTCACTCAGTTTGGTTATCTGCTGTATGTACGGCAACCTGCTTCCCGGAAAAAATACCGTATGAAAACTCTTTTCACTGGGTTTCAGATATTGAATACCACGGTTCGTTCCTATCCATAATGTTCCATCGTCGTCAGTGTAAAGACTGCGGATGTAGTTACTCATCAGTGACAGCGAATCATTGTTGTCATGGAAGAATTTCTGGAAATGGTAACCGTCATATCGGTTCAGACCGTTCTCCGTACCTATCCAAATGAAACCGGAATTATCCTCACAGATAGCCTGGAAGCGGTTATTGGACAATTGACCCATCGAGTACCGGTACGTTCTCTGTGCGTTCACAGGAATAAAAAGCAATCCCGCAAGAAGAGCAATTATTGGTTTTCGCATTAGTAAAAAAGCAAGTAGTTTAGTAATTGTTCCAAAGATATCAATAATTAAGTAATGTTCCAAACCATAATTGGCACGCGGAACAAATCTTAATGAATATGACAATCTCGCCCGGTTTATGACACGCATCAGGGATATTTAGTATCTTTACCGGACATAAAAGAAGTCGACATAAACACTTAAATAACCAATTATGAAATTCAAATCCTTAATTCTCACCGCCGTTCTGACGGTAATTGCATGGGCACCGGCCAATGCCGGCAAACACTGGGTAGCAACATGGGCCACAGCCGAGCAGGTTGTTGAACCTCACAACTGTCCCCCCGCCCCCGGATTGGCAAACAACTCTATCCGTCAGATAGTCCAGACATCCATCAGCGGCAAGGTAGTCAGAGTAAAGTTCTCAAACGAGTTCAGCCAGGGTCCTGTAACCATCAACGCAGCCGAGATAGCACTGGCAGCCACAGCAGGCGCAAGCAGCGATATAGTTGCCGGCACAGAGGTAAGCCTCTCCTTCAACGGAAGCAAGTCTGTAACCATCCAGCCGGGTGAGCTGGTAACATCGGACCCCGTCAAGTTCCCTATGAAGAACCGTGAGAATGTGGCCATCACAATGCATCTGGGCGAGGCTTCGTCCACCAGCGTAACCGGCCATCCCGGTTCACGTACCGATTCATATCTTATTGAGGGTCAGGGCTCTGACTTTACCGACGCAGTCAAGACCGCTCACTGGTACATCATCAACGCCATTGAGATCAAGGCCGAGAAGAAAGCCCGCGCCGTTGTAGTTCTGGGCAACTCCATCACTGATGGCCGAGGATCAACCACCAACGAGCAGAACCGCTGGACCGACAACCTGTCACGCCGTCTGCTTGCCAATAAGAAGACCAGCCGTGTATCGGTCCTGAACATGGGTCTGGGCGGTAACTGCATACTCCAGGGCGGCCTTGGACCGACCGGTAAGAGCCGTTACCCGCGTGACCTCTTCCAGCAGGAGGGCGTCAAGTACATCATCCTGTTTGAGGGTGTGAATGACCTGGGCGGACGCGGTGACGCCATCGCAAAGGCAAACCAGATTCAGGAGGTTTATAAGCAGATCATTGCCGAGGCTCACGAGCGCGGAATCAAGGTTTACGGTGCTCCCGTCATGCAGTTCAAGGGTAACAACTACTACAGCGAGAACCATGAGGCAGGCCGTCAGCAGCTCAACCAGTGGATCCGCACCAGCGGTTACTTTGACGGCGTCATCGACTTTGATGCCGCTATGGGCAACCCCGATGATCCCGCACAGCTCAATCCCAAGTACCTCTTTGAGAACGACTACCTGCACCCCAACGCTGAAGGTTACGTTCAGATGGGTAACTGCATCGACCTGAAACTTTTTGAAAAGTAAAAATCGATTTAACTTTTTGCCTTCACATCGCTATTTAAGGTAAACTTGAATGGTGATATGAAGGCAAAATTTTTGTACTCAATAGTATCTGCAGCCCTGTTTTCAGCGGCTGCTTTCGCACAGTTTCCGGGAGGTGGTGGATTCGGTGGCGGATTCCCCGGCGGAGGTTTTCCGGGTGGATTTGGCGGCAGATTCCCGTTTGATCCTCAGGAGCAGGAGGGCCAGATGCCCGGTTTTCCCGGCGGCGGAGGCGGATTCGGCGGCGGATTCAACATGAACGGCAGTTACAACACATCGACTTTAACTGACAAGGTAGAGTTCACATCGTCCAATCTGCCAATAGTAATAATCCAGACCGACAGCCCCACCCTGACCAACCGTGAAAAGACCGATGGCTCAATGAAAATCATTGACAACGGCTCCAAGCGCAACAAGGTAACTGATGCGGCCAACGGATATAACGGCAACATCAGGATAAAACTGCGCGGAAACTCATCGCTGTTCTTTGACCAGAAGCGTTTTACGTTTGAAACCGTCACCCCCGAGGGCAAGGCCAACAACGTTGAACTGCTTGGCATGCCGGCCGATAACGACTGGGTGCTGCTGGCTCCCTTCAACGACATATCCATGATGCGTGACCCCTTTGCATTCGACCTCTGGAACGAAATGGGCCACTGGGCTCCGCGCAACCGCTATTGCGAGGTGGTCATGAACGGCCATTACATAGGCGTCTACATACTCTGCGAAAAGATAAAGAGGGCCGAAAACCGACTGAGCATAGCCAAACTCAAAAAGACCGATACCAGCGGTCTGGAACTCACAGGCGGTTACATAGTACGCATAGACCCGCCCGATGAGGGTGAGAAATCCTTCCGGTCCGATGTTCCCGGCATCATCACAAGCGGCGGTATGGGCGGCTTTGGCGGCGGTATGGGCGGCTTCGGAGGCGGAATAGGCGGCTTCGGCGGAGGCCGTGCCACAGTAACCTGGACTTACTTCTATCCCAAGTCCGAAAACATCACCCCCGAGCAGGAAGAGTACATCAGCAACTACATAAAGACCACCGAGAAGGTAATCCAGAGCGAAAATTTTGCCGATCCCAAGAACGGCTACGCCAAGTATATCGACGTAGAGTCATTCGTGGATTACATAATCCATACCGAACTCAGCCTGAATGCCGACGGTCTCAAGCGCAGCACCTATTTCTATAAGACCAAGCAGAATGAGGACGGCACCGGCGGCAAACTGCATGCTGGAACAGTCTGGGACTACAACCTGGCATACGGAAACTGCAATTTCGCCAACGGCAACAACATCGAAGCCTGGGTTTACAACGGCGGTGAGACCAACCCCACCCCGGCCATGTTCAAGCGCCTCATGGAGGATCCCGCATTCGTAGCAAAGGTTAAGGCACGCTGGAAAGAACTCCGTAAGGGCGTACTGAGCATCGACAACATCAACAAATACATCGATGAGCATGCTGCACAGCTGGCAGAGGCCAAGGACCGTCAGTTCGCACAATACTCCAACCTGCTTGTACCTGCATCAAGGAATCAGAACCAGGGAGGCCGTAACGGCGGATTCGGTGGCGGATTCGGCCCCGGAATGGGCGGATTCGGCGGAGGCATGGGCGGATTCGGCGGAGGATTCGGCGGAGGTGATGCCGTTGGAATGTTCGCTGCATACCGCGTTTCCAGCTACGACGAGGAGATATCGGTCCTCAAGAAATTCTTTGCAGACCGCATAGCGTTCCTGGACAGGAACTGGAAATAATTAAACCTTTTGCGTTTTTCAGGGTCAAACAATTGATCCTTTGATTCACTGACTCTATGCGCATTAAGAAATTCCTCTCTTTACTGATAGTAGCTATGCTCTCTGTCACTGCTGTGGCACAACCCGGCGGCGGCTTTGGAGGCGGCGGAGGAATGCGCGGCGGAGGCGGCAGCTTCCAGGGCGGTGGCGGTCAGCGCGGAGGCGGTCAGCGCGGCGGAGGAGGTTTCCAGGGCGGCGGCCGTGGCGGTTGGGGCGGTTATGCCACCCTCAATGACAGCACAGAGCTTGAAAGATTCAGCGGCAGCCTCACATTTGTTGAGGGCCGAGGCGCAGGCAATGCCATCCGTGAAGATGACCTCAAGCAGCTCCTGGACTCCGTTCAGTTCCAAAGATATGAGATTGCCAACCGCAAATTCATCAAGGGAGACAACAAGGAGAGCATCGGCGTAATGTGCGGAATACCCACCGCAATCCTGACGCTGATTGCCGTAACCCACTACAGTTCAAATGATCCCGGGCTTTCCAAGAAGCTCTACATACTTTCGGGCGCATTGGCCTTACCTACAATAACCTTCTACACGTGGGGCCGCCTCCAGAAAGGCAAGGCAAAACGCGAACTTGAAAGGATTGCCGATGAATACAACAAAGACCTTCCGTTCAAGAAGGCAGCCAAAATGCTGCAGTTTGAATTTGAACCGACGGTCTTTATCGACAGGCATAACAACTCTTCGTTCGGAGCGTCCGTAAACCTGACATTCTAACACAAAAAAGAAAGGCGGGAAACCCCGCCTTTTCTTTTTTACTGCTCTCTCACGTAGGGAGATTCCGGCATGAACAGGTAACTCTTAATGTAGCCTCCTGCATCAATCACCACCTTCTCAAACACCGTACCCGGCTCAATGGGGCGGAATGTGATTGTATGCTCACCCTTGGCAGCCTTGCCCAGTTGAACGCGGTCATCCTTTACACGGGTTGCCACTGTGGGATAATAAACTGAGTAGATGTTGCGCTGATCCTCATTCAGACGCTCGTTGAACACAACCTCAACCTCGGGACCGCCATCCAGGCTTACCATGTAGCGGTGACCCTCCAGACGGTAGAATGTCAGTGTTGCGTTAACAGCAACAACTGCCGCCAGATTCTCAACATCCTCATTCAGATTGAACTTGTAAGTCATTGTGGCGCCGTCAGTAGGCTGGCTGTAAGGCATCAGAGCCACGCCTGACAGTGTACGGCCCATGTAAGGAATAGTTGTCCACTTGGCCGATCCGCTCGTAACGGCGGTCTGAGCATAGAAGTGCTCTGCCTCCATTGCTACCACGCCGTTCTTCTCAGTGAATACGTATCCNNCCCTCCTTCTCGCCTTTCTCAACGCGGCTTACGCGCGGCTGTGTATCGGCACGGAAATTATCGTTCCATGATGTATAGCCTATGTGCTTCTGGATCATCATGCCGTCCCACTTGCCGCCGGCCATCTCCTTGTTGTAGTATGCGCAGAGTTCGGCGTCACGCTTAAAGTCACGCTCGCAACGCTCGGCCCAGTAGTTGGCTGCAGGATCGTTGTTGCGGGCCAGTTTCTGGTTCATGGCCTGGCTGTAATACATATCATAGATGTTGCCCATGGCCTGTACGGGGAACAGGATAATCTGCTGATATGCATCGCGGTACTCGGGTTTAAGACGCAGATACTGACGCAGAGCCTCGGCCTCCAGACGTGCGTAATCGTCGCAAACCTGCTCAAACTCACCGGTCTCAAGTGTGTAGTACTGACGTGCATCGAGCATCTCGGCACTTATGCGGCCGTTGTACTTGCAGCACAGGTTCAGAATGCGGGCAGCCTCCTGAGCCTCCTCCTCGCCGAAGAACTCCTTGCAGAACTCATAAGTGTGCTCCAGCAGGTTGTCAACGGTGAATGATGTGGGATTCCAGGCCATATCCAGGAACAGAGTGATGGGATACTCCATAGGCTTAAGGTCACCTACGTTGAGCACCCAGATCTTGTCTACACCGTAGTCATAAGTCAGTTGCATCTGCTCCCAAAGGTGCTGTATCGGAGTGATATTGAGCCACTTGGAGTTACGCGGAGCACCTACATAGTCAACGTGGTAGTACATACCCCAGCCGCCCTTGCGCTGACGTTCCTGGGCATTGGGAAGACGACGTATGTCGCCCCAGTTATCGTCAGATAACAATATGATTACATCGTCAGGCACACGCAGGCCCTTGTTGTAATAGGTCTGAACCTCCTTGTAGAGTGCCCATACCTGGGGACGCTTCTCGGCGGGCTTGCCGGTTACCTCCTTTATTATCTGGCGCTGGTCGGCGAACAGGCCCTCCAGCATCTTCATATTGTCCTCGTCAGAACCTCTCAATTCGGCGTCACCGTCACCGCGCATACCGATGGTAATCAGATCCTCGGTATCCTTGGCACGCTCCACACCCTCACGGAAGAACCTCTGCAACTCCTGCTTATTGGCCGTGTAGTCCCACTGGCCGCCGTATGCCTTGGGGTTACGTGCCCACTCCTGATGGTTGCGGGCCATCGGCTCATGGTGGCTTGTACCCATGATTACACCCATCTCATTGGCTGTCTTTGAGTTCTCTGGGTCATCGGCATAGAATGCCCAGTCCCACATGGCGGGCCACATAAAGTTACCGCGCAGACGCAGGATCAGTTCAAAGCAGCATGCGTAGAAATCATGTCCGCCGCGCTCTGTGCCGAATGTATTCTTGACCCAAGTGGTAAGACAGGGAGCCTCATCATTCAGGAAAATGCCGCGGTAAGTTACTGCAGGCTCACCTGCGGTGTATGTACCCTTGGCCAGCGATACGTTATCCTTGTGCTCAATGGGAACATCGGCCCAGTAGTACCAGGGCGACACTCCAATCTGCTCGGACAGCTCGTAGAT
>DBYT01000062.1:230-4776 GCA_002309915.1 Bacteroidales bacterium UBA1179 | reverse complement strand
AAGCGTTTCATGAAGTGGTTCAACGAGGAGCGTCTGCGCTGCGTGCTCACATTCCCGGTTGAGACCATGGCTCTGCTTACCGAGAACGGTGACGTCAAGGATAAGGAGTACGGTGACTTTACAGCCGAGATGTATGCCGAGGGTCACTCATTCTTTACCTATATAAGCGACAACGCTGACTCTCTGTCCAGCTGCTGTCGTCTCCGTAACCAGATTACCGATAACGGATTCTCATACACACTTGGTGCAGGTGGCGTAAGCACCGGTTCCAAGAGCGTGCTCACCATCAACCTGAACCGTTGCGTTCAGTATGCACAGCGTATGGGTATTCCTTATCAGAGCTATATCGAGGAGGTTGTCGATCTGATGCATAAGGTTCAGCTGGCTTACAACGAGAACCTCAAGGAGCTGCAGAGCAAGGGTATGCTTCCGCTGTTCGATTCAGGTTACATCAACATAGGCCGTCAGTATCTGACCATCGGTGTAAACGGTCTGGTTGAGAGTGCCGAGTTCCTGGGTATCGAAATCAGTGACAACCCGCGTTATACCGAGTATGTTCAGACTGTTCTGGGCATCATCGAGAAACTGAACAAGCACTACCACTCAAAGGGTGTCATGTTCAACTGCGAGATGATTCCGGCTGAGAACGTAGGTGTCAAGAACGCCAAGTGGGATAAGGAGGATGGTTATGTAGTACCGCGTGACTGCTACAACAGTTACTTCTATAAGGTTGAGGATAATACTCTGAACGTAATTGACCGTTTCCGTCTGCACGGTGTCAAGTACATCGAGCACCTGACCGGTGGTTCAGCACTGCACTGCAACCTTGAGGAGCACCTGTCAAAGGCTCAGTACCGCCAGCTGCTCAGAGTGGCTGCTCAGGAGGGTTGCAACTACTTCACGTTCAACATCCCGAACACCATCTGCAACGAGTGCGGTAACATTGACAAACGCTACCTGAAGGAGTGCCCGCACTGCCACTCAACCAATGTTGACTACCTGACACGTATCATCGGTTACATGAAGCGTGTAAGCAACTTCTCGGCTGCCCGTCAGGTAGAGGCTTCCAAGCGTTATTACGCTACCATGTAAATGAAGATTGCGTCGTATGACATAGTCTTTCAGGATGTACCGGGAGAGGTTACGCTGTCGCTTAACCTCTCCCAGTGTCCTAACCGCTGTCCCGGTTGTCACAGCCCGCTGTTGCAGGATGATATAGGTTTGTTATTGGATGACGACATGTTGGACGGATTATTGGAACGCTATGGTCATGACGTGACGTGTGTATGTTTCATGGGAGGCGACCGTGAGCCAGGGGAGGTTATGCGGCTCGCCGACCGTGTACATGCCGCGGGTATAAAGACAGCCTGGTATTCAGGCCGTCAGGAACTGCCGGAGTGTTTCAGGAAGGAATCTCTGGATTATGTCAAGGTGGGGCCCTACATAGAGAGTAGGGGACCGTTGCCTGATCCAAACACCAACCAACGGATGTACCGGATTGAGAACGGGGAGATGACTGACATTACGGCGAGTTTCAGAAAAAAAAAGGGGTAGGTTAACTACTCCTTTTTTTCATTGACTCGTGATGTCTGATGTGGCCCACCGGGTCGTTGAGGGCCCTGCTGGAACTGGTGTCCTCTGGATTGTTGGATATCTTTTAATATTTGGCTGTTAAATTGCTCCTCGGCATTCTGCACCTTCAAGATTTTGGAGGCCGGCAGAACCTCTTTGAACTTCTTGAGGTACTCTTTCTCAAGCTCAGCAATGCGGATGTTGGCATCGGCCTTGGCTTCAATGGCCTTGAGGCTCTGCTCCTCGGATAACGGTGCACCGCCTTCCTGTCGCATCGTCATTCTAATCTGGCGGTTTATTTCACGTTTTTTCTGCTGTAACTCGTTATAGATGGGGAAGAATGCATCGGCCTCCTCCTGAGTGAGTTCTGCATTCCGGGTAAAGAACTCTCTCTGCTGCTTTGCATATTCGGCAGGTGAGAACTGACCGCTGTGGTTGGGTCTCCTGTTCTGAGCGGAAACTGACATGGTCAGCAGGATGCAGACAATTGTAATGAACTGTTTCATACTGTGATCAGTTTGCGTCAACAAGGGTGTAATAAAGGGTATAGTCATCAATCATTGCCGTTTCCAGGAATGAGTCGATGTACTCGTCGGAGTAGATGGTGGTCTCCTCGGTCTGTGCCACCTCCGATGCGTTGTTGCGTGAGTTGATTCCGACGGCAGCCTTGATGCAGAAGAATATGCCTGCAAAAGCGGCTGCGGCATACAGATAAGGTCTGATGCGCATCCACGGAGTCACTTTAATCGTGGTGGAATAGATTGACTCCTGCTCGGGCAGTGAGGCCATTATGTTCTGCGTCAGGTTTTCAAAGTAACCTTCCGGAACAGTGAACGGTCTGCGAGCCTCGCGTTCATCTATCTTGTATATTCTTCCTTTTTCCATCCGTTCTTTTGACTGATTAACAGAAAAATGGTTTAATCTATTTTGTTGAAATACTCTTCGATTTTCTTGACAGCTATGTGAAATGATGCCTTGAGGGCACCCACAGTGGTTCCAAGTATCTCGGATATTTCTTCATATTTCATTTCGTTGAAATACTTCATGTTAAATACCATCCGCTGCTTTTCGGGCAGTGTGGCTATGGCCTCCTGCAACTGACGCTCGGTAAGGTCTCCGTCAAACCAGGGGTCACTTTCCAACTGCTCGGCAACACTCAGTTCCCCTTCATTGTCAGTCTCAAGTGGAACGGTTGTCTTCTGCCTGTTGAGGAAGGTGAGTGTCTCGTTGACGGCTATGCGGTACAGCCATGTGGAGATCCTTGAGTACCCCATGAAAGAATCAAGGTTGGTCCACGCTTTTATAAAGGTGTTCTGAAGTATGTCATTGGCGTCTTCATGAGACAGGACCATATGACGGATCTGCCAGTAGAGCTGTTCGCTGAAATTACGTACTATGGCTTCAAAGGCACGGCGACGGGAGAAGTCATCCTCATGGAGCATCTCCAGTATCCTGCGTTCATCATAAGCCATCATCGCCATAATCAGATAGAAACGGTGAGGTTTTCCTTTGCCAGGATAGTGTCGGGGAATGTTTTCTGTGCCTCGTCCAGAAGGATGGTCTCGTCGGTATAGCGGGCCGAGAAATGGCCCAGCATGAGTTTGCCTGCTCCGGCCTCAAGTGCGGTGCGGGCTGCATCGGTGGCTGTGCTGTGGAAATGTTTCCTGGCACGGTCTGCGTCATCACCGGCGTAGGTACAGTCGTGATATATCATGTCTGCTCCCTTGATGACCGGAATCATGGACGGGTTGTACATGGTGTCGCAGCAGTAGGCGTAACTGCGTCCCGGATCGGCCGGTTTGGTGAGGCGGTCGTGCGGTATGACGGTACCGTCCTGCGTGGTGAAATCACCGCCCTCCTTGATTCGGTTGTAGTCCCACTGGGGAACTCCGTAGAAATCGGCCGCAGCACGGTCCAGATGGTCCGATGAGGCTTTCTCACGGAACAGGAATCCGGCGCAGGGCACGCGGTGTTTCAAAGGGAACGCGGTTACGGTAAGCGAACGGTCATCATATACGACCGATGTCACGCCCGGATCAAAACCTTGAAAGACTACATCAAATTCAAGTTCCTTGCAGTAGAATGCCAGTTCCTGTGTGAGCATGGGCTCCAGTTCCCGGGGAGCGTGTACGAACATGGGGGCAGTACGTCCCAGCAGTCCGAACGACGATATCATACCCAGCAGTCCGAAACAGTGGTCACCGTGAAGATGGGATATGAATATATGGTTGATGCGGGCAAACGCAACGCGTGAACGGCGTAGTTGTATCTGAGTACCTTCACCGCAGTCCACCATAAACAGTTTGCCGCGAACCTCAACGACCTGCGACGAAGTGTAATGTTTGGGACTGGGCGTGGCCGATCCGCAACCTAATATGGTGACCTCAAACTTTTCCATATAAGCGGGTTAAAGGTACAAAAAAGGACCGCACACGCGTGCGGCCCTTTTATTAAATAATGTGATAATCAGGGATTACTTGTTACCACCTTCCAACTGCTCCTTGAGAGCTGCAAGAGCGTCGATGTCACCGAGAGTGGTTGAAGCAGCCTGGTTCTGAATAACGGGCTCCTCCTTCTCCTTCTTGGCGCTGGTCTTGCGGGCAGCCTTCTTCTCAGCCTTAGCCTCAGCCTTGGCGATATCCTCGAAGATACGGCTGTGTGAGAGGATGATTCTCTTTGAATCCTTGTTGAACTCGATTACCTTGAACTGGAGAGTCTCACCNNNNCCGTCCTCCTTAACAAGATGCTTGGGAGTAGCGAAGCCCTCAACACCCTCTGCGAGTGAGATAACTGCGCCCTTGTCCATCATCTCGGTAATCTTACCCTCGTGGATTGAATCAACGGTGTAGATTGACTCGTATGCATCCCAAGGATTGTCCTCAAGCTGCTTGTGACCAAGGCTGAGACGACGGTTCTCCTTGTCTATCTCGAGAACTACAACATCGATAGGAGCACCGATGGTTGTGAACTCTGA
>DBYT01000062.1:0-218 GCA_002309915.1 Bacteroidales bacterium UBA1179 | reverse complement strand
CAGCTCAGGTCGCTGATGTGGATCAGACCGTCAACACCCTCCTCAATCTCAACAAAGATACCGAAGTTGGTGAAGTTGCGTACGGTAGCGGTGTGCTTTGAACCAACGGGATACTTCTCCTCGATGTTCTCCCACGGATCCTGCTTGAGCTGCTTGATACCCAGAGACATCTTGCGCTCTGCACGGTCAAGTGTCAGGATAACTGCCTCAACCTCGTC
>DBYT01000016.1:13111-14140 GCA_002309915.1 Bacteroidales bacterium UBA1179 | reverse complement strand
ACCTTCTCGGGCCAATCCTCCTCATCGATGTTAGACTCACCCTGATGCATCAGGAATCCCTTGATGACTCCAACTTTCTGAGCCTCCTTGGCGCAATCCAGAAGACGCTGGTAGCAGTTGTTGTCATAAGGAGCGATCCAGTTCTTCATCCAGGCAGCGGCATTGTCACCGTACTCCTGTGCACGGTCCTTCATGAACGCCTCGATCTTACATCCTCCCACAGCCACGCAGATTACACCTACGCGAACCTTCTCGGGCAGATTCTCAACCATGGTACGGCCAAAATAGTCCACAGGGGTAAGACCGTTATTCTCACGGCAAAGCGGCGGAACTGCGGTGTACCACTCAAACTTCTTACGTTCCATTCTGGGGAAATCAACGGCAGCCATCATCTGCCAACGGTCACTTATACCCTCACGGTCCTGCTCCTCAATACGGGCATTACCCTCCATGTTGGACTGACCGAACGCCAGATAGATGTAGAAGTTCTTATCCGGCTTCTGGGTTGTCTTGGTTCCGTTCTGGGAACCACAGGCAACTGTTGCAACCAATGCAACTGCAATGAATAATTTCTTAAGCATATAAAAGGTTTTAATGTAATTCAATAATTCTCTTGCAAAAATACACCCTTTTTCGTTACATTTGCTCTCCGTTAGTGATTATACTTCAAACCAATAAATGTAATATGAAAACAATCCGTCTATTTATGACTTCAGCGGCCTGTGCCCTGCTGGCCGTTTCCTGCAAGAACAACGCTAACACACAAGAGTGTCAGATGTGCGAGAACCGCGACAATATCATTGTCAATGTACCTCGTGGCGAGCAGGCTCCTCCCGCCACTCCCGGACAGCGCAACTTTGGCGGTATGATGCCCACTATGCGTCCGCGTCCACAGGGACAGGGTCAGGCACAGCGTCCTCCTATGAACATGCAGCGCCCCGCCGGCCAGCGTCCCGCACCGCAGGTTCGCACCGTATCTCTTAAGGAGCTCTCCATGAGTGACCCGTTCATCTATCCCGATCCCGAGAC
>DBYT01000016.1:9231-13042 GCA_002309915.1 Bacteroidales bacterium UBA1179 | reverse complement strand
GACCTGTCAGGCACATGGATGCAGGGTAACTTTGTAGCCGCTGCCGAGATCCACAAGTTCAACGGCAAGTTCTACTATGCAGGTACATGGAACAACCACAGCGTATGCATCGAGCAGGTTCCGCGCCGTTACAACGTACCTCTGAACCAGACACAGCTGCTGGTATCAGACAAGGTTGACGGCCCCTATCTGCCTCTTGTTAAGGACTCACTCTTCTGCCTTGGCCCCACAACATGGGATATCATCGACGGAACTCTTTATGAGGAGAACGACACCGTATATATGGTATTCGTACACGAGTGGACACAGCTCATTGACGGTACCATGGCTTACATGCCTCTGTCAAAAGACCTGACACACCGTCTGGCCGAGCCTACCACAATATTCCGCGCATCGGAGGCCGCATGGTCAAAGGAGATGAACTCAATCGGCGAGGCTACATTCGGCATGAAGATGCCGGGTTGGGTAACCGATGGCCCGCAGATGTTCCGCACCGAGACCGGTCGTCTGGGTATGCTCTGGTCAAGCTGGGGTGAGAACCGCTATGCAAACGGTATTGCATGGTCCACCAGCGGCAGCATCAAGGGCCCCTGGATTCAGGAAGAGGTAGCATTCAAGGGTGACAACTCAGGTCACGGAATGATCTTCAAGACATTCGAGGGCCAGCTGCTCTACTCAGTTCATCACGACGGCGGTACAGGCCGCAAGCCCGAGATCTGGACTGTCGATGCATCAGGCGACAATCTGATTCTTGGCAAGAGAATACATTAATATACCTCTTTAAATAAAATATTATGCAAACCGTGGGTGTTAAGCCCGCGGTTTGTTGTATTTTTGCGTCTTAAATAGCAAACAGAACAAAATGAAGATTTCCAATCGCGCTGAAATCATGCCCAGTTCGCCTATCCGCAAACTGTCAGGCATTGCACAGAAAATTGAGGCCGAAGGCATCAAGGTCTATCATCTTAACATCGGTCAGCCCGACCTGCCGTCACCGCAGATTGGTCTGGACGCGCTCAAGAAGATTGACCGCCAGGTGCTGGAGTACACCCCCTCACAGGGATTCCTGAGCCTGCGCAAGAAACTGTGCGACTATTACGAGCAGTATCAGATCAAGTTTGAACCCGATGACATCATCGTTACCAACGGAGGATCTGAGGCGGTTCTGTTTGCGTTTATGACCTGCCTTAACCCCGGTGATGAGATTATAGTTCCGGAGCCCGCCTACGCCAACTACATGGCATTCGCAGTATCTGCCGGCGCTGTGATCAAACCCATCGTGTCAACAATAGAGGACGGATTCGCACTGCCCCCGGTCGAGAAGTTCGAGGAACTCATCACCGAGCGCACCAAGGGTATCCTTATCTGCAACCCCAACAACCCCACGGGTTACCTTTACACCCGCAAGGAGATGCTTCAGTTGCGTGACCTGGTCAAGAAATATGACCTGTACCTCTTCTCCGATGAGGTTTACCGCGAGTTCATCTATACCGGCTCACCTTATATCTCAGCCTGCCACCTGGAGGGTATCGAGGACCACGTAATCCTGATTGACTCCGTTTCAAAGCGTTACTCCGAGTGCGGTATCCGCATCGGCGCCATCGCCACCAAGAACCAGGAGGTACGCAATGCCGTGATGAAGTTCTGCCAGGCACGTCTCTGCCCGCCGCTCATCGGCCAGGTAATAGCCGAGGCATCCATATCGGCCCCGCGTGAGTATATGAACAACACCTACGAGGAGTTCATCACACGCCGTAAATTCCTGATTGATGGACTCAACAAGATACCGGGAGTGTACTCACCCATCCCCATGGGCGCGTTCTACACCACTGCAAAGCTGCCTATCGATGACTGCGAGAAGTTCTGCAAATGGTGTCTGACCGATTTCCGTCGTGACGGCAAGACCATCATGATGGCTCCCGGCACAGGTTTCTACTCCGACCCGCAGTACGGACATGACCAGGTTCGTCTGGCATACGTGCTCAATGTTGAGGATCTTAAGGAGGCCTTGAAACTTCTGGCCGAGGCACTTGAAGAGTACAACAGTCTGCCCAAGAAATAATGAAGCGCTTAGCCACCCTGCTGCTCGCACTGCTCACCGTAGCGTTCACATTCGCTGCGGCGCCCAAGCGTGAGTTCCGCGGAGCGTGGATTCAGGCCGTAAACCATCAGTTTGAAGGCATCCCCACAGCCGAGCTCAAGGCCGAACTCAGCCGCCAGCTTGACTCACTGGCATCATGCGGAATCAACACCATACTGTTCCAGGTAAGAGTTGAGGCCGATGCCCTTTACAAGTCCGATCTGGAGCCCTGGAGCGCCTATCTGACCGGATTCCAGGGCGAGGCTCCCGATGAGGACTGGGACCCGCTGCAGTTCATGATTGACGAGTGTCACGCCCGCTGCATGGAACTGCATGCATGGATCAACCCCTTCCGCGCCAAGACCAAACCCACAACCGAGTTCGCGCCCACGCACCAGATGAAACTTCATCCCGAGCGCATAATAAAGTTCGGTGACCTGGCGCTTTTCAACCCCGCCCTGCAGGAGAACCGTGACTATATATGTCAGGTGGCAGCCGATATCGTCAGCCGCTATGATATAGACGGCTTCCACATAGACGACTATTTCTACCCCTACCCTGACGGTAACCTCAAGTTCAACGATGACGCATCCTTCAAGAAGGACCCCCGCGGATTCACCAACAAGGATGACTGGCGCCGCGACAACGTAAACCTGTTCGTGGAGCAGCTTTACAATACCGTCAAGGAACTCAAGCCCTGGGTAAAGTTCGGAATATCCCCGTTCGGTATCTACCGCAACAAATCGGCCCAGTATCCCAACGGCAGCGAGACCACGGGACTTGAGAACTACAGCGGCCTCTATGCCGACGTACTCTACTGGATTGAGAAGGGCTGGATGGACTACTGCATCCCGCAGACATATTGGAATACCGGTTACAAGGCTGCTGATTACGCCATACTGGCCAAATGGTGGTCCGATAACGCCGGCGGCTGCCTCATGTACCTGGGACAGGATGTTGAGCGCACCCTGACCGACAAGGACCCCAGCCACCCCGAGAGCAACCAGCAGCGTCACAAGCTCAACCTGGAGCGCATACTGGGAGGCCTGCAGGGCAACTGCTTCTGGCCCGCCAAGTCAGTAGTGGACAACCCGGATGATTACCGCACGATACTGGCCAAGGAGTACTACTCCACTCCCGCCCTGCAGCCCGTGGCCGATTACCTGCCCAAGAACACCCCGGGAAAGGTACGCAAACTCATGCCCGTTGAGACCAGTGACGGCCCCGTCCTTTTCTGGACCGCGCCCAAGGCACGCAAGGAGTTGGACAAAGCCACACAGTATGTAGTCTACCGTTTCGAGAAAGACCAGGAGATCAACCTGGATGATCCCCGCAACATAGTTGCCATAACCCGTCGCTCATTCATAAACCTTCCCTACCGCGACGGCACCACACATTATATATATGTGGTAACTGCACTTAACCGCCTCCAGCGCGAGTCGGCTCCCGCCAAGTGCAAGATAAATCTTTGATTTATATTTAACCTTAGCCGTTTTATGGACTATTATATGTGAACACCGGGAAAAACGGCCCGATGACCACAAAATTGGAGTTCATAAAATAACAAGTTAATATTAATAGGAGAAATCAGCGACAAATTATGTTTGTCGCTGATTTTCTTTATGTTAACTGTGTTTTCAGAAATCTCCATTTGTTAAGCATTATGTTAACGAAGGATAAATATTTAACTTCTCGCTTAACTTCCCGCCACTTTTTGACTCTTAACTACGG
>DBYT01000016.1:1910-9210 GCA_002309915.1 Bacteroidales bacterium UBA1179 | reverse complement strand
AAAAAATAAGAATTATGAAAAAGATTATCTTCGCTGCCGTTGCAGCAATGTTCTTCGGAATCAGTGTAAACGCTCAGAGTGTTAACGAGAATGAGGCTACCGTAGCCGACGTAGTTGCTCAGCTCAACCAGGCCGACGCCCTCCAGTTCATCCCCATGTACCAGCAGATGCTCACCGAGATCGAGGGTGTATGCCGCGCAGACTACAACGATTCAAAGAAGACCGCTAAGATCGAGGACATCAAGGAGGTTTACGCCGACAAGTTCAGCGAGATCCTGGTATCAGACCAGAACGAGGTTGCAATGAACAGCGTTTCAATGGAATACATCAACAACCGCATAGCCAAATAACATCCATCCATACTGAGATTTGTAAAAAGGATAATAAAGAAGGCCGACATCACATGATGCCGGCCTTCTTTTGTATTTACAGACTATCAGAGACTGATGCTGTACATTGTGATTGAGTAAGGATCAACATCCAGTGTTGCCTTGCTCTTAAGTTTGACACTCTCTGTTACAGGAGCTATAGGCTGCTGGTCAAAGTTGTTCTCATCATTGGGATCACCCTTGATTACAGTCTTGGTTACGCTCTTGAATCCGCCGAAACGTGACAGGTCGATTGTTGCCTTGGCAGCATTCTCACCTGCGTTGCAGACCTTGAGATAGAGTTTGCGGGCCTGAGTGTCAAGCACTACAGACTGACCCAGCAGGTTGTCATCCTCACGGTCAAACTTAACGCACTCGCCATAGAAGTAATCACCGCTTGACTGGCCGAACATCTGCTGTACGTAATAACTGCAGGTAAGGAACGGACGCTCATTGTCAAAGTAGATCAGGTCAGGGTTCCAGTTGTTGGTGTTCTTGCGGGCAAAGAGCGGTGCATATGATGTCATTACAACGACATCGGCGTTACGCTCTACATGCAGCAGGTAGAGACCCTCAGCCAGGGCATCGATCAGTTTCTTGTCCTTGGCGGCATACTCACCCAGGTAAACCTTGGTCTTGCGGTCGCGGGGATAAGAGTCATACTGACGGCTGGTAAGGAAATAGTTGCGCTGCTCATAGTAGTGCTCATCAAGGATGGGAACCTCAAGTTCAGTAGCAAACTTCCAGCCCTCCTCATAGTCACCGTTACCGGGATGTGAGCCGGGACCTGCGGTACCTACTATCACGATATCGGGATACTTGGCACGAACCTGGTCATATATGAACTTGAAACGCTCTTCAAACTCAGGGGTAATCTTCTCCTCATTACCAAGGCCCAGATACTTGAGGTTGAAGGGCTCCGAATGACCTGCATCGGCACGTACCTTACCCCACTTGGAATCGGCAGGACCGTTGGCCCACTCAATCAGGTCAAGAGCCTCATCGGCCCACTCCTGCATATCCTCCATGGGAACGGCATCCTGAGCCTGTGTACGCATGTTCCAACCGCCGTTGGTACCCTGGCAGCTTACGCCGCAAGGCAGGATAGGCAGCGGCTCCATGCCGGCATCCTCGCAGAACTGGAAATACTCAAAGTATCCCATCTCCATGCTCTGATGGTAACCCCAGGTGTTCTTGATACCCTTACGTGTCTCCTTGGGACCTACGGTTGTCTTCCAACGGTATGTATCCCAGAATCCGTCACCACCGCCGTGCACTACGCAGCCGCCGGGGAATCTCATGAACTTGGGATTCAGGTCAACCAGCGCCTGAGCAAGATCCTTTCTCAAGCCATGACCTTTATAAGTATCCTGCGGATAGAGAGATACCATATCGATATCCATCACGCCGGTGGTGAGTGAGAGCAACTGCAGTGATGCGTTGGGACAATCCTGTGCTGCAGTCAGTGTATACTCGTATTTCTTCCAGTCACTGCCTGAAACCGTAAAGGTGGTATCGGCAATAACGGTAGGCTGAGCACGGAATCCGCGACCCGGTACCATCAGCACGGCACGAACCTCCTTGTCCTTGCCGTCGGGGTTGCGCAGGAACACCGAGAAGTCATACTTATCGCCACCCTTAAGCAGGATGCCGTCATAACCGTCGTTCTGGATACCCACGCCGGTCCAGCCGTTGTAGTCATAGTAATGACCCACGCGCTCTATGTTAAGTCGCATGTAGTTGGGGTTGTTGGGATGTATGGGATCCTGCTGCTTAGGCTCAATGTAACCCAGTGAATGACCCGGGCGGATTGAACGCCATGCGGTTCCGGGGCCCCATCCGTCACGCTCCGCGGGACTGAACTCAAACGATCCGTTCTGGATCAGCTCTGCACACAGACCGCCATCGGCCGACATGCTGATGTCCTCAAAGAATATGCCGATAAGTTCATTACTGATTTTCTTGCCGCCGGCGGGAGCCTTGACGGGCTTGGCAGCAGTAGCCCCGATGGCCAGTGATGCAATCACCGCCATTGCAATAAGTTTTCTGTTCATATTAAGTTTAGTTGGTAAATCTGTTTTTCTGCACGAATATAGTTATTTTTGCCGGTATGTAAGACCATTCAAACTGACCTATTGACCATATATGAAACAATTCCGCTTAATCAGTCCAGTATTCGCACTTTTGTCGGTTTTATCGGCTGGTGCTGCCAACAACACATTTGACATAGACCTTAAGAAAACCGGTGCTCCCATCCAGAGTACCATGTACGGTATCTTCTTTGAGGACATAAACTATGCTGCCGACGGCGGACTTTATGCAGAGTTGGTAAAGAACCGCTCTTTTGAATTCCCCAACTCGCTCCAGGGATGGAAAACATTCGGAAACGTACAGGTTCTGGATGACGGACCGTTTGAGCGCAACCCGCATTATGTACGCCTCACAGATCCCGGTCATGCCCACAAGCATACCGGTCTTGATAATGAAGGTTTCTTTGGTATTGGTATTGTAAGAGGTGAACAGTACAACTTCTCGGTATGGGCCAGGTCTGAGAGCCCGGTCGTACTGAGAGTTGAACTGGTCAACACCGCCTCTATGGGTGAGAACCATTTTGTATGCCAGCAGAGACTGACCGTAAACGGAAAGGAATGGAAACAGTACAAGGTTACTCTCCGTCCCACCCAGACACTTGAAAAAGCCACACTCCGTATATTTATGGAGACCCGCGGCGGAGCCAGCGTAGACCTTGAGCATATATCACTCTTCCCTGCCGACACATGGAAAGGCCGCGAGGGCGGACTGCGTAAGGATCTGGCACAGGCACTTGCCGACCTGCATCCCGGAATATTCCGTTTCCCCGGCGGCTGCATTGTAGAAGGCACCGATCTGGAGACCCGTTACAACTGGAAAAATACCGTCGGTCCGGTAGAGAACCGTCCGCTCAACGAGAACCGTTGGGAGTACACATTCCCCCACCGTTTCTATCCCGACTATTTCCAGAGCTACGGACTGGGATTCTTTGAGTTCTTCCAGCTGAGTGAGGATATAGGTGCAGAGCCCCTGCCTATCCTGTCATGCGGTCTGGCATGCCAGTTCCAGAACGATGATATCAACGCACACGTTCCGGTTGACCAGCTTGACCCCTATATCCAGGATGCTCTGGACCTGATTGAGTTTGCCAACGGCCCTGCCACATCCACATGGGGTAAGGTTCGTGCAGAGATGGGACACCCCGAGCCATTCAACCTTAAATATATAGGTATAGGCAATGAGCAGTGGGACGCACTCTATCCCGAGCGTCTGGAGCCGTTCATCAAGGCTATCCGCAAGGCTTACCCCAACATAAAGATTGTAGGTTCATCGGGCCCCAACTCCGAGGGTGACCAGTTTGATTACCTGTGGCCCGAGATGAAACGTCTGGGAGCCGACCTGGTAGATGAGCATTTCTATCGTCCCTATGAGTGGTTCCTGAGCCAGGGCACCCGCTATGATGGTTATGACCGCAAGGGTCCCAAGGTATTTGCAGGAGAGTACGCCTGCCATGCTACCGGCAAAAAGTGGAACCACTACTATGCATCACTGCTTGAGGCCGCATTCATGACAGACCTGGAGCGCAATGCAGATATAGTTCATATGGCCACATATGCACCTCTGTTTGCCCATGTAGAGGGCTGGCAATGGCGTCCGGACCTTATCTGGTATGACAACCTGAACTCATTCCGCACCGTAAGCTGGTATGTACAGCAGCTTTACAGCCAGTACAAGGGCCAGAATGTGGTAGGACTTACCATGAACGGCAAACCCGTAGCCGGACAGGACGGTCAGAACGGTCTGTTTGCCAGCGCAGTACGTGAGGGTAATCAGATTTATATCAAGGTTGCAAACACTTCCGATAAGGAGCAGCAGCTGACATTCAATTTCAACGGACTCAAGAAGAAGGCTGTAATGGTGGCATCAAAGCGTGTTGACCTGTCAAGCGACAAACTCTATGAGGACAACTCAATTGAAGCTCCGGTAAACATCGTTCCCGTTGAGAATGGTTTTGAAGGAAAAGGGCAGAGCATTCAGGCCTCCATCAATCCGCTCAGTTTCAGCATATTTGTTTTGACAATAAATCTGTAACTTTGCATCGTGGCAATAGAAGATGCAATATTCAGACGGTCAGAACTGCTTCTGGGAACCCAAGCCATGGAAGGGATCGCCAGCAAGCGGGTCATCATATTTGGAGTTGGAGGCGTAGGCTCATGGTGCGCAGAGAGCCTGATACGCTCCGGCATCCGCCATCTCACCATCGTTGACTCCGACCGCGTATGCATAACCAACATCAACCGCCAGCTCATGGCCACCGCCAGGACAGTAGGACAGGTAAAGGTTGATGTACTCAAGGAGCGCTTGCTCAGCATAAACCCCAAGGCCGATATTACAGCCCTGCAGCAAATATTCACAGAGGAGACTGCAGATTCTTTTGATATAGGCAGCTACGATTATATAATTGACGCAATAGATTCCCTTAAAGACAAGGCTCTGCTTATAATGATGGCCACCCGCACTAAGGCCAGGTTCTATTCATCAATGGGAGCCGCCCTCAAACTGGACCCCACCCGCATCCGCGTGGCAGAGTTCTGGCAGGTAAAAGGAGATCCTCTGGCCCGCGCCCTGCGCAAACGTTTCAAGCAGAACGACCAGTACCCGCGCCGCAAATTCAAATGCGTCTATTCTGATGAACTGCTTCAAAACAAAGGGCACAACACCACCTGCGGCACAGAGAAGTGCATGTGTCCCAAGGCCAAACTGGGCCCGGGCAATCCGGAATTGCTCAATCATGAGTGGTGTTCATCCAAGGCGCAGATAAACGGCACACTTGCCCATATCACCGCCATCTTCGGATTCACCCTTGCAGGCTTAGTCTTAAAAGATACTGTAGAAAATTCCGCCGAATAAGCCGGCCAGCAGAATCATTTTAATTGGACCTACCTTCCAATAGTAGGTTGCTATGAATGCCAGTATAAACAGGCCTATACTTACATAAAGCTGCAGGTTATCCCTTTGGAACACGCCCAGATTCTCCTCATTGAGAAGGAGCAGAACTGCGGCGGCAAGCATTCCCACCACCACCGGGCGGAGCCACTTGAGTACGGTCTGGACGGACTTGTGGTCCTTGTAGTGCATAAAGAAGGCACTTATCAGAAGCATCAGGATGAATGACGGCAGCATGACTGAGAACGATGCCAGCAGCGATCCACAGACAGCCTCCGTTCGCGTCATTCCCGCATTCTCCATTGCCTTGAAACCTACGTATGTGGCCGAGTTTATACCTATCGGCCCCGGAGTCATCTGGCTTACGGCAACTATATCGGTAAACTCAGAGTTGCTTATCCACTGATGGTTCTCAACCACCTCATTCTGGATGAGCGACAGCATTCCGTAGCCTCCGCCAAAGCCGAAGAGACCTATCTTGAAGAAGGTCCAGAACAACTTGAGATATAAAACCACTGCGTTCATGCCTTCCTCAGTTTAAGGATGTAATACAATATTGCTCCCAATATGGTTGCGAATATTATCCATACGGGTGATACTCCCAGCCACCAGATTGCCAATGCAGTCACTACGGGAACCCACCAGGTCCATTTGTTCAAGCCCGCTTTGGATGCAAGTTTTATCGTGGGAGTAAGTATCAGCGCGATAACGGCCGGACGGATGCCCTTAAAGACATTCTCCACAATCCGGTTGTCGCGGTAATTGCCCAGGAACAGTGCAATGGCCAGGATGATGATAATGGACGGAAGCACGGTGCCCAAAGCGCAGAATAAACTGCCGATGGACTTACGCATCCGGTAGCCGATGAATATGGATATGTTTACAGCAAAGACTCCCGGGGCGGACTGGGCAATAGCCAGAAGGTCCAGGAAGTCTTCACGTGAGATCCAGCCCTGACGCTCCACCACCTCACGCTCTATGAGCGGAATCATAGCATAACCTCCACCGATGGTGAAGAGTCCTATCTTGAAGAAGGTGATGAACAGGGTCAGCAGCATATCTTACTTTTGAGCCTCAACCCACTTGCGGGCATTCACGAATGCCTCAATCCACGGGGTGATCTCATCATCCAGGCGCTCAGCGGGATAGTATCCGCACTGCCACGGGAATATGGCGCGCTCGGGATGCGGCATCATAGCGACGTGACGGCCATCGGCACTTGCTATACCTGCCACATTGTAATCAGATCCGTTAGGATTGGCGGGATAATCAGCGTATGTATACTTAGCGATTACATTGTACTTATCCTCGGCGTAAGGCAGTGAGAACTTGCCCTCACCGTGAGCAACCCAAACACCCAGACGGCTTCCGCTCAAGGTCTTGAACATTACGCTCTCGTTCTTGGGAATGGTCAGACCCAGGAATGATGACTCAAACTTGTGTGAGTCATTGTGCAGCATGTGTGCCTGCTTCTCATAGTCAGGGTTGATAAGACCAAGCTCAATCATCAGCTGGCAGCCGTTGCAGATACCCAGAGACAGGGTGTCCTTACGTGCGTAGAAGCGGTCCAGTGTCTCCTTGGCTTTTGGATTAAACAAGAATGCGCCGGCCCAGCCCTTGGCAGAACCAAGAACGTCCGAGTTGGAGAATCCGCCGCAGAACACAATCATGTTGATATCATCCAGAGTCTCGCGGCCGCTTACCAGATCGGTCATGGTTACATCCTTGACATCGAATCCGGCCAGCCACAGTGTGTAAGCCATCTCACGCTCACCGTTGGTACCCTTCTCACGGATGATTGCAGCCTTGACACCGCTGGGCGTGCGGCGGTCGGGATCCAGACCGAACTGGCTCAGCTTGCCTGTAAAGTTGTAGGCAATCTTGATATCCATGGGCTGCTTTGAGTAGTTCTTGTAACGCTTGTCGGCACAGCCGTTGAATGACTGCTTGCGGTC
>DBYT01000016.1:0-1823 GCA_002309915.1 Bacteroidales bacterium UBA1179 | reverse complement strand
CCCACGCCGGCCTCGTCAAGATATGAGTTAACGGCATCCAGTTTCTTGCTCTCAACCTGCAGCACAACGCCCGGGTTCTCGGCAAACAGCATGCTTGTGAGATCCTTGCCCACCAGCTTGTCCAGACTGATCTCCAGACCGCCCTGAGGATTGGCAAAGCACATCTCAAGCAGTGTTACTACCAGACCGCCGGCAGAGATATCGTGACCGGCCAGGATCATGCGCTTGTCAATGAGTTTCTGAACGGCGTTGAAAGCATCGGCAAAATACTCGGGGTTCTTTACAGTGGGAACGTCACTGCCAATGCGGTCAAGTGACTGAGCCAGGGCCGAACCGCCCAGACGCTGCTCGTCAAAGCTGAAGTCTATGTGAATGAGCACGCTGTCCTTGCGGTCTGCAAGCACAGGTGATACAACCTTACGGATGTCCGATACCTCACCACCCGATGAAACGATTACGGTACCCGGGCTGATGATCTTGCTGCCGTCGGGATACTTCTGGGTCATGGAGAGTGAGTCCTTACCGGTGGGAACGTTGATGCCAAGTTCAAGGCAGAAGTCTGACAGGGCCTTGACACCGCTGTACAGACGAGCATCCTCACCCTTCTGGGCGCGGCAGGGCCACATCCAGTTTGCAGAGAGTGATACTGTCTTGAGTCCCTGAGTAAGCGGGGCGAATACTATGTTGGTCAGTGACTCGGCAACTGACAGCACTGAGCCTGCAGCGGGATCGGCCAGACCGGCCTGCGGAGCATGACCGATAGCGGTTGCGATACCCTTCTTGCCGCGATAGTCAAGAGCAACCACACCGCAATCAGAGAGCGGCAACTGCAACTTGCCCTGGCACTGCTGACGTGCAATCTTACCTGTTACGGAGCGGTCAACCTTGTTGGTCAGCCAATCCTTACATGCAACAGCCTCCAACTGCAGCACGTTACCCAGGTACTCCTCTATCTTATCATCACTGTATGTTACGTTCTCATATTTGCGCTCAACGGTCTCATCAACCATATATGTCTTGGGAGATGAACCGAACATCTGGCTTACTGCCAGGTCAAACGGACGGACACCGTCAGCCTGCTCAAAGGCAAAACGGGCATCGCCGGTGGTCTCACCCACTACGTACATCGGGGCGCGCTCACGCTCGGCAATCTTGCGTACGTGCTCAATGTGCTTCTCGTCAATCAGAAGACCCATACGCTCCTGTGACTCGTTGGCGATTATCTCCTTTGATGACAGAGTCTTGTCACCTACAGGCAGTTTGCTCATGTCAATCAGACCACCGCACTCCTCAACCAGCTCGGACAGGCAGTTCACGTGACCGGCCGATCCGTGATCGTGGATTGAAACAATGGGGTTGGTATCCTCCTCGCACAGAGCGCGTGTCACGTTGTAGGCACGTTTCTGCATCTCGGCGTTGGCACGCTGAACGGCGTTCAGCTCAATACCCGATGAATAACGTCCGGTCTCAACCGATGAAACCGATCCGCCACCCAGACCGATGCGGTAGTTGTCACCACCCAGCACCACAATCTTGTTACCCTTCTTGGGAGTGCCCTTGATGCAGTCACGCTTGGTGCCGTAACCAACGCCGCCGGCCAGCATGATTACCTTGTCATAACCGTACTGTTCGCCGTTCTCCTGATGCTCAAAAGTAAGCAGAGAACCACAGATAAGCGGCTGTCCGAACTTGTTACCAAAGTCCGATGCACCGTTAGATGCCTTGATCAGTATCTGCTCAGGAGTCTGATAGAGCCACTTGCGCTCCTTCATGCTCTTCTCCCAGTTACGTTTCTCATCGTTGCGGGGATATGATGTCATATA
>DBYT01000069.1 GCA_002309915.1 Bacteroidales bacterium UBA1179 | reverse complement strand
GCCTCACTCAGGCCCACGCCTGTATCTGATACCGATATCTCAACGTAGTCATCACCCTGCGTAGCCTCGACGGTAACCTTACCGCCGGCAGGTGTAAACTTACGGGCGTTATCGGCCAGCGTATTTATCATGAACAGTGTGAGCACCCGATCGGCGCGAACCACGGCGTCGCTCTTAACCACATCCAGTTCCACGCCCTTCTGGCTGAAACTGCGGCTGCCCTTGCTTACAATATCGAACAGTCCCTGTACCGGGAAACTCTCTACATTAAGTGTCACAACACCCTGACGTATGCGTATCCATTGGGACAGCAGGTCGTTGTACTGGTTTATGCGCTCGGCAAGTTCACGCACGTACTGCATGCTCTGAGCGTACTGCGGCGTGCCGGCTTTCAACTCGGAGAGATGCTTTATCTCGGAACGCATACGGTCTATGTACGGCAGGCACTCGGCCACCACCTGGCAGCAGGTCTTTCGCACCAGATTCTCGCGTTTGTTTGTCTCGGCATGCAGGCGGTACAGGTAATGCTGCTTCTCGGCCTGCTTGAGACGGTCGGCCTGACCCACCAGTTCATCGGCATTACGCAGAGCGGCCTTCAGATACGGAGCCAGATCTACACCTTTGATATCCGGAATTTCTATGCTGTTGAGCCACTCTGTGGTATCCTGACCCTCGGGAGCCGGTTTAAGGATGCGCTCGCACAGATCAACCGTCTTTCGGATCATCTCCACATACTTGCGGTTTGCGGCATTGATCCGCTTATGGAACAGCAGTATGAATACCACCAGCAGCACTATTGCCACAGCCATAGCGTAGAGCATACCCTTAAGGCGCAGGTTGGACTGCTTGAGCAGTATGGTACGTGCCTCATAACGGCGGTCCAGACGGATATTCTTCTGAATCTCCAGATATACCGTACGGTTATAGTCCGATGCCTCCTTGTCATTGAGCCCCGAATATGCCAGACTCATCTGCTCACGCAGCGAAGCCATGCATTCAGGCACCACACCGTGAGGCATCGCATCCATCCACTCCTCCTCGATTATACGGCCGTCACTGCGATACGGCTCCAACCGCTCCTGCTCCGTACGGCCGGCGCTGTTAAGACGGAAGTTGGCATTCAGCATATCAAGTGCCGTACCCAGTACGCTGAGCGCCTCCTCATAAAGTCCGCGCTCAATGTAACACGATGCCAGCAGACGCTCGCACTCAATTATCTCATACTGTCCGCCGTACGATGCCGACAGTTGCAAAGCCTTGAGTGCCAGCTGAGTAGGCAGAAGTTCCGGATTCACGTCCGATGCATTCAACCTGGAGAGCATATCACTGCTGACACCAGACAGCACATTCTCAGTGCCGTACTCCAGCAGCAGCGAGCAGATGGCGCTTATGCTCAGCGCCTGCATCCTTACATTATTGTAACGGGTTGCACTGCGCAGGCAGTTGTCCAGACTACGCAGCCTGTATGAAGCGATATCGCTCTCCTCTATTCCTATACCCAGACCGTGCATGTAGGTATACATAAGGTATCGGTCATGATCGTCACGCAGACGGTTATCAGGCACCACATGAGCCATCTCACTGCCCGCCTGCCCCAACTGCTCCAACTCGAACCAGTACTGCGCCGACTCCATACGGAACGATCGCTCCAATGACATCAGACGGTCCAGTTGCGCGCTGTTGAGCGCCTCCTGCTCCTCATGCAGGGCACGCAGGTTAAGCAGAATCTCGTTTCGGTACTGATAGAATGAGACGTTGTCCGATGTACGCTGGCATATCCGCATCAGACCAATCTGAGAGCCCACAATCTCCAGCGTATTACTTGTAATTGAAGGCACCTGGCTGTACAGGTCCCAGGCCTGCGTGTAATCCATGCGCATGAACGCTATACGCGCCAGAGTGTTTATCGCCTTGGCATGCTCGTCGCTGTGACGGCGCGTCACGTCAAGTGCAAACCGAGCATACTGCTCGGCCGAGTCCAGGTTGTTCCACAGGTATGATATGGCCTTCTCGTTCAGGTCAAACGCCGTCTGACCCGAGTCCTGTGCATCGGCCCGTCCGCAAAACGGCAGACAGAGCAGCGCACTCAAGAGCCAATATCTTAGCCTATTCATTCAGTTCTATCTCTACGGCTGCCTCCAACCCATACTCGGTATAGGCCGATATGACCGCCCTGCTGTTCCCTTTTATACTTTCCGCATATACCCTGCAGCCCATTCCGTCTTCATCGACCGTCAGTTTCAGACTCCTGTCCGATGCCTGCCAGCCCACGAACATACCCTTCTCCAGACCACGAAGATGCAGATATGCTATCTCACCGCTTCTGAGCACGCGTTTATCGGCACTCATTATCATTATGAGCGGTCCCGAGCCGTCGGCAACGCTCCCGGCCAGTTCCAGACCGTCTATGTCGATGATGGTCTCCTGCTCGTCCAGCACCGTACACTCATGACCGTTCACGGTAACGCCCGTGATGTAGTTTCTGGATGCCGGACTGTACTCCCTGCATATGCTCAGGGCGTCGCAGCCGTTCACCTCACAATCGGCCAGGATAATGCCGTCACCGCTGCCTGCCATACACAGCTGCCCGCCCTTGCAATTGAACGTGCAGTTACGGAACAAGGCGCCGTAGGAATGTTTCAGCACCAATCCGTCAGTATTGAACGTGCAACCGTCAAACAGCACAGGCCACGATACGTCAACAGTACCTTCAAACGTTCTGCCGCTGAAGGTGTTCAGTACAGGCAGTACCTGCGCCGACAGCCCCTTTCCCAATGGCAATACTACCATCAGGACCGACACGAGCGTTTTGAAGATGTTAGACATACTACAAATATATTCTATTTTTACGTACATTTGTTCCTAACTATGCAGAAAATGCAACCTATAGCAACTATACGGACAGGATTCGCCAGCAAGTTCGGAGTACCGCGCCAGAGCGGACTGGTGCCCGAACTCAAGGGAACCGTTGTATTCAGTCCCGAGTACCGCAACCCCGATGCGCTGCGCGGACTGGAGGGATTCAGTCACATATGGCTCATCTGGGAGTTCTCGGAGGCCGTACGTGAGGACTGGTCACCCACCGTACGTCCGCCGCGTCTGGGAGGCAACACCCGTCTGGGCGTATTCGCTACGCGTTCTCCCTTCCGCCCCAACCCCATAGGGCTGTCATGTGTCAAGCTGGAATCCATAGAACTGAGCACCCCTCAGGGCCCCGTACTGCATGTAAGCGGCGCTGACCTTATGGACGGGACCCCCATTTACGACATCAAACCCTACATACCCTATACCGACTGCATCCCTGACGCAACCTCCGGCTTTACCGGAACCGTCTCCATGCATAAACTCGACGTAGTCATCCCCGAGCAGCTCCAGGCCAAAATAAAACCCGGAACGCTCAGTGCGCTCCGGGGTATTCTAGCTCAGGATCCGCGTCCCCGTTATCAGGATGACCCTGACCGTGAGTACGGATTTGATTTTGACGGCTATTCAGTAAAGTTCAAAGTACCTGATGACCATACGCTCGTGGTCACTTCTCTTCAGGCTTGACCCTATCGGCCACCAGTTTTTCAACCATCTCACCCTGAATATAGAGGTAGCATGAATTGACCTTGCAGTTGGTTGTAATGGCTATAGTCTTTTTCATCATGCCCACTCTGCGGGTAGAGCCGTTATATGAAACCTTTATGGAATCCTTCTGGCCGGGAGGAATCGGGTTCTTGGGATACTCCGGAACAGTACAGCCGCAGGTTGAGTTGGCCGACAGTATCAGAAGGTCCTTCTGACCTGTATTGGTAAACACGAACCAGCATACCTTATCACCGTGTTCCTTGTCGAACAGGCCGAAATCAACGGTGGTCTTTTCAAATGATATCTCAGGATACTTTTCGTCCTCGTTTGCATTCTCGCCCCATGCGGGCATAGTTACCGCAGCAAACAGAAACAGGGCAAAACACTTTAAATACTTCATATTGTTCAAGTTTATTTGAGCGCTAAGTTATGAAAATAATTTCATCTCGCATTATAAGTCCCTTTTCTTTGTCAAATCCAAAAAACAGCACTACTTTTGATAACCTAAAAAAGGACTTACAAACCATTTGTATATATGTTTGACGAGAAAGATCTGGAACAGTTTAAAAAGAAAGGTACATCGGCCGATAAAGTCAAGGCCCAGTTGGAGCTTATAAGAAAAGGTTTCCCCTTCCTTGAGTTGGAGGCCGCCGCATCCGTAGGCAACGGCATCATGGCAGTTGATGACAGCCAGTGTGACAAGTACATCAAGACCTGGGACGCCTACTGCTCGGGCAGCAAGCACACCATCACCAAGTTCGTACCCGCATCAGGTGCCGCAAGCCGCATGTTCAAGGATCTTTTCGGTTTCCTGGACGCATCCTATGACGTCCCCACCACCCCGTTTGAGAAGACTTTCTTTGACAACATAGAGAAGTTTGCGTTCTTTGGCGAACTTGACTCCGCCTGCCTTAAGAATGAAGGCAAATCCATAAAGAACCTTATGGCCGATGGCCGATACAAAGCCGTAGTCTCCAACCTTCTTGGAGCCGACGGACTCAATTACGGCGCACTGCCCAAGGGACTGCTCAAGTTCCATAAATACGCAGCCGCCGCACGCACACCCCTTGAGGAGCATATGGCCGAGGGCGCACTTTACGCCACCGGTTCGGACGGATCGGTCCACATCCATTTCACCGTATCACCCGAGCACAAACAGTTGTTCAAGACACTGGCCGAGGGTTGCTCCAGGACACTGTCCAAACGCTACGGAACCACTTACTGCATATCGTTCTCCGAGCAGAAACCCAGCACCGACACCGTAGCTGCCGCTGCCGACGGCACCCCCTTCCGCAACGACGACGGCTCAATACTGTTCCGTCCCGGAGGTCACGGTGCTCTAATTGAAAACCTCAATGACCTGGACACCGACATCGTCTTTATCAAGAACATAGACAACGTTGTACCTGATCATTTCAAGACCGATACCATCACCTACAAGAAACTTCTGGCCGGCATACTGGTAAGCGTACAGGAAAAGGTATTCGAGTACCTGCGTCTGCTTGACACCAAGAAGTATACCGATGCCCAACTCCGTAAAATCACCGATTTCGTTCAGAACACCCTGTGCTGCCGATGCAAGGACCTTGCAGGCAAGACAGACAAGGACTTGGCAGCATGGCTGCACGGCAAGCTGAACCGCCCCATCCGCGTATGCGGTATGGTAAAGAACGTAGGCGAGCCCGGCGGAGGTCCGTTCCTGGCATACAACGCCGACGGCACAGTATCGCTGCAGATCCTGGAGAGCTCACAGATTGACTTGAATGATCCCGCCAAGAAGGAGATGTTCACCAAGGGCACCCACTTCAACCCGGTTGACCTGGTATGCGCAGTACGTAATTATAAGGGAGGCGCATTCAACCTGCCCGATTACGTTGACAAATCCACAGGATTCATCTCCAGCAAGTCCAAGAACGGCCGCGAACTCAAGGCCCTTGAACTGCCCGGCCTCTGGAACGGAGCCATGAGNNGACTGGAACACCCTCTTCGTCGAGGTGCCCCTGTCAACCTTCAATCCCGTAAAAACCGTAAACGATTTACTGCGCCCACAGCATCAGCCCGCATAAAAAATGATACCAATGGGGTCAGGCCCCATTGGTATCATTTTTAGCGGATGCCGGCTTTGTCAAGGGCTCGCTGATAGCGGGCAGCGTAAGCGTTGTGCTGCGAGAGCGTTGTGCTGAAATAGTGTGATCCGCTGAAATCCTCCTTAGCCGAGAAATAGAGGTAGTTGTGCTTTGTGTAGTTGAGCACGGCGTTGATGGACTGTGTGCTGACAAAGCGTATCGGGCCGGGAGGCAATCCGGGATTCTTGTATGTATTATAAGGTGAGTCGTACTCCAGATGTTTCTTGAGCACGCGCTTGGGCCTTTCTCCACCCATTGCAAAAATCACGGTAGGACAAGCCTGCAGAGGAAGCTTACGCTTAAGCCTGTTCATATAGACGCCCGCAATGATGGGGAACTCCTCAAGTTTTGCAGTCTCCTCCTCAATGATTGAGGCCAGTATGATGACTTCATCCTCAGTGAGTCCTATGGATTTGGCCTTGGCCTTGCGCTCATCGGTCCAGAAGCGGTTGCGCTCCTTTACCAGACGAGACAGATATTGCGCTGGCCGATGAGTTCCAATAGACCTCATAGGTATTGGGGATGATCATGCAGAATACGTTGGTGGGGGTGTAGCCCATGGAGTCCAGGAATGCGGGACTGGTAAGACGGCTTGCTATTGCGGCCGAATCAACCATGAGCTGGTTTGCAATGGCGCGTGACATCTGGCCGATGGTGCGGGTGCTGTTGATGGTCAGGCGCACGGGAGTCTGGTTGCCGCTCAGGAGCATATCGGACACCTGTTTGGGTGTGGCTCCGGTCTTGATGGTGTAACATCCGGTGTGGATGTGCTCATCGTAGTCGCGGTGCTCAAGCAGGAAGTTCAGGGGTTTGGCGTTTGCCTGGGAATCGGCCTCCAGGATTGACTGGATTATGGTCTCGCGGGTATCGGAGGGATAGATGTAGATTCTGTAGTCGGGGCATTCCGATACAGGTTTATTGAATGAACACGCCGTAAAGAACAGCAGTGTGGCAATTATAAATAATCCCTTTTTCATACTTTGCAAAGTTAATACTATCTTTGAAACTCAGAAACAACATAATTCTAGATAATAATGAGAAAAATCTTTTTCCTGCTCTCTCTGACAGCAGCTCTGTCAGTAAGCGCAAAGAATGAAGTTACGGTCAATGTCCACGCCGACAAACCGGGTGCCACAATCAACAAGAACATCTACGGACAGTTCTCGGAGCATCTGGGTACCTGCATCTACGGTGGTCTATGGGTTGGTCCGGAGTCATCAATTCCCAATACAAACGGTTACCGCAATGACGTGCTTGAGGCCCTTAAGGAGCTTGAGGTTCCCGTAATGCGCTGGCCGGGCGGGTGCTATGCAGACGAATATCACTGGATGGATGGCATCGGCCCCAAGGAGAATCGTCCCGTTATGGTAAACAACAACTGGGGTGGCATTGTTGAGGACAACAGCTTTGGTACACACGAGTTCCTGAACCTGTGCGAGCTTATCGGCTGCGAGCCTTACATCTCACTGAACGTAGGTAGCGGTTCCGTAGAGGAGGCTGCCAAGTGGATTGAGTATATGAACGCCGCCGATGGTCCGATGGCCAAGCTGCGCAAGCAGAACGGTCGTGAGGAGCCTTGGCACGTTAAGTACATAGGTATCGGTAATGAGGCATGGGGCTGCGGCGGTAACATGCTGCCTGAGTACTACTCAGACATTTTCCGTCGTTATCAGACCTACTGCCGCGACTACAACGGCACTCAGTTGTTCAAGATTGCCAGCGGTGCTACCGATTATGACTATGAGTGGACCGATGTCCTGATGAAGAAGATTGGCTCAATGATGAACGCCGTTTCTCTGCACTACTATACCGTATCAGGTTGGGTTGGTGCCAAGAAGCCCGCTCTGGATTTCAGCGATGAGGATTTCTACTGGTGTCTGGGCAAGTGCCTGGGTATTGAGCCGGTTATCCAGAAGCATCTGGCTATCATGAGCAAGTATGATCCCGAGCACAAGACTCCGCTGCTGGTTGACGAGTGGGGTACATGGTGGGAGCCGGAGCCCGGCACACAGCTCTATCAGCAGAGCACCATGCGTGACGCTCTTGTAGCTTCACTGTCACTTGACGTGTTCCACAAGTACTGCGACCGCATCCAGATGACAAATATCGCCCAGGTTGCCAACGTGCTCCAGTCCATGATCCTGACCAAGGATGACAAGATGGTGCTCACTCCGACATACTGGATATTTGATATGTACAAGCCTCACATGGACGCTACATACATTCCCACCGACCTGGAGGGTGTTGAGGTTAAGCTGACTCCCAACGAGCGCTATGCAGCCAATCCTGATGAGACTGCAACCCGTCCTCTGCCGCTGTTCAGTTCAACAGCATCGACCAAGAACGGCAAGCTGCACATTTCAATGTCAAATGTCAAGCTGAACGAGGCTCAGAGCGTAACCGTAAAACTGGACGGCATCAAGGCCAAGAAGGTGAGCGGTAAGATCCTTACCAGCGACAAGGCCAGCAACTACAACACCTTTGAGAATCCCGACAAGATCAAGTTGGCCGATTTTGACGGAGCCCGCATCGACAAAAAAACGGGAGACCTCATCCTTGAGATTCCCGCCGCAAGTATAGTTACCCTTGAGGTTGAATAAAAAAAGGTACCATTGGGGTCAGACCCCAATGGTACTTTTTTTATCTTTGCAGACGCAATTGCGATAGTAGCTCAGTTGGNNAGAGCGTTGGCTTCCCAAGCCGAAGGTCGCGGGATCGTGCCCCGTCTATCGCTCAAGAGTGGTATTTCTCAAAGGATTACCACTTTTTTATTTCCTCGGATATACACACCCTTCTGAGTGGGTATGCCGTCCAGCCTCCTGCCATCCAGGCCATACCAGGGAGCATCATCAATGGTACCGGCGGGCTTTATAAATCCTGTAGGAGTAAGTTCCACAACCACCATCTGCTGAAGCGCCAGAAGAGTTGAACCTGTTCCTTTCAATTTGACCGAAACATCTCCGGGATCAAACGGTTGTTCATAGACTTCGACCGAATTGCTGGTTCCTGACCAGATATCGGAATGGATGGTATCATCGATAATCAGATCACCCTCCCCCGCTTGAGCACTTGCGGCAAATACATACAACTTGGCTTTGTCACCCGTTATGCCCTCGAATGAAGTAGGATAAACGGCATCAACGTTCTTATTGTACTGGGCGGACAGCATATCGGCCTCTTCGACGATATAGACAGCCTTAGAGGTGGCCGACGGATTCTCAACCAAAACAATCATTGAACTTGGATAAACCCCTACCTGACCGGCCGATTTCTCCAAGGCGAACGTATTGTTACCGTTTGCGACATAATCCGTGACGTCATATACCACCAGACCGTATCCGTATCTGGCATATCTGCCCAGATTGCCGCAATCGCGGTAATCGGCTATGGGAGCAATCGTATTGTCATTGAAAGAGGTGGTCCAGGTTTTGAAATCACCGTCAGGTGTCTTGTCCCAGTTGTAGGATACGTAAAGCAATGCCTTGTGGATGCTTCCGCCGCCAAGCGCTATAGCGAAATCCTCCTCTCTGGAGGTTTCCTGTGCACTCATGTTCTTATCGGCTTCCTGAACCAGCACCTGTACATCGCCCTGGAAAGTGAACACTCTCAACGTTGTATCCAGATAGGGATAGGCATATTCCTTGCCCAGATAACCGTTGTATACGACTCCATATCGGAACACCTGCTGCTTTTTCACCACATCGCCTTCCCTGATGACAACCTTGTAGGCAATGGTATCGTGGTCATCGCCCCAGATCGTATTTTCCATTATCGGTCTGATTGTATAATCAACTGCATCCAGACTGACCTCCTGGCCTGCAGGAACAGAGGCTATAGTCTCATTCCAAATCCGCTCCTCGTCGATAAAAAGTTCGGCAACGACGTTTTGGGCATCGGTACCGCCGGTATTCTTGACCTCCAGTTTGAAGTAATTGGGAGATCCGGCATATATGCATGGAACTGAAGAATATTCAGTAGTAAAGACAAATGTGTAGTCCGTATCGGCCTTTGCAAACGCAGAGAGCATCAGGAAAAGCGTCATAAAGACACCTGTTCTGACGATAGTATTGCTCCTTTTCATTTCACTGAAAGATTATATTTTCCGCAATATTAAGGATTTAAAACCAATAATGAAATAAAAGAGCGGGCCGATCCTCTTTTAACACTACAATCAATGCATTTTTAATCAGTATTTATAACTTTGTAGAACCTAAACTGACCTATGAATAATAAAAGGATTATGTTCTTAAACCCTAAACTTAACCGTCTTTTATCAGCTGCACTGTTAAGTGCGCTCTGTCTTTCAAATGTCAACGCCCAGCTTTCCAAGAACCCAAACAAGTTCCTGGGTAACATCACAACAAGGTATCAGGTTGATGCCGGAGGCGGAGTACCCGCGTACTACACCCTTTGGAACCAGATCACCCCTGAGAACGAATCCAAATGGGGATCAGTTGAGGGTACCAGAGGCAGTTACAACTGGGGCAGCGACACCCCGTTCAACTACGCCAAAAGCCACGGATTCACCTATAAGTTCCACGCGCTGGTATGGGGCTCGCAGTACCCCAACTGGTTCACCAGCAGCCTGCCCGTTCAGGAACGTTACAACGCAATGGTAAAATGGTTCGACGAGGTCAAGAAACACTACCCCGACCTGCCCATGATTGACGTTGTCAATGAGGCCGTAGGCATGCACCAGCAGGGCAACCCCCTTATGAAGGAGTCACTGGGAGGCGGTGGCAAGACCGGATATGACTGGCTTATCAAGGCATTCGAGCTGGCTCATGAGCGCTGGCCCAACGCCATCCTTATTTATAATGACTTCAACACCTTCCAGCATGACACCGATGCATACATAGAGTTGGTACGAACCCTGCGTGACGCCGGCGCCCCCATCGATGCATACGGATGCCAGTCACATGACGTGAACGACATCAGCAAGGAGAATCTGAGCAACGCCATGACCAAGATCCAGAACGCCCTGAAGATGCCCATGTACATAACAGAGCTGGATATCAACGTTCAGGATGACAATCAGCAGAAGACACAGTACCAGAACATATTCCCGTTGATGTGGGAGGCCGATTACTGCGCAGGCGTAACCATCTGGGGATATGTATACGGAGCGACATGGGTTGACTACTCAGGTCTGTACAGGGACGGCGTTGAGCGCCCCGCAATGACCTGGCTTAAGGAATACATGAGCTCCGATAAGGCCAAGACCGCCAAGAGCCCGTTCCCCGGCGGCAAGAAGCAGATATCACTCTACATCAAGCCTTCAACCATAAGCGCCTCACGCGGCGACACTCTGGACATTACAGTACGTGCAAAGATGGTTGACCCCGACAAGTCAATCGACAGCATCAAGCTCTTTGTCACCAGAGTTGACGTAAAGGACACCATATTACTCACCGAGGCCCCCTACGTAGCCAAGTTCGTACCCACCGTCGAGGGCAAATACGCACTTAAGGCAATCGCCTACAGTGAAGGCAAGGCATATACACGTGAAGGCAGTTTCACCGCATTTCCTCCGCGCTCCGCATACGGAACCCCCGCAACACTCCCCGGCACCATCCAGGCCGAGAATTATGACAATGGCGGCGACGGAGTCACATATCATGACAATGATGCCCAGAACCAGGGTGATGCAAGTTTCCGCACATCCTATGGAGTTGACGTAGTAACAGGCAATGGCGGCAAAGCAATTGGATACACCAACACCGATGAGTGGCTTGAATACACGGTCGATATCCAGAAAACCGGTTACTACTATTACCACGCTGTCGCATCCTCAGGAACGACAGGTTCGGGTTTCCGTCTTTCTCTGAACACAGACGAAGGTCTTGTTGACATAACCCCCAACATAAGCGTACCCCAGACCGCAAGCTCAGACTGGAGCAAGTACACCACTATAACCGGCAAGACCGTTATCCCGCTTGAGGAAGGCCGTCATATCATACGCCTCACCATAACGGGCAGCAGCTGCAATGTCGACAAGGTAACATTTGACCACATACAGATTGATGAGAGCCTTAACCTCAAGATTACGGCCACTCCCAATCCCACAGCCGTAGGCAACCCCACCGAACTCTCTTTCACCACCATCGATCCGGAAAAGGACAGTACGCTAAGCAGCATCAGGATTTACGTCAATGACAAGCTCGTCAAGACCCTGACATCAAGACCCTTTGTCTACAGCTATATTCCCGATGTAATAGGAACGGTAACCATATCTGCCCTTGCCATCGACAAACTCAAGCATGAGTCCAACCTGACATCCACATCCATCCTTGTGAGCCAGGCCAGGAGCGCATACTCCAACGTAAGCGTTCCGGGAAAGCTCGAGGCCGAGAATTTTGACCGATGCATGGACGGTATAACATACCACGACAGCGACTCGATTGACGAGGGAGCCTCCAGATACCGCAAGGACAACGAAGGTGTTGACATAATACGTATAGGAACAAAGTACGGCATAGGTTACACCGTCCCGGGCGAATGGCTGGAGTACACCGTCAACTTCCAGAAATCGGGTTATTACTACGTAAGACCAACCGTAAGTTTTGAGAATGACAGTGCAAGTTTCAGGATCAGTCTTATGGATGAAAACAACCAGGAGATCGAACTGGCAGACGTATCATATAGCTACGGCGCCTTGAATGAGTACAGGACTCTGCCTTCAATCTATTTTGGCGAGAATATCAATGAAGGAAAGCAGAGACTCCGCGTCACCATAACCGGAGGAGGCATCAACATAGACCAGCTGGATATAAGATTCTCTGTTCCTACCAATGTAAAGTATGTCACTGATGATGACTACAACACCAATGGAATCCGATACAATACCGGCGGCATGCGTGTGAACGGCAATCAGAAGGGAATGAGCATCATAGACGGCAAGAAAGTCTATATAACCGAGTAACTGCCAAATTCTATATATATTAAGGAAGACGGGCTGGTCCAGAAAGGGATCAGCCCGTCTTATTTCAAAAAAACCGCATCGGTGATGTGATGAGAACTCCGGAAATATAAGTTTTGAGCGCCCAGCCTCCTTTGTAATCCACCGACCGAAGGTTACCCCCTAAGGGGCGTGGCCCGCCATTGGAAACCGAAGCAATCCCGGTTCTTCATTTTTATTGATGAGTCTCCCGATCTAACCCGGTGCGGTCATACAAAAGTAACAAAAAAAGTGTCCGAATAACCATCCGGACACTTTTTTAACTATTAGCTGTTGGCTTACTTAACCTTTTTAACGATAGCCTTGAAAGCCTCGGGGTTGTTCATAGCCAGGTCGGCCAACACCTTACGGTTGATCTCGATACCTGCCTTGTGGATGGCACCCATGAGCTGTGAGTAGTTCATACCCTCCAGACGGGCAGCAGCGTTGATACGCTGGATCCACAGTGCGCGGAACTCTCTCTTCTTGTTCTTACGGTCACGGAAAGCATAAGTCAAACCCTTCTCCCAAGTATTCTTGGCAACGGTCCAAACGTTCTTTCTTGCACCAAAGTAACCTCTGGTAAGACCTAAAATTTTCTTTCTCTTTGCTCTAGAAGCAACGTGATTTACTGATCTCGGCATAGTTTTCTGTTTTTGACTGTTGATTAATCGGGATTAGATTATCTCATGCAGAGCAGTGACTTAACCTGCTTAGCGTTAGCCGGATCAAGAAGTGTGAAGTGATCCAGATTTCTTTTACGCTTCTTAGTCTTCTTGGTCAGAATGTGACTGTGGTAAGCGTGTTTTCTCTTGATTTTGCCCGATCCGGTAAGAGCGAATCTTTTTTTGGAACCGGAATTAGTCTTTGATTTCAACATTGTTATTAAAA
>DBYT01000046.1:21639-22739 GCA_002309915.1 Bacteroidales bacterium UBA1179 | reverse complement strand
AAGGAGAACTACCTGTACATGACTTATAACGGATGCGCACATGATATACCTTTCTTTGATGACAAGAAGTCAATCATCGTTATCGGATCAGGTGCTTACCGAATCGGTTCATCAGTTGAGTTTGACTGGTGCGGCGTTCAGGCTCTGAATACCGTCCGTAAGGAGGGTTACCGCAACATCGTTATCAACTGCAACCCTGAGACAGTAAGTACTGACTACGACGTTACAGACCGTCTGTTCTTTGACGAGCTCACGTTTGAGCGCGTTATGGATATAATTGAGCTGGAGAATCCCTACGGTGTGATTGTATCAACCGGCGGACAGATCCCCAACAATCTGGCTATGAAACTTGACGCCATGAACGTGCCTATTCTGGGTACAAGCGCCAAGGACATTGATAATGCCGAGGACCGTGAGAAGTTCTCTGCAATGCTTGACCGCATCGGCGTTGACCAGCCCGAATGGAGCGAGCTTACATCCATGAAGGAGATAGGCAAGTTCATCGATAAGGTTGGATTCCCTGTACTGGTACGTCCCTCATACGTGCTCTCAGGTGCTGCCATGAACGTTTGCAGCAACCAGGAGGAGTTGGAGCGTTTCCTGCAGCTGGCCGCCGAGGTATCAAAGGAGCACCCGGTTGTAGTAAGCCGCTTTATCGAGAACGCCAAGGAGGTTGAGATGGATGCCGTTGCCAAGGACGGTGAAATCATTGCTTACGCCATCAGTGAGCACATTGAGTTTGCCGGTGTACACTCAGGTGACGCTACCATCCAGTTCCCGCCCCAGAAACTCTATGTTGAGACTGTCAAGCGTATCAAGCGCATCAGCCGTCAGATTGCCAAGGAACTTCATATTAACGGACCTTTCAATATCCAGTATCTGGCACGTGAGAACGATATCAAGGTAATTGAGTGTAACCTGCGTGCATCACGTTCATTCCCGTTCGTAAGCAAGGTGCTCAAGATCAACCTGATTGAGATAGCAACCAAGATCATGCTTGGCATACCTGTGGAGGCACCTGAGAAGAGCCTGTTCGATATTGACTACGTTGGTATCAAGGCTTCACAGTTCTCATTCAACCGTCTGCAGAAGGCCGATCC
>DBYT01000046.1:21356-21583 GCA_002309915.1 Bacteroidales bacterium UBA1179 | reverse complement strand
CTGGAGTCAATGCTCTCAGTAGGTTACCGCATTCCCAAGAAGAACATTCTGCTCTCAACCGGTACCGCAAAGCAGAAAGCCGCCATGCTGGATGCTGCCAAGATGCTGGTTTCAAACGGATTCAACCTGTATGCTACCGGCGGTACATCAAAGTACCTTGAGGATAACGGCATAAAGAATACCCGCGTTTACTGGCCTAGCGAGGAGGGACAGCAGCCTCAGGCTCT
>DBYT01000046.1:9238-21307 GCA_002309915.1 Bacteroidales bacterium UBA1179 | reverse complement strand
CAGCATGAGCTCACAAACGGATACAAAATCCGTCGTGCCGCCATTGACCTGAACATCCCGCTGATAACCAACGCAAGACTTGCAAGTTCGTTCATCAATGCCTTCTGCACAGTAGATATCGATGACATACCAATCAAGAGTTGGGATAGTTTCAAGTAATTGAGAATTGAAAATTGAGAATTGAGAATTGTAAAAAAGGTTCGGAAATTTCCGAACCTTTTTTAATGTCGCGGGCTTTTACGCAGGTTCTGCGTATTAATTCTCAATTCTCAATTCTCAATTTGAGTACGACTCCAGACTGTGCAGGGACTGTGAAGCGTACAGGAGTATCAGGATGTAGATTGATACTGAAAGATTGTCCGGAGAGCAAATCCTTGACTTTTATGCTGTCCTGAGCCTTTAGCTCCATGTAGTCAAAGGCGTGCTGCGGGATATTGACCGTAGTGTTGAGCGGCTGGTCGCTGAAGTTTGTCACCACCAGGATGGCATCCTTGCCGTCGGCACGCAGGAATGCGTACTGCTTGTGGGGATTGAATGACTCTGAGAGCGGATTCACGTACATAAGGTCAAAGAACTTGCCGTCACGTACAGCATGCTCCTGATTGCAGATACGCAGAAGAGTGGAGTAGAAGGCTCTGAGTTCTCGCTCATCGTTTGTAAGTCGGGCATCGTCCCATTTTCCGTCGTTATAGAGGCGGGTCAGGGTGTCAGGAGCCCAGTAATCAAAGATGGTGGTGCGTCCGTCAAGACCGCTGAATCCCTCCTGGTCCATGCCGGGTTCACCGACCTCCTGGCCTGCATATACCATGACTGGACAGGTATCCATAAGGGCCGATACAATCATGGCGGGTCGTCCCTTTTGTGCCGTTCCACCGAAGAATCGGGATGCTATGCGCTGCTCGTCATGGTTCTCCATGAAGTGGAGCATGCTGGGACCGTTACCGCCGTTCTGCTGCCAGCAGCGGGTAATGGCCGTGGCCGATTCACGTCCCTCGACTACGGCACGCAGGGTGTCGTAAAGACCCACCTTGTCATATATGTAGTCAAAGTGACCTATGTTGATGTAATCCCAGTAGGATCCCGGGTTGTAGATTTCGGCGATGAAAACAATCTTTTTGTGTGCTTTTTTTACCCTTGATACGGCCCAGTCCCAGAACTGGACGGGAACCATCTCGGCCATGTCGCAACGGAACGCGTCAACGCCTTTTGCAGCCCAGAAAAGCAGGATGTCAAGCATCTTTTTCCAGGTGTCGGGAACGGGGTCGAAACAGCGTTGTCCGCCTGCCATGTAATCAACTCCGTAATTCAGTTTTACGGTCTCATACCAATCTGAATATGTGGGACTTGCGCTGAACTTGTCATTACCTGTGGCACGGGCCGGGAACTCTTTGTAATCTCCCCAGTCGGGCTCTCCGGACAGGGCTTGTCCGGGCAGGTAGTAGAAGTTGTTCTGCGGGCTGAATGCAAGCTCATTATTATCGGTTTCACCGAGGTCTTTTACACCTTTGGGCTTGGCTACGGAACGGTACTCGCGGGCAACGTGGTTGGGTACGAAATCCATGATGAATTTCATGCCGGCAGCGTGAACGCGGTCTACCAATGCCTGGAACTCGGCCATGCGGTCCGGAACGGACAGTGCGAGGTCGGGATCTATGTCGTAGTAGTCACGGATAGCGTAGGGTGAACCGGCGCGTCCCTTGACAGTTCCCGGATGTGACTCCGGAATGCCGTATTTGCGATAACCGGTGCATGATGCGTGGGCTATCAGACCGGTGAACCATATATGAGTAACTCCCATCGCCTTGATATTCTCAAGGACGGTGGGAGTATAACTTTCAAGTTTGCCTGAACCGTTGATCCGGATGTCACCTCCAGGCACATTCCTGCCTCCGCTGTTGCAGCCGACGCGAGTGAAAATCTGGTAGATGACCGCCTTTTCCATAGGTCTTAGCCTCTGATTCTCTTGATGAGTCCGGTCAGGACTGCACCGGGACCGCACTCGGTGAACTCCTCGGCGCCGTCAGCAATCATGTTGAGGACGCTCTGAGTCCAGCGTACCGGTGAGTTGAGCTGGGTTACAAGGTTGGCCTTGATCTCATCGGGATTGGTATGGGGCTTGGCATCCACGTTCTGGTAGATGGGGCAAACGGGGTTATTGAACTGAGTGTTGCTGATAGCCTCGGCAAGCTCATCCTTGGCGGGAGTCATAAGGGGTGAGTGGAACGCACCGCCTACAACCAGGGGAAGGGCACGCTTTGCGCCGGCCTCGGTCATGAGGGGGCATGCAGCGGCGATGGCCTCTTTTGAACCTGAGATAACCACCTGACCGGGACTGTTGTAGTTGGCGGGAACCACTACCAGACCCTTTTCGTTAAGACCTGCACAGATCTCCTCAATCTTTGCGTCGGGCAGACCTATGATGGCTGCCATTGTGCCGGGAACAGCCTCGCAGCACTTCTGCATGGCCTTGGCACGCTGTGAAACCAGTTTCAGACCGCTCTCAAATGAGAGTGCGCCACAGGCTACAAGTGCTGAGAACTCTCCCAGTGAGTGTCCTGCAACCATGTCAGGCTTGAAATCGGCACCATGAGACTTGGCTACTGCAACTGAGTGGATGAACACTGCGGGCTGTGTTATATCGGTGCGGCGCAGATCTTCGTCCGAGCCGCTGAACATGATGTCTGAAATCTTGAATCCGAGGATTGAATCGGCCTCTGCAAACAACTCTTTTGCCCAGTCAAACTGGTCATACAGGTCTTTACCCATGCCCGAGAACTGGGCACCCTGTCCGGGAAAAACGTATGCTTTCATATCTAAATGTTAAGTATATCCAGTAATTTAATTATCTTTGCGCGACTTTTCCAAACAATTGAAAAAGCGTACTTAAAGTGCTTGTGAGTGCAAAAATAGTCATCATTCCGAATGTGCAGGAATGGATTATTGACATTTTTCAGCGTTGTTACACAATTATTGCTTTTTGTGCGCGTTATATTATAAACCTGTAAATCTACAATGTTGAACTACAAAATACAGAGCTACGGTAGCATGTACCGTATGGAGCATTCGGATGCAATGGGATCCTTTCAGTTGGGACTGAAGAGGGCTTTTGATATCATCTTTTCAGTGTTGGGTCTGGTGCTCTTTTCTCCGCTGATTCTGATATTCTCCGCCATCCTGTTTTACGACAAGGGTCCTGTATTCTTCAAACAGGAGAGAGTGGGCTATAAAGGAAAACCGTTCCTGATCTACAAGTTCCGTACAATGCGCACTGATGCCGAATCAGACGGTATTCCGCGTCTTGAGAGTGAACGCAACAGATATCTGACTCCGTTCGGAGGTTTTCTGCGCGCACATCACCTTGACGAACTTCCGCAACTCTGGAATGTACTCAAGGGCGATATGTCGTTTGTCGGCCCCCGTCCTGAGCGTCAGTTCTTTATTGACCAGATAAACCGTGAGACCGATGACTACCGTTACATCTATCTGATGCGTCCGGGAGTCACATCATACGCAACATTATTCAACGGCTACACAGACACAATGGACAAGATGCTCAAGCGTCTTGAATATGACCTGGACTATCTGGATAACCGCAATATCTTCACTGACCTGGGAATCATCGCAAGGACTTTCTTCTCGGTGTTCAGTGGCAAGAAATTCTGATTTTGAATTAGTTTCTACCGTTTTTTATGAGAAAGTATCTTGTTTTGTCATTGTTCCTGTTCACCGGTCTGTCTGCTTTTGCGCAGATGTCGGAAGATAAGATAATACAGTACGTTCAGGAACAGCAGGCCAAGGGAGTTTCACAGGAACAGATTGTATATAATCTGAACAAGAGAGGTGTTACAGTCCAACAGCTCCAGCGGATGCGCGAGAAATATGAAAAGCAGCAGGCCACTGGCGTATTGGGCAATACGATTCCGTCTCAGGGCTCCTCAACATCCCGTTCAAGAACGGGGCAGGGGGAGTCTTTTAATTTGGTTAATCCTGCCGACCAGTCATTAGGCGGCACACAGATGACCGATAGCAAAACCCTTGAAAAGGAGAGACTCCAGAGCATGTACAACGAGTCCATGTTCCTTTTTGTGGATTCCATATATCTTCTGAAACAGTCGCTGCTTCCTCAGAAGAAAGAGATTTACGGTCATGACATTTTCAAGAGCCAGAATCTGACTTTCGAACCGAGTTCCAGTCTGGCAACTCCGCAGAACTACCGTCTCGGCCCCGGTGATGAGGTCATCATCGATATTTGGGGCGCTGCCCAGAGTTCCATCCGTGAGGTGATTTCACCCGACGGCAATATCATGGTTCAGGACCTGGGACCTGTTTACCTCAACGGAAAAACCATACAGGAGGCCGATGCGTATATAAAAAAGGTATTCAGCCAGATCTATTCAGGACTGGACGGCTCCGATTCAAATTCGAGCATCAAACTGTCACTCGGTCAGAACCGCTCAGTACTGGTGAATGTGATGGGTGACGTTGAGAATCCCGGCACATATCAGGTTTCATCATTTGCCACCGTATTCAATGCAATATACATGGCAGGCGGTGTAAATGACCTGGGATCACTCAGAGAGATCAAACTCTATCATGAGAATGAGGAGGTGGCCAAGATCGACATGTATGACTATATCCGCAACGGCAAGGTACAGGATGACATCCGTCTGAATGACAATGACGTTGTAATAGTATCACCTCATTCACTTCTGGTCAACATTGACGGACGCGTACGCAGGCCGATGCTTTATGAGATGACTCCCGAGGAATCACTGGCAGACCTTATTGATTATGCCGGCGGTCTGGAGTCAAATGCATATAAGAAGGATGTTCGTGTAGTCCGCATGGGCGATTTCCAGCGTCAGATCTTTACTGTCACAAAGGAACAGCAGTCCAGTTTCAAACTCGTAGACGGTGATTCGGTCTATGTTGATTCCATTCAGGTGTCATTTGCCAATATGGCCGAGGTACGCGGTGCCGTATACCGTCCGGGACAGTTCCAGATAGACGGTGACATAACTACTGTCAAAGGACTGATTGAGGCTGCCGGCGGTCTTAAGGAGGATGCATTCCCATCAAGAGCACTGCTGAGCCGCACCAATCCCGACAAGACCCTTACGAACCTTGCCATCGACATAAAGGGACTGATGGAAGGTACCGCACAGGATGAGACATTGCGTAATCATGACGTACTGTTCATTCCCAGTCTGTTTGACGTAGGTGAGGTCAAGACATTCAGCGTATACGGTGAGGTGCTGTTCCCCGGCGATTACCGTTATGCCGACAATACAAGCATTGAGGACCTGATCCTGCAGGCCGGCGGTCTTAAGGAGGATGCCTCTCTGAGTAAGGTGGATGTGGTACGCCGCAACCGTGACAAGGAGGCAGTCGAGAAAGCCCAGTCACTTGCCGAGACATTCTCATTCAGTATCAACGAAGACCTTTCAATCCAGGACAACGATTTCCGTCTGGAGCCATACGATGAGGTATATATCCGCCGCAGTCCGGGTTATTCGGTTAACCGTCGAGTAATTGTGGAGGGTGAGGTTACATTCCCCGGATATTATTCTCTGGCTACCAATAACGAGCGTCTGAGTGACATCATGGAAAGAGTGGGTCAGTTCAGTTCGGAGGCGTATCCCGAGGGAGCGCGTCTGGAACGTAAGATGACCGATGATGAGAGAGCCCGTATGCATGACATCGCAGAGATTCTTGCGGGTAATGACTCCATTGCACTGGCCAAGGCTGTGGACAAGCTCATCAACATGACAACCTTCGAGGTCGGTATCAACCTTAAGGAGGCGGTTGAAAAGCCGGGCGGTCCTGCCGATATCGTTCTGCGTGACGGTGACCGAATCATAGTTCCGGTATTCACCAATACCGTTAAGATCAACGGTGAGGTGATGTTCTCGAACACCACACCATATGTAAAGGGTAAGAACCTGAAATACTACATCGAGAAGGCCGGTGGATACTCACAGAGAGCCAAGAAGAGCAAGGCTTACGTGGTTTATATGAACGGTTCTGTAGCCAAGGCAAAGAAACGTTCATCCAAACTGGTTCAGCCAGGTTGTGAGATTGTCGTTCCTGCCCGTCAGGTACGTGAGGGACTCACAGCAACAGAGATTCTCAGCTTAGGCTCGACATCAGCATCATTGGCAACAGTTGTATTGGCTCTCATGAGTCTCTTGAAATGACGGTTATGGAGGACAATCAGAACAAAAAGGAGAATCTGAAAGAAATCATAGATCTCTTCAAATTACTTTGGGATAAACGCAAGAGGTTAATACTCAATTGCTTTTACGGCGGTGTGCTTTCCATTATCGTGGCATTCAGCATTCCTAAGGAGTTCACGTCAACTGCCATAATCGCTCCCGAGATTTCACCGTCCCTGGGTATAGGCGGAGGTTTGGGCGCATTGGCTTCGATGGCCGGTATCAATGTGGATACCGAGGAAGAGGCTATCTATCCTCAGCTCTATCCTCAGATTGTCTCTACAACTCCCTTCCTTTGTGACCTGGCTGTCATTAAGGTTGAAGGAAAGTACAGGAAAGACTCCATTTCCACCAATCTCTATAATTATCTCAGCGAGTATCAGAAAGAGCCATGGTGGGGTAAGGTGCTGGCCGCTCCGTTCAAGTTGATCAAGCGCGATAAGGTTGAACTGCTGGATGATGACACCGTACTGGATCCCAAACGTCTTAACAGGCAGCAGCAGAAACGCCTGAAAGAGTTGAATGACAGGATCTCAATTGAATTTGACAAGACATCCAGCGCTATACTGGTGAATGTAACCATGCAGGATGCTGGAATTGCATCAATAGTGGCCGATGTCGTTACTGAAAACATCCAGAACTATGTGATTGAGTACAGGACAGCCAAGGCCCGCAAGGATATGGATAACACCCAGCGCATGTATGATGAGGCCAGGGATAACTATTATGCCGCCCAGCGTGCATATGCGGAATACTGCGATCAGCACATGGGAGTGACAAAACTCCAGTATCTCATAGAGCAGGACCGTCTGTCGGACGAGAAGGATATTGCATACAACCTTTACAATCAGTTGGCCCAGCAATTGGACATGTGCAGGACCAAACTGCTTGAAAAGACTCCTGTAGTGGTACTCCTGCAGCCTTCAACCGTTCCTTACAAAGCAACAACCCCCAAGAAGATGATGATAGGAATACTGTTCGTGTTCCTGGCATTCTTTGGAACTGCAGCCTGGATTATCGTAAAGGACCGTATTCTTGAAGCTTAACTATGGGATTGTTGATACTCCTTACACTTTTAATTGAGGTGGGAGTACTGCTCTACCTTGAAGTTAAGGCGTGGCATACGCTTTATACTCCTCTTGTATTTCTTACGTTGCCGTATGTGGCAGTGCTTCTGGTGACGATCGCCATAGCGGGCAGGTTGGGTTTTGTGGATTTCTATTATCCCACCATACTCTTCTGGATTGCCGGCCTGCTGGTCTTTGCCATACCGAGTTATGTTTTGGGCTTTGCCATGCAGAAACACGGCAAACCGGTTTGCAAGCCTATTGATGACGGTAATGGACTGTCAAAAGCGGTTGTCGTATTGACGGCAATAATGTGCCTTGCATTCCTGCTCAGACTTAAACAAACTTTAGGAACATCCACTTCATCGTTGGGTAGCGATGAATTCGGAATGGATTATGACGGACACGGACTCTGGGCACATCTAAGCAAGATAAACAGTGTATTGCTGATACTGTGCATATACTTCTACGACCGGCAGAGGCGATGGCTGTGGATTCCCATCCTGCTGCTGGTGTTCTTTGCATTTGTCCATCAGGTGAAGGGCTGGGTGATAATTCCGTGTGTGGCCGGCCTCTCCATGAGACTCTATTCGGGTAAGGCCAAACTAACCGGCAAGCTGCTGCTTTATGTGCTGATCGGCGCAATAATGGTATTCCTGATATCATATATAATGTCGCTGGTGCTTGGCGGTGACGTGGAGATGAGCGGTACGGTGATAGGATTCATATTCCGTCATTTTGTCCATTATCTGACCAGCGGAACGTTCGGCCTGAGTATGGACGCAGTGGCAGGTTATCCGGACAGGGGCTCGTTTGAGGTGCTTTATGCCCAGATGGTGAATATAATAAACCTGTTTACGGACAACAACGATCTGGTTACTCCGGTAAATCCATTCTATTACCACAACGGAATCAATTATACCAATACCAGGACAATGTTCGGTACCATTGCCATCTTTTCCAATGGTCTCCAGTTTGTAGGATGTACTCTGTTTCTCAGCTTTTTTACATATATGCTCAAGATTTTTGCCATTAAATTCAACAGCGTATATGTAAATGTGATACTGTTCTATCAGTGCTCATTGTTAGGCATGGGATGGTTTGATTATTATTTCTCCCAGCTGGACAGCATTGAGGTTCCGATTATGGTATTGGTCATAATGACTTTTACCCTGTTGTTTGATACTACAAAAGGTAAGCGCTATGAAACTGAAGCAGCGTCTTGACAATGCAATGGATAAGCTGCGGGGCGGCGATTCCGGTGCCATCAAAAGGGTGACCGGCAATTTTCTGTATCTGTCAGTACTGAACGCCCTGAATATCCTGCTGCCCCTTATTACGCTGCCTTACATACTGAATGTGGTGGGCAAGGCCAACTATGGTATCTATACCTACGTATATACCATACTTCAGTACATAATCATCATTGCCACATACGGTTTCAATTTCTCGGCCACCAAGCAGATTTCACAGTGCAGGGATGATGTCAAGAGAGTAAACGAGATCTATAATGCGGTTATTATAAGCAAGTTCATGATTGCTCTGGTGCTCTCGGCACTGGTAATGGTATTGTCCCGTTTCATTCTTAAGGATGACGTTGCTCCTTTGATGTTCATGTTGGGCCTGGGAATGGTAATCGGCGATGTCCTGACTCCGGTCTGGCTGTTCCAGGGTATGGAAAGGATGAAGTATATGACGATTGTCAATGCCTCATCAAAGATCCTTTTTACCATACTGGTATTTGTGGTGATACGCAGTACTGAGGATTTCTTCCTTCTGATTCTCCTGAATTCCGCAGGTTACATATTGGCAGGTGTGCTGAGCCTTATACTCTCAGCCAGACAGTTCGGAATGAAACTGAGACTGGCCTCCGTACGTGACATAGCATATCAGTTAAAGGAGGGCAGTGCAGTGTTCGGCTCGACATTCGGCATTTTCCTGTACAGGAATGCGAATGTCCTGATACTTAAGCAACTTGCTCCCAATGAGGTGGTTGGCGTCTATTCGGCTGCCGAAAAGGTAATAAAAGGCTTCCAGTCAATCGTTGCACCGGCCGCACAGGCTTTGTTCCCGCATCTGAGCCAGCGCTTCAAGGATAAGTCTGACGTTGAGAACATCAACCTGCTCAAAAAGATATCACTGCCGTTCTCGGCGGTCCTGGCACTGCTGTCCGGCGCGGTTTACGTATTCGCTCCGTGGATATCTGACCTGTTGTGCGGAGTCGGTATGCGTGACTGCATACCTCTGATAAGGATCATGACACTTGTCATATTCTTTGGTGAGATCAATTACCTGATAGGCATTCTGGGCCTGATCAATATGAACCGTCAGAAACAGTTTTTCAACTCGGTGATGATCACAGGAGTGTTCAGTGTCATTTTTATTCTCATATTTGCAGGAAAATACGGCGCTACTGCGGCGGCCTGTTCAATGTCACTGTCAGAGATGCTTCTTACAATGCTTTGCGTAGGTTGTCTTTTCAAAATAAGAGGTAGGAAATGAAGACGGCGGTCATATTACTGAACTGGAACGGGGCCGATGATACCGTAATGTGCCTGGATTCTCTTGCGAAAGTAAGGGGAGACTTCTTTACGGTTATTGTCGATAATGGTTCGGCCGATGATTCAGTAAACAGACTGCGTCAGTACAAGGAAACTTCATCGCTTGACATAAGACTGCTCGAGCTGGACCGCAACTACGGTTTTGCCGGAGGTAACAACAGGGGTGTCAGGTTTGCATCGGCCGATAATCCGGATGCCTATCTTCTCCTTAACAACGATACGGAAGTGACACCTGACTTCCTGGAGAGACTTGAAGGGTTTATCAGCACCCATAAGGAATACAGCGTACTTACTCCCAGGATCAACTACTATTACGACAAGAGCATTATCTGGAACTGCGGCGGAATACTGAGGCTGGGATTCCGGAGATATAAATATGCCGGTTGCCGCGAGGATAAGGTGAAAGGAAAGTATTTCCTGCCCATATCTTTTGTTACCGGTTGCGCATTGTTCTGCCTGCCCTCAGTGCTGGAGCCCGATGGATCGCTTCTGACCGAGAGGTTCTTCTTTGGTGAGGAGGATTTTGACTTCTCTATGAGAATGGGAAAACGCGGACTGAAGATGGCCTGTGTGATGGATTCCGTCATCTATCATAAGGTGGGCTCAGCCGGTAACATGATGGCAAAATCAGGTAAGGTTTATCTGCATCTGCTTAACCGCTATATCGATATCAGACTTAACAGCAGCGCTCTGTTCTCTTTTGTCTGGCGCGTGATCTATTTCCCCAATACGATGCGCGCACTCCGTAAAGCCTTCGGCCGCTCAGCCATGGGCCGATACCGCAGGCTGCTGAAAGACATGCGCTCCAGGGACTCTGTTGACCGCAGCGTGTTTGAGAGCCTGGTAATAAAAGAAGACTATTTCAATGAAGAATAAGACCAAAGTTGAAATATGGGGCGTCTATCCGCCTCCCGTTGGCGGTATATCGGCTTATTGCAATAAGCTGGCCGGAGCTCTTCATGTGATGGATGAATCCGTTATCCTGAAGAACTTTGCCCGTTCACGCTCCCGATGCGATTACGTGAAGGATGTCAGGTGCCGTTTGCTTGAAATCCTGAAACTGCCGTTCGTGTCACGCAGGATAATACATGTGCAGCTTTGCAATGTATGGTTCCTTACATCATTGTACCTGACCGGATGGCGTCATGATATCGTCATCACGCTTCATAACAGGAAACTCCTGCTGCTCAAGGGCTGGAAGGAGAGGATTGTCCGCCGTTTCCTGTCCCGTGCCCGTGCAGTCATTTTCAATGATCCCCAGTTCGTAGACCTGCTGGCCGCAAAGTACGGCATTGACCGGTCCGTTATGACCGTGCTGCCCACTTATATTCCGCCTACGGAGAGTGAAAGACGCGGCCTTCCGGACGATATGACGTCATTCTTCAGTAAGCACAGATATACCATATCCACCAATGCATCAATCCTTCAACGTAACGTCTGGGGCGATGTCTACGGCTTTGACCAAATCATCGGGATGATGGATATCCTGGTCAACCGCAAGGGCATGGATGTGGGCCTCTTGTTCCTCTTCTCGATACTGGGTGACAGGGAGTACTTTGACCAGTGCGTTGAACGTATCAGGTCACTGGGACTCACAGACAGGTTCATGCTGGTTATAGGGTCCGATGTCAACGGCTTTGAGGTCTGGGAGAAGAGTGACCTTTTTGTACGTGCCACCAACTCGGATATGGAGGGCATATCAGTCAAGGAGGCGTTGCAGTTCGGTACTCCCGTAGTAGCCAGTGACGTCTGCACCAGACCGGCCGAAGCCGTTCTCTACCATAAAGGCGATGTGGAGGAACTGGCGCAGAAGTGTGCCGATGCGCTTGAATCCGGAAAACATGTGGATTACCATCCGCAGGCTGACGTACCCGCCAAGGTGATGGAGATCTACAATCTTATAAGGGGGTAATTACCGTCATCAGTCTTTCACTGAATCTTATTGCTACTGCCTTGCAGGGCCTTAAACGGTTGTATTCGACCGATGTCTCCACATCCGTGACCTCAACATGTGATGCGCCGTCAAGGGTGATTATAGCCTTATCGGTCTCAATCCTGTTGCCCCCGACCGATATGATCCTTACTTCAGGTGCAAAATGAATCATGCTTATGGTCTCAAGGTCAGTCTTGCAGTGATCGGTGACGGTCAGGGAGGCGGTATCGGCCTTGAATGAGCGGGTGTGCAGGTGCTTTCTGCCGAATCCGTCATGACTGGCTTCTATAAGG
>DBYT01000046.1:1516-9178 GCA_002309915.1 Bacteroidales bacterium UBA1179 | reverse complement strand
ACCGTAACGGTGTTGTGGGCTATGGTGCTCCGTTCGTACTGGCGGCGTTCGTTCTTGTTATAGGTGGATATGCCGGTGTCAATTATGAAAGGAGCACCGTCCAGGCGCATCTCATAACTGAATGTGTCGGCATGAGTGTGTCCCGGCTGATATGATGCGGTGATGTTGCCTATGTCGGCTATAACCTCCAGTCTTGGGGTTTCCATCTTACGGTAACCGCATTGTGCCATTGCGGTCCTGTCACTCTCTATACCCAGTCTTCCGGCATAGTCGATAATCTGGGATGCCGAAGGTGCGATTCCGTATGCGGAGTCATTCAACAAAGGTATGCTGCCGTCTTTCCAGACAATGCTGCGCAGGTGTCCGGTCATCAGGGCTGCCTTATCTCTCATGAACCTGTCGAATGAGTCGGGCAGGCAGCCATGGGTATAGTTGATGCAGTCAAGCAACCTGTCCAGCATGATGCAGTGATACATGGGCGACTGCTCAAAATGAGCGCCGTCGGGAAGTATCTGTCTGTCCAGTTCCCTTTTCAGTAAACGGACAGCTTTCCTGGTTAACCGGCTGTCTTTGAAATAAACGGAACCTATTGTAAGCGCATAAGCGTCTTCAAGTATGTGATTGCCGGCCAGATGCCTCTCAATTGACCTGGAGAGCAGATACAGCTGTGAGTATAACGAATCCAGCCTCTCCTTGGCGGCATACTCGCTGTGCTCACGGAGGAACTTGATCCAGTTGATTATCCTCAAAGCGGTAGGATAGGGTTGGAGTCCGATACTTCCACACCCCGTTTCCTCAATGAAACGGTCAATCCAGGCTATGCACTCATCCGTGCCGATGCCCGGCTGGTTGAGAAAGTCCATGTAATTGAGGTTGTACGTCCAGAGTAGACCGTTCGATGTGTCATCCCAGCCATTGAAACCGGCTTTCAGGTTCAGGAACGTGAATGTGGTTCCGTCGGTTGAGACCGGCTTTGCCACAGGGGGTGTCAGCAGGCCTTCAGCAAGGACGTCCGAAGCCTCTTTCTTTATGTACCTGGGATGGTATATCTTTCTTATTACCTGAAAGATAACCTGCCCGGGTGTGAGGTGGCTCACCGTGGATGTATACAGACTGAATCGCATCGGATATTCACTTTCCACAAAAGTAGTAATTTAAAGCAGAAATGTGACGTATTTATTGTATCTTTGTCAACCACTTGTGAGGCGTTTGCCATATCATCCTTTGTATGAAAGTTAACTTTATAGGGTTGGGTTACATAGGCCTTCCCACAGCTATAATAGCCGCCCGGCACGGTGTTGAAATTGCCGGAACCGATATCAATCCGGATATCGTAAAAGCCACCAATGAGGGGCGTCTTCATATCGTAGAACCCGGCATGGAGGATATGCTCAAGGAGGTAGTGGCCAACGGCCGCCTCAAGGCATATACCGAGCCCCAGTTGTCCGATGCCTATTTCATCGTAGTCCCGACACCTTTCAAAGGCAATCACGAACCTGACATCACATACGTAGAGGCCGCTACCAGAAGCGTAGTGCCCATCCTTAAGGAGGGTGACCTCTTTGTAATCGAGTCGACATCACCTGTAGGAACCACCGAGAAGATGCGTGATGTCATCTATTCAATGCGTCCCGAGCTTAAAGGTAAGATTTATATGGCCTATTGCCCGGAGCGTGTGCTTCCCGGTAATGTCGCATATGAATTGATAAACAACGACCGTGTAATTGGCGGTATCAATCCCGAATCGACCGAGAAGGCAAAGGAGTTCTACTCACAGTTCGTGAAAGGAATGCTTCATTCCACTGACAGCCGTACGGCCGAGATGTGCAAACTCACAGAGAACGCCTCCCGTGATGTGCAGATAGCGTTTGCCAATGAACTGTCACTGGTTTGCGCCAAGGCTGGAATCAATGTGTGGAAACTGATTGAACTTGCCAACAAGCATCCGCGTGTGAATATACTGCAGCCCGGATGCGGAGTGGGAGGACACTGCATTGCCGTTGATCCTTACTTTATCACGGCCGATTTCCCCGAAGAGTCCAAACTGATTGCCCAGGCACGTGAGACCAACAACGGAAAGGCAGAGTGGTGTACAGGTCAGATCCTGGCTCAGATTCTCAAGTTTGAGAAGGAGAACGGCCGTAAGCCCCGGGTGGCGCTTATGGGTCTGGCATTCAAACCCAATATCGACGATCTGCGTGAGAGTCCGGCCATGGAGATAGCCCAGGGCGTGACAGACGCTGTGGCATCACAGTATCTTATGGTGGTGGAACCTAATATCAAGTCACATCCGCGCTTTGCCCTTACAGGCTTCAAGGAGGCATATGACAAGGCCGATATAGTAGTCTTCCTGGTCAACCACAGGGAGTTTGCGGCTCTCAATTACCGCACAGATGTCAAAGTGCTGGATTTCTGCGGCGTTTTCAAACTACCGTACATTATCTGAGCTTAGATGAAAAAGATAATCCTTGTGTTCGGAACCCGACCGGAGGCCATCAAGATGGCGCCTCTTGTCAAGGAACTTGAGAAGTATCCCGATGAGTTCCGTACTCTTGTGTGCGTCACAGGACAACACAGGGAGATGCTGGACCAGGTACTCCGCCTGTTTGATATCAGGCCGGATTATGACCTGAACATCATGAAGGCGGGTCAGACACTGTATGATGTCACGTCACGTGTCTTGTGTGAGTTCGGAAAGGTTCTTCAGAAAGAACATCCTGATCTGGTTCTGGTACATGGCGATACCACAACGTCGATGGCATCGGCCCTGGCTGCTTTCTATGAGCAGATTCCGGTGGGACATGTGGAGGCAGGTCTGCGTACCGGCAATATCTACAGCCCGTGGCCCGAGGAGATGAACCGTCAGATAACGGGACGTATTGCGGTGCTTGATTTTGCACCCACCCAGTTCGGCTGTAACAACCTGATAAAGGAAAATGTGCCGGAGGAGAGGATAACCGTTACAGGCAACACTGTGATAGACGCTCTCTATTACGTTGTAGACAAGATAAACAGCGATGAGGCTCTTAGGGAGTCACTCGAAAAGAATATATGCGCTCAGGGATATGATGTGAGCCGCCTGAAGGAAAACGGCAGGCGTCTGGTGCTGATTACCGGGCACAGGCGTGAGAACTTCGGCGAAGGTTTCAGGAACATCTGCAAGGCTCTTGATATGCTGTCACACAGATACACCGATGTGGATTTTGTATATCCCATGCACCTGAATCCCAATGTGCGCAAGCCCATACATGATATGTTTGACGGCAGGATGCCCGATAATATGTTCTTTATCGAACCTCTGGATTACTTTGATTTCGTACGTCTGATGGAGTGCAGCCATATTGTGCTTACTGACAGCGGAGGTATTCAGGAGGAGGCTCCGGGTCTGGGTAAGCCGGTTGTGGTGATGCGCGACACGACCGAGCGTCCCGAGGCGGTCGAGGCCGGTACGGTCAAGCTGGTGGGCACTGATTACGATAAGATTACAAACCAGATAAGCAGGCTTTTGGATGATGCCGGATATTACAATGCCATGAGTCAGGCAGTCAATCCTTACGGTGACGGAAAGGCTTGCCCCAGGATAGTTGATTTTATCCGTTCTTCAGTTATTATTGAAAAGAGGCCTCCGCGATGAAAATACTTGTAGTTTCATTCTACTATGAACCTGAGATTGGTGCTGCACCCAGCCGCATTACCAATCTGGTCCGTGGCCTCAAGGAGAGAGGTGCGCAGGTGGATGTGCTGACGTGCCTTCCCAATTATCCCAAAGGCAGGATATTTGACGGATATCGCGGCCGTTTTTCAATGAAAGAGAATCTGGACGGTGTCAACGTATACCGTTACTGGACATATGCCACCGTTTCCAAGGGCGTTGTGAGACGTGCCCTGGCCATGACGTCGTTTGCCGTGACCATGTGGGCTTTCGGCCTTAAGCGCAAGCTTATACGCAGCTATGACAAGGTGATTATACAGTCTCCGCCCATTATGGTGTCTGCATCGGCCATGACCCTTTTCAAGTGCTGTTTCGGTATGAAGGTGGTACTGAACGTTTCGGACCTGTGGCCCGGATCGGCCGTGGAGCTTGGTTTCATGAAGGAGAACAGCCTGCCGTTCAGGTATACCTCACGCCAGGAACGCAAGATTTACAAGCGTGCCGACGCGGTGATGGGTCAGTCGAACGAGATACTGGAGAGGGTTCGTTCGCTGGAGCCGCAGAAACGTCTGTTCCTGTACAGGAACCTGTCCAGGATGACTGCGGAGTTGCAGTCCCGGAAAGAGAGGACCGCATCGCCCAGACATCTCAAGATTGTCTATGCAGGTCTGCTGGGTGTACCTCAGGATGTGCTCTCCATTGTACGTAATGTGGATTTTGAGTCCGTGGGTGCCCAATTCCATATCTATGGAGGCGGTAACCAGGCTGACAGTATAAAGAACGAGATTGCTGCCGGTAAGAAGAACGTGTTCTACCACGGTGTTCTGCCCAAGGAGCAGATGAACAAGGTGATGAGTGAGTATGACGTGTCTCTCATAGCGTTGGTCAAATCTATCACAGGAGCTGTTCCGTCCAAGATATTCGATACTCTTCCGTTAGGCATACCGCTCCTGTTCTGTGGTACGGGCGAGGGCGCTGACATTGTCCGGGAAAACGGATTCGGACTGGTGTCGGAGCCATCGGACTACAGGATGATTGAGAATAAGATCCGGGAGTTTGCCAATATGGGAGCCGATGAGTTTCATGGTTACTCCGACAGATGTAAGGATGCCTCGACAGGCAGTTTCAACTTTGACTCTCAGTTTGACTCGTTTATGGAATTCCTTAATCAGGTTTAATATAATAAAGTCATCTCAAGATTTATCTTTGGGGCTTTTTCCGACTATATATAACTAGATAATTTCAACTTTTTAAAATAACTACATGAGAAAGATTTTGTTTACAGCAGCTCTGGCCCTCGTAGCAGTAGGTGCCAGCGCACAGGAGCCTGAATTCCGTATGCCTATGGGCGGCGGTTTCGGCGGTTTTGGTGGTTTCGGTGGTTTCGGCGGGGGCCAGCAGGTTGACGTGAAATTTGACGAGTATGTAGCTGCTCCCGAAGGTTATGATAAGGAGCGTGAGGGTATTGATCACGGAACAGTTCAGTTGATTGAATACAAGTCTGAGTCAGTAGGTACTGTACGTAAGGCTAACGTATATCTTCCTCCCAAGTATGATCCCAACAAGAAGTACAGCGTTCTCTACCTGCTTCACGGTATCGGCGGTGACGAGTGGGAATGGATGAATGACGGTGGTGTACCCAACATCATCATGGATAACCTCTATGCTGACGGCAAGGTAGCCGACATGATCGTTGTTATGCCTAACGGTCGTGCTGCTGAGAATGACTCACGCGCCGGCGGTATGGCTTCATCAGCTGCTTTCGGTGTATTTGACAAGGACCTTATCGGTAGCCTTATGCCTTATATCAACAGCCACTTCAGCACATACACTGACAAGATGCACACTGCCATTGCAGGTCTGTCAATGGGTGGCGGCCAGTCTCTGAACTTCGGTCTTGCCAACATGGACAAGTTCGCTTATGTAGGCGGTTTCTCATCAGCTCCCAACACCCAGCGTGCCGCTCAGCTCATTCCTGATGTTGAGAAGGTAAAGCAGGAGAACAAACTGCTCTGGATGGTTTGCGGCGGTGCCGACGGTCTGATTGGCAACAGCACACAGCTCAAGGCTTTCTGCGACGAGAACGGAATTCCCTGCACCCTTATCAAATATCCTGACGAGGGTCACAACTTCACAGTTTGGAAGTATGGTCTTTACAACTTCGCACAGCTGATTTTTAAATAAATCGTTTTTAGTATATTTGACACCGGTAACCAAAAAGGTTGCCGGTGTTTTTTTATGGAAAAGGATAAGAGCAGGGTATTATATCTGGATAATATTTGTGGACTGTTGATTATTGATATGGTGTTTTTTGTCCATATTAGAATGAACGCAGATGTAACGTCCGGCATAATACCATTCATCAATAGACTGTTATGTTTTTTTATGCCCTGGTTCTTTTACAAATCGGGCATGTTCTATCGTGATGAAGACTGGAAACAACGTATCAGGAAGGATTTCAGATCACTTCTGGTTCCATATTTCTATTTTACCCTGTTCGGTTGGATAATCTTTATCTTTTCTTCCCTGATGTCTGGTAAAAGCTCTCCGGACTATCTGTTGTTACAGCCTTTAAGGGAGATTGTTTTTAATGAAGCAACCGTATGGAACGGCGCGTTGTGGTTCCTTCCAAGCCTGTTTGCAGTCAAATGGCTTGCCTGTGTCCTGTATAAGAGGGTAAATGTTGCTTTACTGATGGTAACAGCATTGGTTCTGGCCTCTGTAATGCATTTTACGGATTTCAATTATCCGTTTTATTTGGGCAACATAATGCTGGGACTCTTCTTTTACTCGTTTGGTTATCTTATGAAGAACGCTCAATTCAGAGCATGGGCGCTAATTCCAGCCATTGCCGTTTATGTGGTTTCGATAGTTGTTCCGTTTATAACGAACTATTTTGATTTCAGATTCAACACGGTTGACGAGAGCGATAATTATTTCCTGGTTCTGGCGTATTCGGTTTCAGGAATAGTGGTCTTCAATAATCTGTTTAAATGTGTATTTGATAGGGATATTCCGGTTCTGTCCGGTATCGGACGCAACTCAATAACAGTTCTGTGCGTCCACTATCCGGTGATCAAACTCTTTACAGGAATCCTTTTCAGAATACATCCGTTTACACCTGCACAGATGTGGATAGTTGTATCCTTGCTGTTGATCCCGGTATTGATATTCTCTGTTTGGCTGATTAATAAAAAGGCAAAATTTCTGATCGGAAATAAATGACACGGAAGTATCCGTCCCTTTTGTGTCACATCCTGAGCATCTTTAAGAAGTCACGTTCTGTTCTGAGCGTGGCTTCTTCTTTTCCCTTGACCGTCTGTGTCTCGGGGAAGAGCAGCATGGTAGAGAAATCGGTCTCCGGCATGTGAATACGCTCGTAAAGGTGACGGAATGAACGTCCGGCGTGGCTCTCGCTCTCACGCGGACCTACAATCATAAGCAGGTGATCGGTCTTGAGGCCGCTGATAACCCAGTGCATATCGGCCGTCTCACTGACTTCGTTGTACGATACACGTCCGCTTGAGAAATTTAGTCCTGTACCGCGTACGGCCGATATGGGCTGATCCTTGCCGTAGAATTCGGTGGCACAGCCGATGGCCATGGTGATGCGGTAGATGCTCTCCATGCATTTTTCAAAGGCTTCATCCTGGATTACGGGGCCGGGAACCAGCACCACGATACGTCTTATGGTGTTCATGGGCGTAACAAAACGCTGCAGAACTATCTGACCGTGGAAACCGTCATTAAGCGGGCTGATGATGTTGTCCAAATAGGGCAGGTTGATGCTGTGACGAAGCGGCAGTCCCATAAGCATGCGGTCTGTACTGAACTCATTGGATGCATGAAGTATGCTGTCAATGATGTTGTTGCCCAGACGGTTGTGCGCAATGAATGGCACATCGGCCGATGCCGCTATCCTGGAGGCCTCTTCCAATCGGCCCTTGCCGTCCTGCATGTATTTGGGCGCATGTTCACCGTTGATGGTCACATACAGACCTACCAGTTCC
>DBYT01000046.1:0-1473 GCA_002309915.1 Bacteroidales bacterium UBA1179 | reverse complement strand
AGCATGACCATCAGACGTGACTCCGATTCGTCGTCTGACTGCTCGTCCTGGTGCAGGGCATCGGCCGCATTCTCAGTTATGATATTGCTCAGAATGCATGAGAACAGCACAATCAGCACCGTGGCGCTAAGGGTGGTGTTGTCCATCAGACCTCCGTCATAAGCTCCCATAGCTATGGCCAGGGCTCCGGCGGCGTGTGATGCGCTCAGACCGAATATGACGCGGCGGTCATTGCGGACAAAGCAGTTGGCTTTCTGGACAATCAGAGCTGCAAGCCATTTGCCGAATGTACCGACAATGAACAGAACCGCAAATGCAGTCAGAAACAGCCAGTTGCCGGTCATGCGTGTAAGGTCAATCAGAAGTCCGGTATTTAGCAGGAACATTGGAACAAACAGTGTGTTGCCCACAAAATCCAGGCGGTTCATCAGCGGCGAAGACTTGGGTATGTAGCGGTTGAGCACTATACCTGCCAGGAAAGCGCCTACGATTGAATCCAGACCGATCAACTGAGCCAGACCGCAACTGAGAGCCAGCAGAATCATCACGAACAGGAAGTGCGAGAAACTGTTGGTGACGCGGTGGAAGAAATCGCGCGCCATACGCGGATATATAAGTATCACCGCCGTGATGTATATTGCGATCTTAAGTATGAACCACAGGGGATTGAATTCAGCGTCGCCGTGGGTGGACATCATCACCGCATAGACTATCAGAGCCATCAGAATGGCAACCAGGGCACCTGCAACCGATATGGTCACGCTCTTGCGTCGGGCCAGTCCGTATCGGCTTATGATAGGATATGAAATAAGGGTGTGCGAACCCATGATACATGCCAGTATGGCCGATGTCCGGGCGGGCAACTTAAGCAGCCAGACGCATGAGAAATAGCACAACGCCCATGGAACGGCAAAGGTGAGTATGCCAAAGATGATGCCCCATACCTTGTTGCGTTTCATCTCCTCCAGGTCAATGCCCAGTCCGGCAAAGAACATAATGAAGAGCAGTCCCATGCGGCTGAAGAACTGGATCTCCGGATTGACCTGCAGAATGTTCAGAACTCCGGGGCCGATGAGCACACCCGTAACGATCAGGCCTGCTATCTGAGGAAATCTGAGCCTCTTGCAGAGTATGGGCACAAACAAAACCAGCGTCAGGACCACAAAACAGATCCAGATGCTGTCAGTCATGGGGAACAGTTGTTGATAACTCATTTTTGGTTATTACGCTACGAAGATAATTATAATTCCCTGATTTTGTAATTTCGCGTTATAAAAGATTGCATATGATAGACTACCAGAAGGAACTCAATCCCAGCCAGTGTGACGCCGTACTTTATACCGAGGGCGACTCCATGGTCATAGCCGGTGCGGGTTCCGGAAAAACACGTGTACTCACGTACAAGATTGCCCATCTGCTGGAGGAGGGAGTTGACCCCTGGTCCATACTGGCCCTGACCTTCACCAACAAGGC
>DBYT01000073.1:28244-32307 GCA_002309915.1 Bacteroidales bacterium UBA1179 | reverse complement strand
GTAATCCGTGACCTTATGGTTGACCGTCGAGCATATGACAAGATCATGCAGGCCGGTGGTTACGTATCAATCAACACCGGCGGTGTGCCCGATGCCAACGCAATTCCTATCTCAAAGGAGAAGGCCGACCTGGCTATGGACGCAGCATCATGCATCGGTTGCGGAGCCTGTGTAGCAGCCTGCAAGAACGGTTCAGCTATGCTGTTTGTAAGTGCCAAGGTCAGCCAGCTTGCTCTGCTCCCGCAGGGTCAGGTAGAGGCTGCCCGCCGCGCCAAGGCTATGCTCTCCAAGATGGATGAGCTGGGATTCGGTAACTGCACCAACACCCGCGCCTGCGAGGCCGAGTGCCCCAAGTGCATCAGCATCAGCAATATCGCCCGCCTGAACCGCGAGTTCATCGCTGCCAAGCTGAGCGACTGATTCCATCAGCCACAAAAGAAAGACGGCCGGATCAATTCCGGCCGTCTTTCTTTGTTTGCATCACATTATAGTGTTGCCAGAATGATGATTCCGCTGATACCTATGTATGAATACACAACGTAACGGAAAGCTTTCGCGGGAATCATGTCAAAGACTTTTGCTCCCAAATATGTACCCAAAAAGACTCCGATAATTCCTGCAAAAAAAGACTTAACAACATCCAAGGTAAAAAAGCCATTGCCTGCGCGGAATAGGGTCATTGCAAAATTACCGATACAGAAGTATGTGGAAATCAATGCTATGTAGTGTTCCTTATCCTTTTCCGATGAAATGAAATATAATACGGCAGGCGGACCTTGCATTCCAAAGAAGCCTCCCATGAGGCCGCTTAAAGACCCTGTGATTATTTGTGCCTTTATTGTGGGTTTTATGTGGATTTTACCGCCAAATAACAGGAAATAGATACTAATGATTATCAGGATAATACCAAGAGACATTGTCAGAGTGCGCAGTTGCATCCTGGTTAGCAGATAGACAGCTCCGGCAGAAATTACAATGAAGGTTATCTGGATTGGCCAAAGATGTTTCCAAGTAATATATTTACGCATCCTGATACAAATGATCAAGGTAGTAGCCAGTGCTAAAAGACCGGAAAGAGTTGTGGCTTCACCATATGACGGCATCAGAAAGGGAAGAACCGTCATGATGAAAATACCGAATCCAAAGCCGGTTGTCCTTTCAACAAAACTGGCTCCGACAGCAAGTAATAGTATAAGAGCGTAATCTGTCACTTATTTGTCAAAAAAAGAGTCAAACAATTAATGTTCAACTCTTCTATAAGATAATCAAATCGCTATATAAAATGTGATTGGTTTTCTCTTAATACTCATCCTCGTTAAAGAAGAAGTCCTCCTTGCTGGGATAATCGGGCCAAATGTCCTCTATGCTTTCATAAATATCTCCCTCGTCTTCTATCTCCTGGAGGTTTTCAATTACCTCGAGCGGGGCTCCTGAACGGACGGCGTAATCAATCAACTCATCCTTGGTTGCGGGCCAGGGTGCATCTTCAAGTTTTGATGCCAGTTCCAATGTCCAATACATAGTAAATACGGTGTTTTAAGGTTTACTTATATGGGGTGCAAAAGTATAAAAAATTTAGTTATACGAAAGTTCTACCAAATATTTTCATTAACACCCGCAAAAAAGTTTATCCGGCGCGCCAGAACAAACAGATAATCTGACAGTCGGTTAATGAATTGAAGCAGCTCAGAAGGTGCTGTAGCGTCATTCGGGAGAGCAATTATAAGACGCTCGGCGCGACGGCATACGGTACGTGCCACATGTGCGTAAGATGCAGCCTGGGTTCCGCCCGGAAGTATGAAAGAGCGCTGCTCGGGAAGACCCTCCTGGGCGGCATCGATCATCTTCTCCATACGCTCTACATCTGCTACCAGGATCTTGCAGCTGTCGGGCAGCTCAAACGAGGCCGTATCGGTAGCCAGACAACCGCCTATGTTGAACAGTTTTTTCTGAATCCACTGGATGTTTTCCCTACTTTCGGCCTTTTCATCCATGACCGATAGCATGAGTCCGATGAACGAGTTGAGTTCATCAACGGTTCCGTATGCGTCCAGGCGCGGATCAGACTTGCTCACGCGCTTGCCGCCCACCAGTGAGGTGGTGCCTTTATCGCCTGTGCGGGTGTATATCTTGCTCATAACACGTAGTGTTGTTTGGTCATCTTGGGGTCAAAGAAGAGCAGTCCCACCTTTGACATCTGGAATGTCACTCCTATACGTTCATCCTTGATAACCTCACTCCACCACTCCTTTTTCTGCTTCTTGCCCAGATCCTCGACCACGATTACCGTATCGGGTTTGGCATATGGCAGAATCATCTCCACAACCTGTTTCCACAATGCGGTGTGCGCTATATGAATGAATTGTGGAATGTTTCCGCTGTCAAGGATATCCTGCACGGTTTCTATGACATCGGCTGCAATATACTCAATATTCGGGATTTTCTTTATGTTGCGGCGTACCTCTTTTTCGGCCGGATGCGGAAAGTCCACAGTCACCACCCTGGACTCCTTTGAGACCGATGCCAGATAACCGGTGCTCACGCCCGCACCCGTGCCCACTTCAAGAATGAACTTGGGGTTGAAACGGTTGACCAGGCGGAACAGCAACTCGTCACGGCTCTGCGGATATTGGGGAAGATATTGCGGAGCCTTTTCCCAGTAAGGATAGAGGTCCTCATACGCATAGTAGGGATGGCGCTCGTTGATGACGTTTTCAATCAGGTCATATGCCCACGGAGAGTGAACTCCGAATCCGCGTCCTGTGAGCCAGCGGTTATCAGTGAGTTTCATATTATTTGAGTACTGCTTTTATTGAAGTTCCGGCTCCCAGCATTATGTCAAGCTGGACCGGTGTATGTTTCGAGTCATTGGTAACGTAGGCCTTTACGGTTTCACGTTCCTTTCCCTCCTTGTAGTCCCTGATGGAGATTACCATACAGTCGTAAGTGCGGCCGTTATCGGCTTTTACCTTCTTGTTCCCAGTATAGACAAGATATTGCTCCACTACCATGTTGCCGTTAACCATGGGCAGTGATTCGGTACGGCCCGGCTCGCTGTCCGATGTGTCTATCTTCTGGGTGAAGGCAATCATACTCATCAAGTCAAATATTCGGGTGGGGCGCCACTCGGTGGAACGGCTTGTACGCTTTCCTGTATTCATGTCCCAGGTCTCCAGGTTGACAATGAACTTGTCGCGGTCCATTGAGAACTGTGCGGTCTCACGGTTGTGCTTGCCGCCCTCGTTGACCTTCTTGATGAAATAGATGCTCTCTCCCTGCTTTGTGTTGAAGGATTCTATGGTGTCCCGCAGGCAGAATACCTTATCGGCCTTGGAATTGGTGCTCATCTCCATGGCGGTCCTTACGGCTGCACGGCCATTATAGATGACCTCAGTGTCATACAGATGTGCAGTTCCGGCCTTCATCTTTATGGGGCCGATGCCAAGGTATAGGTTGAATCTGTAATCCGATGCGCTGGCGTGCAGAACTCCCAACAGAAGGAGAGCGGTTAATGATGATCTTAAAAGTCTGACGCCAACCATTTCAACGAAGGTTTTTGCTGTGTCCTTAAAGGAGTGCTCGAAGCGGGACTCGAACCCGCACAGCCGATAAAGGCCAAGGGATTTTAAGTCCCTCGTGTCTACCATTCCACCATTCGAGCGTTGATAGCGCTGCAAAAGTACGTGGTTTTGAGGGATTAGCCAAAAAAATGGGAAAAATAAGGAGGTTAAAATTTAACAAGTAATAAAATATATTACATTTGTGAGTCGCTAAAACTCTTAAGGGACTTATCATTATCTCAAACCAATACAACAATCATTATGAAGAAACTTTTGTTTTTTGCCGGCATTCTGACTCTTATGGCCAGTTGCCAGTGCGGCCAAGAGAAACTCAGTCCGGTACTGAGCATTGAGGGCGGTCAGGTACAGGGTGTTACCGTAGATCGCGTAAAGGACGTATTCGTATTCCGCGGCATTCCTTATGCAGCTCCTCCTATTCGTGAGAACCGTTGGAAGGCTCCTCAGCCCGTAATTCCCTGGGAGGGCGTTAAGCTTTGCAACCG
>DBYT01000073.1:18189-28211 GCA_002309915.1 Bacteroidales bacterium UBA1179 | reverse complement strand
GCTCCCTTCAGTGAGGATTGCCTTTATCTGAATGTATGGACCAAGAAGCCGGGTGAAGTCAATGCCAAGCTTCCGGTTGCCCTGTGGATTCACGGTGGCGGTTACCGCGAGGGTTGGGGTTCAGAGCCCGAGTTCGATGCACAGGAGTGGGCCGGCAAGGACGTAGTTATAGTATCTATCAACTATCGTCTGGGCGTATTCGGTTTCCTGACACACCCCGAGCTCTCAGCTGAGAACGAGCATGGAGTATCAGGTAACTACGGTATCCTGGATCAGATTGAGTCTCTCAAGTGGATTAAGAAGAACATTGCCGAGTTTGGCGGTGATCCCGATAACGTAATGATATTCGGCCAGTCAGCAGGTGGCGGTAGCGTACGTACACTCTGCGAGTCTCCTCTGGCACGCGGACTGTTCAACAAGGCTATCATCATGAGCGCCGGCGGTCTGACCGTTCCTAACGCAAATGCAGGTGGCATGCGCGGCGGTATGGGCGGCATGCGTATGGGTGGATTCCCCGGCTTTGGCGGTATGGGCGGTAACAACAACACTCCCAAGCTGGCTGCTTACAAGGCTCCCCAGGCTCCCGAGGGTCTGAACGCTCTGCAGCGCGCTGAGTTCAACACCAAGGTTATCATGGACTGGGCAGGTTACAACACCATCCAGAAGATGCGTTCAGCCGATACTGAGGTTATCCATTCAGTTGCTACCATCTACAGCAACGCTACCGGTAACCAGGGCAGCATAACAGGTCAGCCTATCGTTGACGGTTATGTTTCACTTGAGAGTTTTGATCAGGCTGCTCTTGACGGTACACTGGCCGATGTTCCCTACATGATCGGTTATACCCTGAACGATATGGGTAACATGTCAGCAGGTATCGCAGAGTTCTGCAAGAACCGTGAGGAGAAGGGCAACAAGGCTTGGGCTTATGAGTTTGCACGTCCTCTTCCCGGTGAGAATCCTGAGGTAGGTCAGAGACTGCGTGGCGCATTCCACTCATCAGACCTCTGGTTCGTATTCAAGTCACTGCAGCACTGCTGGAGACCTTGGACAAAGGGTGACTGGGATCTGTCAGAGAAGATGCTTACCGCTTGGACCAACTTCTGCAAGTACGGTGACCCCAACGGTCCCGACGGCGGCGAGTGGGCTCCCTGCACCAAGGATAACCCCAACTTCATGGTATTCAAGCTTGACGAGAACGATGTAGAGAACTCAGAGTTCACACAGCCTATCACCAAGCTTCCTTGGGAATAATCACCCGATGAATTCATAAAAAATGCCGGCCTTGAGGTCGGCATTTTTTTGTCTCAGTTGGAAACCGTAAGGATTCCGTTATTGAAGGTTGTGGGGTAACGGTATAGCGGGCGGCGCTGCACTCCGTCGTTGTTTAGCGGGGAACCGTCGGCATTCAGATTCCATTCTCCTCCGCATTTGGAGCAGGTTGCCTTACCCTGAAGGTCAAACTTGAGTCTGACGTTGTGGGTGTCACAGTGGGGACAGCCCAGGTCATAGGCCCAGATGGACATGTCATCATTGTTGAAAGTGGGGGTTCCCAGAATAAGTCCGCCCAGTCCCATAATGAAGGAACGGTTCTTGCTTTCCGGCAGCGTCTCCTCAAATTTCTCTCCGTCAGAATCAGTGATGGTCAGTTTGCCCTCGCTTTTCCTTACTGACAGGAAACGTCCGGGAGTAGAGAGCTGGTTATACGGTGAGATTGATGTCTCACAGCTGAAGAAAACCTTGTGAAGGGAGGAGAACCGGTTGTAACTGTTCTTCTGGCAAGAGGTTGCCAGCAAGAGCAATGACAGCATAACAACTCCCCTTTTCATCGGGATTTTCACTTTGAAGTGAGTTTGGCGATGGCCTCGTCTATCTTGGCGAACGGGAAATCAGAGGTAAGCTTGTCCATACGGGCCTGGATACGGTCGTTGCAAAGGTTACCTATGCTACCCTCATGAGTGTGATGGATGTTACGGTCAGCCTTGAATGTTCCGTTCTCGATCTCTGCACCCACCTTGCGGTAAGCCTCACGGAAAGGCATGCCCTCGCGTGCCAGACGGTTAACCTCCTCCACGCTGAATATGGCGTCATACTTGGGATCGGAAAGGATATCCTCACGAACCTTGATGTGATCCAGCATGTAGGCGGTCATGGTGATAACCTCCTCGAGTTCCTGGAATGCGGGCAGGAATACCTCCTTTACCAACTGCATGTCGCGGAAATAGCCGCTGGGCAGGTTGTTTGTCATAAGGGTTATCTCCTGCGGGATGGCCTGAAGGCGGTTGCATTTGGCACGTGTCAGCTCGAATACATCGGGGTTTTTCTTATGAGGCATGATGCTGGAGCCTGTGGTGCAGTCATCGGGCAGTTTTATGAACCCGAAATTCTGGCTGTTGTACATGCAGGCGTCAAATGCCAGACGGCTTATAGTAGCGGCAACCGATGCCAGCGCATATGATACGTTACGCTCCATCTTGCCGCGGGTCATCTGTGCATAAACCACGTTGTAGTTCATGGACTCGAATCCCAGAAGGTCAGTGGTCATCTGACGCTTCAGGGGGAATGACGAGCCGTAGCCGGCTGCAGAACCCAGCGGGTTGCGGTTGGCCTGGTCAAAGGCGGCGCGCAGCAGGAGCATATCGTCGGTCAGAGCCTCGGCATAAGCGCCGAACCAGAGTCCGAATGATGAAGGCATCGCTATCTGAAGATGGGTGTAACCGGGCAGAAGCACGTCCTTGTACTTATCGCTCTGTTTGATAAGGATGTCAAACAGACTCTTTACGGCACTTACTATGCCGCGCAGACGGTCACGGGTAAACAGTTTCAGGTCAACCAGCACCTGGTCGTTACGTGAGCGGCCGCTGTGGATCTTCTTGCCCATATCGCCGAGTTGGCGGGTGAGCATGAGTTCAACCTGTGAGTGGACATCCTCCACTCCGTCCTCAATGACAAACTCTCCGCGTTCTATTGCAGGGAGCAGATCCTTGAGACCTGCAGAGAGAGCCTTGAGCTCATCCTCTTCCAGAAGGCCGATGGATTGCAGCATGGTGATGTGGGCCAGCGAGCCCTGCACGTCATACTTGGCCAACATGAGGTCCATCTCGCGGTCACGTCCTACGGTGTACTTCTGAATCAGTTCGTTTACGGGTTTACCCTTGTCCCAGATAGGTTTCATAATCGGTAGTTTAATACGGTAACATTGACAGCATATCGGCCAGTTTCTCAACAGCCTCGGTAAGAGGTTTCTCTACCATCTTGGCCATGAACATGTTGAGGTCGGCATCGACTGTCAGCTTTATCTTACAGCTGGATTCTCCGGTGGATACGATCTGAATCCAGAATGTGAGTTCAATGGGTGAGCGCAGTGTCTCCATCTTGACACATTTGAACGGGTCACGTGCGACGACTGCCAGTTCAACGGTTCCAATGGGTGAAACGGTGGTGCTTACCTTATCGGGCGTACACTCCAGATTCTCCAGGTTGATGCCCTTTCTCTGGTCTTCGGGGATGCGGTCCACGAGGTAGCGCAGATTGCTCAGGTCCGATACTTTGGTATAGACCTGTTCCTGGGAATAAGGGATGTGCTTTACGCTGCTTTCTATCCTTTTCATCGTCTTATTTGCCCCATTCTGACGGGTTCTGCCGCCATTCGTTAAGAGTCTGCAAATGCTCTACCTTGATGTAACCTGATGTTACAGCCGTCTCCAGCATTGCGGGGTAGTCTGTCAGGGTGGAGAGCTTGACTCCGGCCTTCTGGAAAGCCTCCTCGGCTACGGGGAATCCGTAGGTAAAGGATGCAACCATTCCTACTACCTCACATCCTGCATTGCGGATGGCGTCTACAGCCTTGAGGCTGCTCAGACCGGTTGAAACCAGGTCTTCCACCACCATCACGCGGCTGCCGGGCTGCAGATAGCCTTCAATCAGATTGGCCAGTCCGTGATCCTTGGGTGCCGAACGTACATAGACGAAAGGCTTGCCCATACGGTCAGCTACCAGGGCACCCTGTGCGATAGCGCCTGTAGCTACACCTGCTATAACGTCGAAATCAGGGAAGTCGCGGGTTATCACGTTGCAGAGAGAGTCACGTACCAGAGTTCTTACTTCGGGGAAAGAAAGAGCTTTCCTGTTGTCACAGTAGAAAGGTGAATGCCATCCTGATGCCCAAGTGAAGGGTGCATCCGGCTGAACCTTGACGGCCTCAATGCGCAGCAGCTCGCGGGCTACCTGAGTTTTAATGTTGTCCATATTATGCTGAATGTTTTCTGTTTTCTGAGGCGCGAAGTTACGAAATAATGACTTATATGCCCAATCTTTAATATAAAACAACATTATTACACACGCCTCTACGGATTTTGTTCTTAAATTTGCGCGGTAAAAATTATTTAAGACAGACGATGAGAGGCCGTTACATATTAATGCTGGCAGCGTTGTTATCCTGTGTTTCCTGTCTGAAAGATGACAATACATACAAAACCCCGCAGGCTGCCATAACCTCATTCACCATAGGCTACTACAACGTAAGATTTCACGACATGAACATCCACGGACGTGATACCATGGTCTATCTGCGTGAATCAGGATACATGTACCCCATGACAATCGATCAGGTCAACAACCGCATATTCAATGCCGATTCCATGGCATACGGCTCTGATCTTTCCAAAGTGACAACCTCTGTGTACGGAACGGGAACCGTCGGATACAGATACCTGGATAATCCTGTCGAGGAGATTTTCTGGAGGTCTTCAGATTCACTCGATTTCACACGCGGCATCCAGTTCCTGGTAAAGTCTGCTGACAATTCCTACTCCAGGGTGTATGATGTTCAGATAAACATCCGTAAGGTATTTCCCGACTCTCTGGTCTGGAGCGCTCCCGACACTACGGCATTTCCGGTCCTGTCCGCCCCGACATCGGTAATCAGGAATGACACTCTGTTCTGTTTCGGAACAGATACCATGGGAAAGCCGTCTGTATCCTTCCGCAGCATATCGGCCGGAAACTGGAACGGCGCCAATGCCATGACGGGAATTGACGCGTCCGGATGGAGTCACAGGGTAACGCTCTCCAACGGAAAGTTCTACACTGTTTCAGGCGGTTCGGTTTACGGATCATCGGATGCAGTTAACTGGAGTTCCGTAAAGACAGGAATAAAGAGTCTGGTAGTTTCAGGTGAGGATAACGGTACGGTGTGGGCTGTCAGTCAGGACGGCAACCTGCTCAAGTCAACTGATATGACGGAGTGGACCGCAGTTCAGAGCATACCTGAGGGTTTCCCTGATTCCGCAGCTGTATATTTCAGTTACCCGCTCGCAACCAATCCCTCTTTGACTAGAACCGTTCTTGCAGGTCTGGGACAGGATACCGTGAACGCTTCGGTTTGGACCATACTCTCTTCCGATACTGTATGGTCTCCGGTTGATCTGCCCGCCAAGACGGCACTGCGTCTGCCGGCAGCACCCTTCCTGACAGTTTTCAGATATGACGGAGCGCTGTTCAGCCTTGGCCAGGGTCTTGACGGTTTCAGACAGTCGAATGACAACGGTATCACCTGGTACATGTGCAATTCTTATGTTGAGGATTACTCGTCATGGAACAGGTACATGCAGCTTCCGGCAGCCCTGAAGGGTTATGCCTCAGGATTCACTGCAGTAGCAGATGTTAACGGTTATATCTGGATAATGACTGATGACGGACATGTATGGCGCGGAGCCATCACCCGTCTCAAGAAGTAATGATATGAAAAAGAGACTGACGCTTCTTTCCCTGGTAATCCTCATGTCCTGCGTGCTTGCCGCTGCACAGGAGGATGGCTATCTGATGGAGATGGGCCTGGGCGGAGGAGGCAGTTTCTATATGGGAGACGCCAACAGTAGGCTGTACAACAACACCAACGGTGTTTTTTCAGTGGTTGCAAGGTATAACGTCAATCCCAGATTCTCACTGAAGGCTAATCTGGCTACAGCCGGAATATCCGGAAGCACAGAGAATTCATACGGTGTCCTTCCCGGCGATGAACTCAAGTTCAGCCGCACCCTTTACGACCTGGGAGTACAGGTGGAATGGGGATTCTGCGGTTATGGAATGGAAGGCTGGGGCGGAAACCACCGTCTGGCACCGTACGGTCTGTTCGGAATAGGAACGACATTTGCTCCTAAACCGGCACAGAACGATTTTGCAGCCAACTTCCCGGTAGGACTGGGATTGAGATACAAAGTATCTGAAAGGGTCAACATTTGTTTAGAGTGGTCCATGAGATTCTCCACTTCTGACCGTCTTGACGTAACGCGGACAGGCGGAACGTCACTTAAGGATCCTTTCATGGTTAAGGGAAAAGGTATAAAGAACAAGGACAGTTACAGTTTCACCATGCTGTACGTTACATTTGATGTTTTCAAACGTCCTTGTCACTGTAACGACGAAGAATAAAGAGACATGACATATCAGGAGCAATTGGACAAAAGCCGGATACCGCAGCATGTGGCCATCATCATGGACGGCAACGGCCGTTGGGCCGAGCAGCGCGGCAAACAGCGTACCGAGGGTCATATCCGTGGTGTCGAGGTGGTCCGTAAGATAATGGAGAATGCCGTTGAGTTGGGAATAAAATATCTGACTCTCTACACTTTCTCCACCGAGAACTGGAACCGTCCCGAACAGGAGGTGACCGCTCTCATGGGGCTTCTGTTCAAAAACATCGAGGAGGATGTATTCATCAAAAACCAGGTCCGTTTCCGCGTGATCGGTGACATTGAGAGACTTCCCGAACCGATACAGGTCAAGCTAAACGAGTGCATGGAGCACACTAAGGATTTTGACCGTTCCTGCATGGTATTGGCTCTGAGCTACTCTTCACGCTGGGAGATTACCCGCGCAGCCAGGATGCTGGCCGAGAGAGCCTCAAAAGGAGAGTTGAATCCTTCGGATATTGATGAGAACATGGTATCGGCCAGCATGACAACCAGTTTCATGCCAGATCCGGACCTGCTCATACGTACCGGCGGGGAGATAAGATTGAGTAATTACCTGTTGTGGCAGTCAGCATACACGGAACTCTATTTCTGTGATACTTTCTGGCCCGATTTCAATATGGAGGAGCTTTGCAAGGCCATCTATGTATATCAGCAGCGTGAACGCCGTTTCGGCAAGACCGGTGCGCAGGTGGCAGAGCAGAAACTGAAATAAGCCTTAATGATGATGAAGTTTAGATTGAAACACATAATTGCGCTGTCGCTGCTCATGCTGGCCGGACTTCCCGTCTCGGCCCAGACCGATCAGGCAGAAGGACAGGACAATCCTGTAATTCTCTATTCCGGTACCGCCAAAAGGTATGAGATAGCCGATATCACCATAACCGGTATTCCGGAGAACAACCATAAGACACTGCTCAGACTGTCAGGTCTGGCTGTAGGTCAGCGTATCTTTGTTCCCGGTCAGGACATAACCCAGGCTATGAAACGTCTTTGGGCTACCGGTCTGTTTGCCAATGTCCGGATCAAGGCTCTCAAGATAGCAGGTGACAGGATCTGGCTTGAGATGTTCATTGAGCAGAACCCCAAGATAAAGGAGGTTGTGTTCCATGGCGTCCGCAAGGGAGAGGCATCGGAACTGGAGGACAAGATAGGAATGTTCCCCGGCAGTCAGATAACCCAGAACGGACTGAACCGCTCCGAAAAACTTATACGCAAATATTTTGACGAGAAGGGATTCAAGGATGCCGATGTCCGCGTCCAGCAGCGTTCGGAACCCGATGAGGACGGTCTTGCATACGTGGATGTCTATGTGGACAAGAAGGACAAGATCAAGGTCCGCACCATACACCTTGAGGGAAATGAGGCTCTTACCGACAAGAAGATCAAGAGAATCCTTAAGAAAACCAATGAGAAGGGCAAGCTCAGTGAGTTCTTCCGTACCAAGAAGTTCGTGAATGAGGAGTATGAGGGCGATAAGGACAAACTTCTTGAGAAATACGGTGAAATGGGTTATCGTGACGCAGTCATATTATCCGACAGTATAGTTTCAAACCGTGACGATAACACCGTTGACGTATATCTCAGGATTGAAGAGGGCGGACAGTACTTCATACGTAACATCAGCTGGGTGGGCAATACGGTATACAACAGCGAACAGCTGTCGGCCATGCTCGGCATGAAGAGAGGTGATATCTACAACCAGAAGAAAATTGAAGACCGTACACGTCAGGATGAGGACGCCATAGGCAAGATGTACTATAACAATGGTTATGTTATGCTGCAGCTTGATGTTGTGGAAGCCTACATCATAGGAGACTCTATAGACCTTGAGATACGTCTGGCCGAGGGTCCGCAGGCATCAATCAACCGTGTGCTCATTCACGGAAACGACCGTGTTTATGAGAATGTGGTCCGCAGGGAACTCTACACACGTCCGGGTGACATATTCTCATATGAGGCATTGGAGAATTCATACCGTTCCATTGCCAATATGGGACACTTTGAACAGACTGCCATCAATCCTGACATACAGCCCGATCCCTCAAACGGAACGGTTGATATTGACTGGCAGCTTGAGAGTAAGGGAAATGACCAGGTTGAGCTCTCCATGGGTTGGGGTCAGACCGGACTGATAGGAAGAGTGGCACTCAAGTTCACCAACTTCTCCATGTACAACCTGTTCCACAAGAGTGACAACTACCGTCTGTTCCTGCCGCAGGGTGACGGACAGACTCTCTCCATAAGCGGTCAGACCAACGGTAAGTTCTATCACTCATACAGTATATCGTTCCTTGAGCCCTGGCTCGGCGGAAAACGACCCAACTCACTCTCCGTAAGCCTGTTCTACTCAAAGCAGACCGATATAAGCAGCAACTACTACAATTCGGCCTACTACCAGAACATGTACAACTACATGTACGGCTACGGCAACTACTACGGTAACTACGGCAATTACGGTTACTATAACAACTACGAGTCATATTATGACCCTGACAAGTATATAACCATGTTCGGAGCAAGCGTGGGTTGGGGTAAACGTCTCAACTGGCCGGATTACAACTTCACGTTCTTTACTGAACTCTCATACACCCGTTATAAGTTGAAACAGTGGGATTACTTCCTGATCAACAACGGAACATGTAACAATATCAACCTGGGCTTCACGTTCGGGCGCAGTACCATCAACCATCCGTACTTCCCGAGTTCCGGTTCGGAGTTCTCCTTCTCGGCCTACTTCACTCCCCCGTATTCACTGTGGGACGGAGTTGACTACGAGCATCTGGCAGCCGACAGGACATCGGCCACATATCAGGATGAACTGCGCCAGAAACATAAGTGGATTGAGTACAACAAGTGGAAATTCCGCAGCCGTACCTATACCGCACTCACCCAGGGCATGAAGAGAAGACTTGTGCTTATGACCCGTTTCGACCTGGGTCTGCTGGGTCATTACAACCAGTATAAGAAGTCTCCGTTCGAGACCTTCCTGGTTGGTGGTGACGGTATGAGCGGATCATACACCTACGCAACTGATATTATCGGTCTGCGCGGTTATGACAACGGATCTCTTACTCCTTACTCTGACGGTTACGCATATACACGTATGGCAGCCGAGCTCCGTTATCCGCTGCTCATAGAGAACTCAACCATCATCTACGCCCTGGGATTCGTCGAGGGCGGTAATGCATGGAACAAGATAAGCAAGTTCAATCCGTTTGACCTGAAACGTTCAGCCGGAGCAGGCGTGCGTATATTCCTTCCCATGGTCGGTATGATGGGTATTGACTGGGCTTACGGTTTCGATCCCATCAACGGTTCAAAGCAGTACGGAGGCAGTCAGGTTCACTTCGTCCTGGGTCAGGAATTTTAACCTGTCAGGGCAAACCGGTATAATATAGGTAGAACAACATTGAAAAATATAAGGCTTATGAAGAAGACATTTTCAATCGCAGCAATGTTGCTGTTTGTTTGCATCAGTGCAGGTGCACAGAAGTTTGCATTGGTAGATATGGAGTATATCCTTAACAGGATTCCCGCATACGAGCG
>DBYT01000073.1:17373-18142 GCA_002309915.1 Bacteroidales bacterium UBA1179 | reverse complement strand
AGGCTCAGACCCTCTACAAGAACTACCAGAATGAGGCTCTCTTCCTCTCCGAGGAGCAGAAAGCCAAGAAAGAGGATGAGATTGTAGCCAAGGAGAAACAGGCCAGTGAACTGAAACGCCAGTATTTCGGCCCCGACGGTGAACTCTTCAAGAAACAGGAGAGTCTTATGGCTCCCATTCAGGATGAGATTTATGAAGCCATCAAACAGATAAGTGAGGCAGAAGGTTATCAGGCTGTGATAGACCGTTCATCGGCCAGCAGTATGATATATGCATCACCCAAGATTGACATCAGTAATGAGGTGCTCAAGAAACTGGGTTATTCAAACTAATTGCATATCTTTGCCCTTCGTATTCATTAATCAGAAACAAAAACAAGACACAATATGAAGAAGACTATTATCATCGCCATCATGGCACTTCTGCCTTTTGGCGCATTCGCACAGAAATTCGGTCATATCAATTCTGCCGATATCATACCTCTCATGACTGAGTACAAGGCTGCTCAGACTGAACTTGAGGATCTGCAGAAGCAGTACCGTGACGAGCTGAACTACATGCAGACCGAGTATCAGAAGAAAGAGGATGATTATATAACCAACCGTGAGACTCTTCCCGAGAGCATCCGTACCCGCAGGGAGCAGGAACTCGGTGAAAGCCAGCAGAAGATCTCCCAGTACCTTCAGGACTGCCAGATGAATCTGGAGCAGAAGCAGTTTGAGTTGCAGAACAATATCAACTCAAAACTCCAGAAGGCTATCCAGACTGT
>DBYT01000073.1:13822-17322 GCA_002309915.1 Bacteroidales bacterium UBA1179 | reverse complement strand
TCAACTCTGACCACCGATGTTACCGAGGCCGTAAAAGGCAAACTGGGTATCAAGTAAATAACCATACACCATACTGTTAAGGGGAACCGGCTTTATGTCCGATTCCCCTTAATGGCTAAAGACAAACCCTATAACAATGAAAGTCAGAATCCTGCTAGCCCTTATTCTTGCAAATGCCTTCCTCATGCTCCAGGCACAGGAAGGCAGATTCGGTTATATCGATTTCAACGGGACACTGAGACGTATGCCGGATTATATTGCAGCCGAAGCCAACCTGCGTAACATCCAGTCGGAATACCAGGATGAGTTGGAACGTTCAAAGAGGGAGTTTGAACGTCAGTATATTGAGTTCATGCTTGAGCAGGACCATCTTTCGGCTTCAATCGTGGCAAAGCGACAGAAAGAGCTGCAGCTTCTGATGGACAACAACGCCCAGTTCCGGGATAAGGTCCAGATGGAACTTGAGTCCAAACGTGAAGAGATGCTCCTGCCGCTCAAGAAGAGACTGCTTGAAGCAGTATCTGAAGTCTGCACCCAGCAGAACCTGGATTACGTGGTGGATACCGGTAAGGGAACGTATCTCTACATTAACCAGGAAAAAGGCGTGGACATATCCCACATGGTGTACGAGCAGCTGGGTATAGAGAAGAAAGCAGAGAGGGTTGTTGAAGGAGGACAACCTGTCCTTAAAGCCGATAACAAAGACAATAATATAGAACAATGAGTAAGATCATCCTGTCCGAAAAGCCCGGTCCCATCGGTATTTTTGACTCCGGTTACGGTGGTTTGACAATTCTTAAGCATATCCAGAGCGCTATGCCCGAGTATGATTTCATGTACCTTGGTGACAACGCCCGTACCCCGTACGGAACCCGTTCCTTCCAGGTGGTATATGAGTTCACCCTGCAGTGTGTGACCAAGCTCTTTGAGATGGGATGTCATCTTGTGATACTGGCATGCAATACGGCATCGGCCAAGGCTCTCAGAACCATCCAGCAGATAGACCTGCCCCGTCTTGACGCCACCCGCAGGGTGCTGGGAATCATACGTCCTACCGTTGAATCCATCGGTGAATTGACCCAGTCACGTCATGTGGGCCTGCTTGCCACTCCCGGTACGGTCAAGTCATTGTCATATCCGCTCGAGATAAACAAACTCTTCCCTGACATTGTAGTTACAGGTGAGTCATGCCCCATCTGGGTACCGCTGGTTGAGTCCGGTGAGTCCCAGTCTGACGGTGCCGACTTCTTTGTAAAGCAGCATATCGACAACCTTCTTGCCAAGGACAGGGAGATAGATACCATCATCCTGGGTTGCACCCACTATCCGCTGCTTCTGGACAAGATCCGCAAGTATGTCCCTGAAGGGATAAAGATCATATCACAGGGTGAATATGTGGCATCTTCGTTGAAACTCTACATGCAGAGACATCCCGAGATGGATGCCCGTTGCACCAAGGGAGGCAACTGCAGCTATTACACCACAGAATCTCTGGATACGTTCCTTCCCAACGCATCCATCTTCCTGAATCAGGCGGTGGACGCCGATTCAATCACTCTCTGATTTGCGTATGAAACGTCGGGCTATCGGCCCGATGGGACGTACCGAGAGGAAACTGACCACCAGGACGGTGACCAGCACCAGTATTATGTCCTCAATCTTTATACTGACGGGGTAGGCGTCGACAATAAAATTACCGGCCGTACCCAATGATATGAATCCGTATTTCTGCTGCAGGAGTACCGCAATTATTCCCAGAATCAGACCGCTCACGGCACCGATCAGTGAGATAAGCACTCCGTTGATGATGAATATTCTCTCGACGGTTTTCTGCTCGGCACCCATGCTCTCCAGCAGTCCGGCATCCTTCTGTTTCTCAACCATGAGCATGATAAGTGAACCTATGATGTTGAAACATGCTATAAGCAGTATGAATGTCAGGAACAGGTATGAGATGAATTTCTCCATCTTGAATACCTTGAATACGTCTTTCTGCTGGTGGAGACGGTCCTGAACCTCGAACCCGGGTCCCAGCAGGGTCTGAAGCTGGCGTATGGCCTTACGTATGGAGGTGCCCTCCTTTGTCTTTATCTCCAGGGCCGATGCCTCACCCTGGCGGTCGGTGAGTTCCTGGGCCAGATCAAGCGATATCAGAACGTAATTGTCATCATATTTCTCCTGTTCAACGCTGAATATCACTCCCGGAGAGTAGATGTTGGCATAGTTGAATGATGTAACAGGATTTGACATATTGATATGTCCCTCTTTCTTGGGGACGTAGAGTTTAAGGGGAGATGACGGTTTTATTCCGCTCTCCATCCTGTTCATAAGACCCACTCCCATGATACCGTAGTGGCACACGGCATCCTCAAGCATGAATATTCCGTTTCCCTTGAGCAGGTTCTCAATACCTACCAGGTCATGGAAACTCTCATCCACGCCTTTTATCATGGTTATCTGCTGTTTGCTCTTGTAACTTATCAGGGCCTGCTCCTCAAGGGTGAAGGTGTAAACATCGATGAAATCAAGATCTTTTGCTTTCTGAATCAGTTCATCACCGATGCTGAAGAATTTCCTGTCGGCCGCTACCACCTTGATCTCGGGGTCAAAGTCCCTGAACAGCGATTCCACCAGCTGATGGAAACCGTTGAATACCGAAAGGGTGCAGATGAGAGCGAATGATGCCAGCATGATACCTGCCACCGATATGGCCGATATCAGGTTGATCACGTTATGGCTCTTCTTTGCAAAGAGGTAACGGCGTGCTATGAAGAACGGGAAATTCACTTCTTGAGCAGTTCGTCTATGTGGGCCATGTAGTCTATGGTCTTGTCCAGGAAGAAACGCAGTTCGGGAATGATACGGAGCTGGTGTCTTACCCTCTGGCCCAGATCATAACGGATTTCCTTTACGTTTGCGTTTATGTTCTTTACCGTCTCCTCACCTTTCTCGGAGGGGAATATGCTCAGATACGCGCTGGCAATGCTCAGGTCACTGCTCACCTTAACCTCACTGACCGTTATCATCAGTCCTTTGGTGAGCTTTGTCTGATAGAGGAACAACTCACTGAGTTCCTTCTGGATGAGCCTTGAAATCTTCTGTTGTCTTGTACTGTCCATATCTCGTCTTATTTTTTCCTGATAATCGTAAGGCCGTCACGGATGGGAATCATCGCTACCTCAACCCGCTCATCGGCCCTGACCGTATCGTTGAACTTCCTTACTGCTATGGTCTGTGGGTCGGAGTCATACTCTTTGTCCACCACATGACCGTCCCAGAGGGTGTTGTCAGCTATCATGTAACCGCCGGGTCTGAGATACTGCAACAGTGACTCGTAGTATTCGGGGTACTCCCGTTTTTCACCGTCCAGGAATATCATGTCAAACTCAAGACCCAGTCCGGGAACCACCTTGAGGGCGTCGCCTATATGCAGGCGGATGCGGTCCCTGTAGGGTGACCTGTCAAAGCCCTTAAGGATAAAATCCTCCAATTCATCGTCA
>DBYT01000073.1:8651-13749 GCA_002309915.1 Bacteroidales bacterium UBA1179 | reverse complement strand
TGCTGAGGGCGGATCATGGTAACCAGCATCCTGAGCAGACGTCCCTGGATATGGCCCGATGCCATGCGCGGGTTGAGCAGACGGAGGTTGGTCTCACGGTAGATGTCTCTCAGGAGAGCGTTCTCCGGCTCGATGTGAGCAGAGATATACTCTTCCAGGAGGTCCTCACCCGTATATCCTATACCTTGTCCCGATGTAGCCATAATTTGTTATCTTTGTGCAAAGTTAATCGGTTTTTCTGACAATATGAAACCAATGCTGGACCGATACCGTCAGTATCTGTTGCTTGAAAAGTCTCTGTCGCCCAATACGCTCGAGGCTTACTTGGACGATGCGGCCAAACTGCTGGCCTACCTGGAAGACTGCGGCCTTGAGATTGAGACGGTCTCTTTGGATGACCTGCACGGTTTCGCGGCTGCCATGGGCGACCTGGGTATCGCACCCAGATCCCAGGCGCGTATCATATCCGGAATAAAATCCCTGTTCAAGTTCCTGAGTCTGGACGGTTACCGCCAGGATGATCCCAGCGAACTGCTTGAGGCACCCAAGATAGGCCGTCATCTGCCCGACGTACTCTCGGTGGATGAGATAGACAGCATAATCAGACAGATAAACCTCTCCACGCCTGAGGGCCAGCGCAACAAGGCCATGATAGAGACCATGTACAGCTGCGGACTGCGTGTATCTGAACTCTGTTCACTCAAGATGGAGGACCTGTTCCTGGATGAAGGTTTCATACGGGTTACCGGTAAAGGCAGCAAACAGCGACTGGTTCCCATATCGGACAGGGCCATCCATGAGATAAACCTCTACCTTACGGACCGATGTCATATCGATATCAAACCCGGAGCGGAACCTTATCTCTTCCTGAGCATCAGGCGCGGCCGCCCTCTGTCCAGAGTCATGGTGTTCGATATTGTAAAGAATCTTACCGCCATGGCGGGAATTAACAAAACGGTAAGTCCGCATACTTTCCGTCACTCCTTTGCCACCCATCTGCTTGAAGGCGGAGCCAATCTGAGGGCCATCCAGTGCATGCTGGGACATGAGAAAATATCCACCACCGAGATATATACACATATTGACAGAAGCCGTTTAAGAGAGGAAATTGTGTCACATCACCCCCGAAACAGGTCATAATTTCACATTTTTTGACAAAAACACCTCTTTTTATTAAAAATAATGGGCTTAGACCTTTGTATGTATCATTCTTTTTGTAGTTTTGTGCTCGTATGCACTATAGGCAAATACGTTTAACCAACAATTAATAACAAACACTATGTCAAAATCTAGTCGTTTTGCGCTCTTTTGCGCAGGTGTTCTGGTGCTTGCAAGCTGCAAGAACTTCCAGGTAAAAGAAGAGTATTTCGTAGTAAATCCTAATCCCCTTGAAGTTCAGGGCGGCGAGGTTAACTACACTGTAACCGGTACATTCCCCGAGAAGACTTTCATCAAGAAGGTTGTATGCGTAGCTACTCCCGAGCTCCGTTGGGAAGGTGGTTCTGTTAAGGGTGAGCCTGTAACTCTCCAGGGCGAGAAGATCACCGGTAACAATCAGGTTATCGAGTGGAAGGAAGGTGGTACATTCACCTACAACGGCAATTTCAAGTATCAGCCCGAGATGGCAAAGTCAGAGCTTTGGGTTACTTTCGAGGCTACCAAGAAGGGCAAACCCGTCGAAGTTGAGCCCGTTCATATCGCTGACGGTGTGCTTGCAACAGCTGAGCTCTACTCAGAGACTGCAAAGGGTGCCAATACCGCTGGTTCAAAGGATGCTTTCCAGCGCATCATCAAGCAGGCTCAGGATGCCAACATCATGTTCGTAATCCAGCAGGCTAACGTTCGTTCATCAGAGACCAACAGCGACGCTGTAAAGGCTTTGAAGGAGTCTTTGAAGAACTATGCTGCCGACACTAAGAACTATGCTATCGACAACCTTGAGATTTCAGCATATGCATCACCTGATGGTGGTTTCAAACTGAACGACAAGCTGGCTGCACAGCGTGAGAAGAACGCTGCCAACTACGCTAAGAATGAGGTTAAGAAGGCTAAGGCCAGCGCTGCTATCGAGTCAAAGTACACCGCTCAGGACTGGGACGGTTTCAAGACTTTGGTTGAGCAGTCAAATCTGCAGGACAAGGATCTGATCATCCGCGTTCTTTCAATGTATGATGATCCCGAGAAGCGTGAGGCCGAGATCAAGAACCTCTCAGCTGTTTACAAGGATCTTGCTGCTGACATTCTCCCGCAGCTGCGTCGTGCCCGCCTGACCCTGAACTACCAGATCATCGGCCGTTCAGACGAGGAGATCCAGGAGGCTTATGCAACCGATGCTTCTGTTCTGAGTGTTGAGGAGCTGCTTTACGCTGCTACCCTGACTGAGGACAAGGCTCAGAAGAAGGATATCTACACAACTGCTTCAAAGAACTATCCTAACGACTACCGCGCATTCAACAACCTCGGTGAGATCGCATTCAAGGATGGTGACCTGGCAACTGCTGAGGCTAACTACAAGAAGGCTCTCGCTATCAATGCAGATGCTGCTGAGGTTAACACCAACATGGGTCTGCTCTGCCTTGCACAGAACAAGCCTGCTGATGCTCAGACCTACTTCGCTAAGGGTGGTCAGAGCCAGGAGAACAACGAGGCTCTTGGTAACATGTACATCGCACAGGGTCAGTACGAGCGCGCTCTTGCAGCTCTTAAGGGCAGCAACACCAACGGTGAGGCTCTTGCAATGATCATGACTAAGGATTATGCAGGTGCTCAGAAGGTTCTTGCTTCTGTTAAGAATCCTGACGGCAACACCGCTTACCTGGCTGCTGTAGCTGCTGCTAAGACCAGCGATGCTGCTGCTGTTGCTCAGAACCTCAAGAAGGCCGTTAGCCTTGACGCTTCACTGAAGGAGAAGGCTCAGAACGACCGTGTATTCGATCAGTATCAGGACGCTGTAGCTGCTCTCTAAAAAAAAGAAGACAGAAGATAGTATTCGCGTGAACATATGCCGGAAGATGAACTGACGGCGCTGCTCACTCTAAACAGAATAGACGGACTGGGATGTATAGGAGCCAAATACCTATATGAACAGTTAGGCAGCGCGCAGGAAATCTTCAGGAATCGCGAACATCTTAAAGACATCATACCCGGGACCGACACGCAAATCATAGATGCGCTGTGCGGTGCCGGGTATGATTCTTTTATCCGTGAAGAATTGGATTTTATTGAAAAACACGGAATTAGATGCGTCACAATCGCTGATCCTGATTATCCTGCACGTTTGCTGGACTGTCACGATGCTCCCCTTGTTCTGTTTTCATTGGGTAACGTCAATTACAATGCCACCCATACGGTAGGTATTGTAGGCACTCGCAAGGCCACTGACTATGGCCGTCGAATGTGCCACACTTTTGTAAAAGAGCTGCATGAACTGTGCCCCGACATCACCATTGTCAGCGGCCTGGCATACGGCATAGATATCGAATCGCACAAAGCTGCGCTTGAGTTTGGATTCCCCACCATAGGAGTGCTGGCTCACGGACTTGACATGATATATCCGTCGGCCCACAGACCTGTCGCCAAGCAGATGCTCTCAGACGGCGGCCTGGTAACCGAGTTCATGTCAAGAACAGCCCCGCTGGGCCAGAATTTCGTACGCCGTAACCGTATCATAGCCGGACTGTCCGATGCCGTGGTAGTGGTGGAGTCGGCAGCCAAGAGCGGTTCACTGATTACTGCCGAGATTGCCGGCAGTTATAACCGGGACTGCTTTGCCTTTCCCGGAAGTGTAGGTGATCCATACTCGGTGGGATGCAACGAGCTTATCAGGGACAACAGGGCAAGCCTTATAACATCGGCCTTTGATATGGTCAATGCCTTGAACTGGAACGTCCGCAAAAAAGGTTCTGCGGTCCAGAAGGAACTCTTCCCGGACCTGTCCGATGAGGAGAATAAGGTATACAGCAGGATCAGGCTGAAAGCGCAGGGTGTGCATATAAGCACGCTTATGACGGAACTCAACATTCCGTATCCGCATCTTTCAACGATACTTTTCAGTCTTGAGATGAAAGGTCTGGTAAAACAGGCTCCGGGATCACTGTGCAAGCCGTTATAGCTTGCGCAGTGAATCCTTGAACTGTGAGGGGGTCATGCCTGTCTCCTGTTTGAAGACGGTGCTGAAATACTGGCTCTCGGAGAATCCTGTCTCCTCGGCAATGGTACCTACAGACTTGTTGGTCTTGGAGAGCATCTCCTTGGCCACATCTATCCTTATGCGGCGTATATACTTGTTGGTGGATGCGCCTACCAAGTTGTTCATCTTATTGAACAGCGTTGTACGTGACACGTTCATGTGATCCACTATCATATCCACGCCCAGCATGGTGTTGCTCAGGTTCTCGCGTATGAACCGGTTCAGTTTGAGTACGAACTGCTCATCGGCCGCACTGAATGTCTGATCCTCGGATATGGCCGTGAAGAACGATGTGGCGTACTGACGCTTGATCTCATAACGGTTCTTGAGCTGGCTCCTTATTATCTTGTACAGAAGCTTGGAGTCAAACGGTTTGGGCAGGAATGAGTCGGCACCCATCTTGTAACCCATATCCTGGTTCTTGGGATCGCTTCGTGAGGTAAGCAGGATGACCGGAATACTACTTAATTCCAGGTCTGTCTTGATGGTCTTACAGAGTTCAAAACCGTTCATTCGGGGCATCATGATGTCACTGACAACTACGTTAGGCATACGCTGGCGTATCAGATCCAGGGCCTCTTTACCGTCGTGAGCGGTATAGATGGTCTTGAACAGGGTAGAGTATTCATCCTTGATGAACTGCAGTATGTCATCCTGGTCATCGACAATGAGCAGGGTCATGCTCTTGGTGTCGAAATCAACCTCCTCGGTCTGAGCGGGTTCCTCAATGTTTCCGAAATCGGTTGACTCGGTTATGACGGGAGCCTGCGGTTGTACGGGAGCAGGCTGATACTTTCCGCCCAGGTTATCGGGAATCTCGATAGTGAAGGTAGAGCCGGGTCCGGTGTTCTTTTCGGCCCTGATGCTACCGTCCATGAGTTCAATGAGGAGTTTGGCATGTGACAGTCC
>DBYT01000073.1:1310-8603 GCA_002309915.1 Bacteroidales bacterium UBA1179 | reverse complement strand
GAATCCGCGTCCTTCATCGTGGAACTGAATCCATATCTTTCCCCTGTCATGGCCTGTGGTTACCGTAATGGTTCCGGTATCACTGTACTTGATGGCATTTGACATGATGTTGTTGACGGCTGTCTCCATCATTTTGACATCAAGATTGACCTTGCCCAGATCAGGCATAGGATTATACTGTGTCTTAAGTCCCTTGGAATAGCAGTCAATCTTGAAATCCTCTATGATCTTACCCAGCCATTCGTTCAGGTCAACCTGTTCCAGGACAACGTCGTTCTTGCTTATGTCACTGGTGCCCTTGTCAAGTATGGTATTGACCATCTCGGTCATCTTCTGAACCTGGTTGAAGATACGCTCCAGACGTTCGTAATCTATTCCCTTGACAGACTTCTCTTCAAGCATATCCTTGACAGGATTGTATATGAGGGAGAGTGGGGTGCGCAGTTCGTGGGCCAGGTTGGACATGAGTGATATCTTGTCATCCTTGTGCTTGCTCTCCTGAGCGTTCATGGCACGGTCCATATCAATCTGCTTGAGGCTTATACCTACCTTTGATATGGTTACGCTTATGGATATTATTATGGCCAGGATAAGCAGGTATGCCGGAACAGTCATTATGAACGGACGTGCCACATTGTATGAGAGGATAGTCTGCGGTTCGCTCCATCCCTGTATTGTCCTCTGGCTTACGGTAAGTACGAATGATCCGTGAGTGGATTTGGGTATGGAGAACTCCGTACTGTTGGTTATGGTTTCTGAAACCGGGAACGGACGTCCTTTCTTGAGCAATACGTATTTGAGTGATACCGGTCTGGTAGGATCAAACCTGTCAACGGCTACATGTACATTCATAAGGGAGTACTTGTTGGGAATGCTCAGTGCCTTGCCCTGTTTGGTGCCGTTGCTTTCATAAATGGTTCCGTCAAGTACTATCTTGGTCAGGGATATTGGATACGGATTGCTGTTATAGCGGATGGTATAATCGTCGGGATTGATGACGATAAGGCCCGATGTGTTGGGGAAGTATACGAATCCTTTCGTGGATACCATGGAGAAACCGGGAAGGAAGTTGAGCATTGTTCCGCAGTCTCTTCCGTAATAGGTGAAGGGTTCCTTGAAATCCTTGTCATTGGTGTCAATCATAATCATGAAAGACTTGTCGGTGGTTATCCAAAGATGGTCATGACGGTCAATGGACATGGACAGGAACACTCCGTAGTCCTTGTTGTCCATTACTCTGGACAGTTTGTTGGCTCTGGGATCATAACTTATTATCTCGTCAGGAGAGCAGGCCCAGATGATGCCGCGGGAATCCTCTATGACATTTGATATGTCGCTCTGGTCATCCTCGGGCGACTGGAACACCAGACGTGCCAGAAGAGTCCTGTAGTCTATCTCATAGATACATCCGTTGCAGACGATGGTGGCGTGTGAGGGGCCTTCCTTTACATCAATCACAACACCCCGGTTCTCCTCTCCGTTTTTCTGGAGGCTTATCTCACGAATCTGATTGGTACCGCGGCGGTATATGAGATGGCGTCCGTTGCAGTTAAAGAGCATGATGTCGCCGTCAGGGGTCGTGATGGTCTTGAGGTTGGTCAGCCTTGATGAAGAGATGTTGATGCCAGCGTCGGACAGGAAACGGGCGGGGGTTATTTTTTGTGTCCTTTTGTTGAAAAGGAACAATCCCTGAGTACGGTCAGTTATGAGAAGGTTCTCATTGTCAAAGCGGCATATTCCAGATACTCTCATTCCTTGGGTGGAGGCAAAGGATATCTGCTTCTCGGTTTCTTCATCAAACCTGCTCAGTCCGAAACCGGCCGATCCGAACCATAGAGTTCCGTCGGGTTCCTGATAACCGGAAATGGGAATACTGTAAGTCTCAAACTCATGATTAGGAACCCGGATGCTCAAGTTATGGAAGAATGAGCGCTTCAATGTTACCACGCCCCGATGCAGAGTTCCCAGGATGATTTCGTTTTCTTCAGTGTTGACATCGGTACACAACACATGAAGGGGTTCCAACTGGCCAAAGTAGCGGTCATCGGTCTTGCCTGTCCTGCGGTTTAGGACTGTTATTCCGTTCTCGGCAGTGCAGACCAGAATGGTACTGTCGGAGAGTTCGGTCAGACATGTTATGTTGTCTTTGGGATGTCTCGGATTGGAAAGGTCATAATGGGCAATCATGTCGAATCCCGATTTCACATAGTATCCGGTAATTCCCTGCCCCTTATAGGGTATCCACAGGATATCCTTTGAATCGGTGAATACGGCCCTGCTTATCATGTTGTATCCCAGGTTATCCATATGAGTGAGGGCACCTGTGTTAGTGTTAAGATGGTATATACCGCGGTCATCCTCTACCAGAAGAAACTGGGTGGGGTCATCGGAGACCTGAAGCATCTTGGTAAAATGGAACTGGCGTTCAGATGGGAACTGGGCTACCATCCGGGTGGATCCGGTATTCATGTCATACATCATCACGGCACCCAGGGGCATATTGTAGAAATAAGCGGAGTCGCCCACCATCATTATGTACTCGGTTCTCAGTATCCTGCCCTCGTAAGTGACAAGGCGGGTTGAGTCATTGTCCGGGTCAAAGTCTATTATGTGGTTGGTGGTAGCCAGTACGGCATGTCTGGAGCAGCCTATGGAGATAACGTCACCGATTACGACATTGTCATTGCCGACAGTGAAATACTGGTACTGACTTATGGCTCCGTTCGAAATCAGATTGGCGCCGTTGGTGGTTCCCACCCAGAGCCTTCCGTAGATATCCTTGGCAAATGACCTGACAGCGTTGCAGCTAAGACCTTTGTCTATGGTTATATCAACCTGCTGGGTGTAATACGCGTTGGCTGTCAGACAGGTTATGACCGATAACAGTAATGTCAGGAACCTCTTCTTCATATGACTGAAATTCTGTGATTGTTGTGCTAATGTAGTAAAAATCAATATATCCGGCAAACGGTCCTTTCTTTCTTAAGTCTGCCGTACGTCCTCCAGGTTTTTGCCGGTTTCCCGTTTGAATACCTTGCTCATAGTGTCAACACTGGTAAATCCGGTCTCGTTGGCTATGGTCTGAAGGTCTTCGTCAGTACCGGTCAGTTTATCCTTGATAATGCTTACCCTTATCCTTGTAAGATAATTGGTCAGGTCAGTACCCAACAGTCCCTTCATCTTTTTGAGCATGACTGCGCGTGAGGTTCCGGTCTGCTTGAGAATGTATTCTTCACTGAGTGAAGGATCTGATATGAACTGTTCTATCAGTGAGTTGAGTGAACCTATGAACTCCTCATCAGTTACGCTGAATGTCTGGTCGGAACTCATCTTGCTGAAGAATCCGAAATTGTACTGACGCTTTATCTCGAACCTGCCGCCAAGCTGGCTGCGTATCAGGGCTAACATCTGCTTGACATCATACGGTTTGGGAATGAATGCGTCGGCACCCATCTTGTAACCCAGGGTCTTGTTTCGCTCGTCGCTGCGTGTTGTCAGCAGAATGACTGGTATATGACTGATGTCAAGTGTGCTCTTTATGTATCGGCACAGTTCGAATCCGTCCATCTGAGGCATGTCGACATCACTTACCACAATGTCGATGTCGGTACTCTTAAGCAGAGTGACGGCCGCTTTTCCGTTTGCGGCTGTATGGATGTCCCTGAACAAGCCGTCATACTGATCGCAGAAGGATTCTGATTCCTTCTTGTCGGCGCAGACAAACAGAACGGTCATGTCGTTGGTATCGAAATCCTGGGCCATGCCTTCCAGAGTACTGTTTTCGGTATTGCCGGATTCCTTGGGCTTGGAAACGGATCCTTTCTTGTGGGGGGCCGACGGGAACTCCATGAAGAAGGTTGAGCCCACGCCGTCCTCATTGTTGAATGCCGACATTATACCTCCGATAAGGCTCAACTGAAGTCTGGCATAGGGGAGACCCAGACCGTAGCCGGGTATGGAGTTGTCGGTGCTCTCCCTGTAATAACGTTTGAACAGGTCCTCGGGGTCACATGAGAATCCGCGTCCCTGGTCCTTGACCGATACGCGGATGGTATCGCCTACCTTCTCGGTGCTGACGGTGATGGTTGTTCCGCTGGTGCTGTATTTGATGGCGTTGTTGACCATATTGGAGAGTCCGGTCTCAATGATTCTCTTGTCTATGGACACCATGCCGATGTTGTTGTCCATCATGAACTTGAGGCTGAATCCCTTGCTGTAACAGTCAATGCGGTAATCCTCGAGCAGGAAGTTGAGCCATTCATTCAGGTTAACCTCTTCAATAAGGATATCGGCCTTGTTGACATCGGCACGGCTGCTGTCCAGGATCATATTGACCATTACCGTCATCTTGTTGACCTGGTTGAATATGCGCTCCATACGCTCATAGTCGATACCGTCCACTGATTTCTCCTGCAGGAAGTCCTTGACAGGATTGTATATGAGTGACAGCGGTGTACGCAGCTCGTGGGCTATGTTTGAAAGGAATGCAATCTTGTCCTCACGGTTCTTGATGTCCTGGGCGGCGATGGCCTTCTCCAGACGGTTCTTCTCCCTGCTGCTTGAAATGCGTGCTATGGAGTAACCGAATCCAAGCATGAGCAGGAGCGCGGTGAGTACGCCGGGTATGGTACCCAGGAAATGTTTGGGAACACTGAACCTGAGTATAGTCTGGGGCTCGCTGAGTCCTTTGCGGTAAGCCTGCCTTATGACTACGTTGTAGATTCCGTTATCCAGTCTGGGGATGGTTATGGATGTTCCGGTCGAGCTTATGGCCCTTACCAGTATGTCATTCCTGTATATGTCGTAAATAATCAGGTGAGGGTAGGTGGGGTTGAATGAGTTGGCCGAGAATTCCAGGTTCAGTTCCTTGTACTTGATGGGCAGTCTCAAAGGATTCCCGATGGAGTTCTGTATCTCTTCCTGGGTATAATCCTTTTTCTCGGTGTGGGCCGCGGTACATATGACATCTACCGGCGGTGTGTCAATCATCAGCGAACCGTTGGTGTTTATGGTCACCACTCCGACTGAGTTGGGGAACAGGATTATGCCCGATTCGGTGCAGAGTGAGAAAGTGTTCAGGAAACGGGAACTCGGTACGCCGTCCTCAATGGAGTAGAGCAGGAGTTCCTTCCTGTCAAAGTCATACATCTGGACGTATTCATCGGTAGTGGTGAACCATATACGGTCCCTGGTATCGACGGCTATGTTCATGAAACGGCCGTTACCCCATGTCTCCACCAGTATCTCGTCAAAGTTGGAACGAGGATCAAAACGGTGCAGTCCGGCCGGTTCGGTAAAGAACAGGTCTCCTTTGGAGTTGGGCTCAAGTGAGGTTATGTTGTGTATGACCTTGTCCTTGTTCTGGTAAATGCACTTGCTTTCAAGCGAGGTGTAGTTTATCTCTATGATGGTTCCTCTGTAAGTGACATATACTGCATATGGGGTTGAGCAGGCATTCTCTACAAGTTTGACGGCTTCATCGTCCTTTGAGAACAGGAACAGCTCTTCAAGTCTGGCAGAGCCTTTCCTGTAGACGTAATGGTGCGAACTTACATTGAATATGAATATATCGCCGTTTTCGGCGCTGGTCATCTTTATGTTCCTAAGGTCTGCATAAGAGGGTGTGGGAATATCGGGATAACGTGAACCCGGCGAAACAATCTTTCCCAGTATGCGGTTAAAGAACAGCAGTCCCTTGTTTGCATCGGCCATAAGGATGATATCATCATCTATAGGGCACATGGAGACTATCCTGAGCTTTTCGGTCCCTTTCAGTATGTTTCTCTGCTGATTGACAGGATCAATCCTGCACAGACCGTTGCTCATGGTCGCCATTATCACCGTCCCCTCTGGTTCCTCATAGGCCGATATGTAGTTTTCAAGACTGATTATTCCGTTATTGTGCTCGTAAAGATGACGTATCTGTCCGATGAAAGACTTTTTGATGGAGATGAGTCCGTAACCTGCCGTGGCGTAAAGTGTTTCACGATCCTCGGAGTTGACGAGGGTGGATGTTACGTTCTTGAGGTTGTCGATTGTCTCCACACTGACTTTATCATTGTCGATGATGTTGGTTCGGCCGATGATGCAGACGCCTGCTTCCGTATGGGCTGTAAGCAGGTTTCCGTTGGGAAGGGGAGTGATGAGTGAGATGTCATCTGAAAGAAGACCCACGCTCTTGGAGTCGTATTGGGCTACTTTCTCATAGTTGCCGTTGATATAGTATCCCTTCAATCCTTGTGAGGGTACGGAAAGCCAGATAATATTGCTTCTGTCTATGGCCGTTGCCTTGGCAATGATTGGCCTGTCGGTTCCTGATACGTGGTCAAGAGACTCCGTGCTCAGGTTGAACCGGTAGAGACCCAGCTTGTCATCGGCAAGATAGATGACCGAGGCGTCGGATTCGGCGCGAAGTATCTTTACGAAATCATAGTCTTCCTTGTTGGGGAAAGAGGCGACCATCCTGCATTCCTGACTCTCCATGTCAAATGAAAAGAGAGCATGCATGTTGGAATCATAGAAGGTGGCTACATCTCCTTCAAGCAGGAAATCCTTGGTCTTGAGTATGATGTCGTTGTATTTGAGCGTTACCGCGAACTTGTTCTTGTGGTCATAGCAGAGGATGCGGTCTTCACATGCCAGCAGAATATTGTCAGTGCAGGCTATGGCGTTCACATTGCCCAGCATTACAAGTCCTCCTTCAGATACAATCTCCCTGATATTGGTGACGGTACCGTTGGATATTACGGAAAGACCCACATCAGAGCCTACCCACAGGCGACCCAGCCTGTCTTTTTCCAGTACGTTGAGAGTCTGGCTTTCAAGTCCGTTTCCTATGGTGCTTTGGGAGATGGACAGACCGCTTACTGCCCATGTCAGAGAGGTATATAGTAATGCAAGTGATAAAGCAATGAATCTCCTCATATTGTAATGCCCTTTATATCACTACAAAACTAACGTTTTTTTTGCAGAAAAAAAGGGCGTACGGAAAAAACCGCACGCCCTTTGCTGATACTGTTACCTGAATCAGAGATTCGGGTTGTATTTCTTCCACTCGCTTACTGCGGGGAGAACGCCCAGTGAGATAACCTCGTCACGCATAGCCTGGAGGTGTTTGTAGCTGGCCTCAATGTCAGCCATCTCAGTAGCGGTACCCTTGACGTCAGTGTAGTGAACGCCGGTAGCGTCGATGGTTGAAGGCATAGCCATCATTACGTTCTGGAACTGTGAGTTGTTTACGTAGCAACCTGCAGGCCACTCGAACTTCTCACCGCCCATGGCAGCACCGATCAT
>DBYT01000073.1:981-1277 GCA_002309915.1 Bacteroidales bacterium UBA1179 | reverse complement strand
TGGAATGATGAACGTCCGCGAAGCTCGATGATCTTGGCACCGCCCTTGATAACATCCTGCTTCATCTGTGCCCACTGCTCGTTTGTAAGAGCGGGTGTGCCGATGATGTCGGTCAGAGGCTTGCCGTCAATCTTTGCGGTTGATGCGAACACTGCCATCTGCTCACCGTGACCACCGTATGTGCGTGCGGTTGTAACCTTGTCCTGAGCAATACCGAAGTGCTTGGCAAGTGCGCTCTGCAGACGTGTTGAATCAAGAGCTGCAAGAGTTGTGATCTGTGAAGGTTTCAGACCTGA
>DBYT01000073.1:0-882 GCA_002309915.1 Bacteroidales bacterium UBA1179 | reverse complement strand
TCGCGGGTCATACCGGCCTTACGGGGAGCACCACCTGATGAAACCATGTACTTGGCATCCTTGAAAGCCTCTTCAACCTTGTCGGTGAAGGTGATGTTGACACCGGGGAATGAGCAGTGACGGAGTTCCTCAACTACACCCTCCAGACCGGGAAGATAAACATCATAAAGGCAGATGTTTGATGAAAGGCCCATCATAATGGCTGTCTGAGCCATGTTTGATCCGATCATACCGGCTGCGCCAGAGATGACCAGTTTCTCATTTGTCAAAAACTTCATAGCTGTTTTAAGTATATAAGTCCGTTATTTTTGTCTTGGACCACAAAAGTAATCAATTAGTTGTTTGATTGGTATATAAATTCAGAAAAGTTGCACTATTTTAGCACCTGAAAAAAACATATCCGGATATGGCAATCATCAAATCAGTAAGAGGCTTTACCCCAGAAATCGGAGAGGATTGTTTCCTTGCCGATAATGCCGCAATCATAGGTGATGTGGTAATAGGAGAGGGGTGCAGCATATGGTTCGGAACGGTACTTCGCGGCGATGTCAATTCCATCCGCATAGGTAACGGGACCAACATACAGGACGGCACGGTAATCCATACTCTCTATCAGCGCTCCACTACAGTTATTGGCGATAACGTATCGGTTGGCCATAACGTTACCATCCATGGTGCCGAGATCAAGGACAACGCCCTGATAGGAATGGGATCAGTTGTTCTGGATCATGCCGTAGTGGGTGAGGGTGCCATCGTGGCTGCCGGATCAGTTGTGACCGGTAAGACGGTGATTCCGCCCCATACCCTTTGGGCAGGCGTTCCGGCCAAGTACATAAAGGATGTGGATCCGGCTCAGGCTGAGGAGATGAATCAGCGCATTGC
>DBYT01000010.1:4528-7532 GCA_002309915.1 Bacteroidales bacterium UBA1179 | reverse complement strand
ACCTGCTGGTAACCGTAACGCTTCTGAATACGTGAAAGGAAGTCCTGCAGACGCAGACGCAGCGCTGTGCCTTTGGGCAGCCAGATGGGAAGACCCTTACCTACCATGTCGCTGAACATGAAGAGCTCCATCTCCTTACCGATCTTGCGGTGGTCACGCTTCTTAGCCTCCTCCAGCAGTGTCAGATACTCATCCAGCATCTTCTGCTTGGGGAATGTGATACCGTAGATACGGGTCATCTGCGGACGCTTCTCGTCACCGCGCCAGTATGCGGCCGATGTTGCCAGCAGCTTGATGGCCTTGATGGCACCGGTGTCAACCAGGTGCGGTCCGCGGCACAGGTCAGTGTAGTTACCCTGTGTGTAGGTGGTGATGGTTCCGTCCTCCAGGTCAGCAATGAGCTCGTTCTTGTAGCTCTGACCGCGTGAAGCGAAGAACTTCAGGGCATCGGCCTTTGAAATCTCCTCACGAACCAGTTTCTCCTTCTTCTGGACCAGTTCCTTCATCTTAGCCTCGATGGCGGGGAAATCACTCTCCTTGATGGTTACGCCTTCAGGAGGCATGATGTCATAGTAGAATCCCTTCTCGATTGCCGGACCGATACCGAACTGTGTGCCGGGATAAAGCTCCTGCAGAGCCTCGGCCATAAGGTGGGCGCTGGTGTGCCAGTATGCGTGCTTGGCCTCATCGTCCTCCCACTTGTGCAGCTTGATGGTAGCATCGGTGGTTATGGGGCGGTTGAGCTCTGTTATCTGGTCATTCACACTGCAGGCCAACACATCCTGTGCCAGTCTCTGGCTGATGCTTTCAGCAATCTCATAACCGGTTACGCCGCTTTCATATTCGCGTACGGAACCGTCGGGAAACGTAATCTTTATCATGTTGTTTTATAGTAATTTCTATTTGAGCGTGCGAATTTATCAAATTATTCGGACTTGGAGAAGCGTTTTATTATATTATACGCTGAATAGATGCCAAGTTCACCCGCACGACTCAGGGCGCGGAAGGCATCATCCATGCGGTTAAGCATTACCAGCACCAGTCCGCGGTTGTACCAGGCCTCGGCCAGATTCGCATCCAGTTCAATAGCCTTGTCAAAATCCACAAGCGCCGCATGCATATCATTCGTCATGGCGTAGAATGTACCGCGGTTATAGTATGCGAAAGCGAATGACGGCTCCAGTTCTATGGCGTTCGATAGGTCTCTTATGACACCCTGGTAACCGGCATCGGCCTTGCCTTCATCATCCTGCTCGGCTTGCCTGGCCTCAACTGAACGCGCCCTTACCTGTGCACGGCAGAACCATACCGCCCAGTTATCAGGATCAGTCTTGACCGCTATATCCAGGTCCGATTCGGCATTCCTGAAATCCTGCAGCAGCGCAAAATCAATGGCACGGGCCAGCAGCAGACAACCCGCATCCTGGGTGTTGTCCGATATGTACTGGGTGCGCAGGCCGATATCGGCAAACAGACGGTCAATCTGCTTCTCGCTCAACTGCACCTCACTGTTCTCCAGTTCAAGGGCCGACATGAAACAGCCCGTAGCCGACAGTACCTCGACAGGCTTGCTGCTGTATACTGAACTAATCTCCTTTGAGTTGTCCCTGTAGTATGTCAGACGGAACGGCTCCAGATACTTGACTTCGACATTGCGGTTCTGAACCTTGCCGCGATACTCGCTTGAAAATCCGGTAGAGTTCTCCAGATTATCGTCAACCACGATCTTACGGTAGTGGCGCACATCCTTGTCATCGCGCTCGCGGGTCTTGCCCTCATCCTCCTCCTTATCGTCATCGGCATAACCCATTGCGCTGTTGAAACGGCGGTTCTGCTCGCGCAACACCACCATGGCATCCTCCTCGGCACCGCGGTGGTTGCCCAGCTTCTCGCGAACCTCACTGCGCATCTGGTAACCCTCGGTAAACCGGGGGTACTCTTCAAGCACACGGGTAATATCCTGCTCGGCACCTCTGTAATCACCGGTCTGGTCACGCAGGATACCGCGATAGAAGACAGCCATCAGGTTCTCCGGCTCGGCCTCTATCACAAAATCAAAATCCTCGATGGCGCGGTTGTCATCACCTATTTGAGCCCTCAGGTTACCGCGGTTGTAATGACCCATCACATTACCCGGATCAATCACCACCGACATATCGTAGTCGTCAAGGGCACCGTTCAGATTATCACGTGAATAGCGCACCATGGCACGGGTTATGTATGTACGCGCATTGGAGGGATCCAGATAGATGGAGCGGTCCAGGTCCTCCTCGGCCTCCTCATAACGCTCCATACGTGCCAGCATCAATCCGCGGTTATGAAGCATGACCGGATCATAACGGTTCACGTCCAGAGCCTTGTTCACCCACTCCAGCGCACCTATGCTGTCGCCCATATCCCAAAGCAGGTCTGAACGCATCACCATGGCCTGCGTGTATTTGGGTGACTGGATCAGCAGGGTATCGACGGCCCTGAGAGCCTCGTCTTCACGTCCCAGACGCATCAGACAGAGAATCAGGTTATGGCGCATGCCGCTGTGCCCGGGCTCCAGCCGCAAACCGCCCCTGAAAGCCTTCATGGCATCCTCGTATCGGCTCTGATTTACAAGAGACAGACCCCACACCTGATAGACGTTCACCATGAACGGGTTACGGCTCGCGCAGTATTCACAGTCCTGCTCGGCACCCCTGAAATCCTCAAGCGAGAGTTTTGCCACCGCCCTGTAGAAATAGGGCTCCGGCAGATAGGGCTTGGCGTTTATGACCTGGTTGAAATACTGGATGGCGAGTACGTAATCGTCAAAATAGAGAGCGGTCTTGCCCACCGACATCATACGGTCGGTGTTTATCTGGGCCTTCAACGGGGCGCATAATCCCCAAAGGGCCACAGCCAAGGCAATGACGGTCCGCCCTACTCTCATATATTACTTGCGTGCAACCTTGACCTTGTAGTCACAGTTGAACTTACCGGCTGCTATCGAGCTCAGGGCCTTCTTGTTCATCTG
>DBYT01000010.1:0-4473 GCA_002309915.1 Bacteroidales bacterium UBA1179 | reverse complement strand
GGGAATCCCTCGAACCATTCGTCATGCTCCTGGAAGTTCTCATCCTGCCAGCTTACGCGCACGCGCTCTGGGCGGTTCACCTTCTCATGGATGCCGGGGAAACTCAGGCAACCCTCCTCATACGGAACCATAGCTCCGTCGGTCTCCTCGATATAGGGGTTTATGTATGTACGGAAATAGCCCTTGAACTCAGGCTGGTCATCGGATATGGCATCCAGGTCAACCACCACGAGTCTTATGGAAAGACCCACCTGCGGAGCTGCCAGGCCCACACCCTCGGATTTCTTAAGCGTCTCAAACATATCCTGAATGAGCTGAGGCAGTCCCTCATAGCTGCTGTCAATCTCCTCGGCCTCTTTCTTCAGGACACTCTGTCCATACGTGTAGATTGGTAAAATCATATCTCTTTATACTGTTTTGAATCCATAAACGACTCCAGGATGATGGTGGCGCTCACCTCATCCACAAGTGCCTTGTTACGGCGCGCCATACGTCCTATGCCGGAATCCAGGATGGCCCTCTGGGCTATGACCGATGTAAACCGCTCGTCAAACATCACCACCTTCTTGTCGGGGTACTGTTTGATGAGTTTGTTCACAAACGGGCGTATCTGTGTCATGCTGGCCGATTCCTCTCCGTTCATATTGGTGGGGTGACCTACCACAATGACATCCACGCTCTCCTTGCTGAAATAATCAGCCAGGAAAGCGTTCAATTCATGCGTAGCCACGGTTTTCAGCCCCCCAGGCACAATACGCAGCGGGTCCGTAACCGCGATTCCGGTACGTTTGGTACCGTAATCAATTGCCAGAATCCTTCCCAAGGTTACTTGCGATAGAGAATCCAGGCGCTCTGGAAATCCTGATTGTCAGGATATCTTGCCTTGAACTTGGTGCGTTCTGCCACAGCCTCCTCCTTGGTATCGAAACTTGCGCAGACAACACGGTATGTCTTACCGGCCTCGTTGACAACGACAACAGCCTTGTAGCCGTCGTTGACAAGACGCTCGCGGAGAGCATCGGCATTGGCCTTAAGTGAGAAACTGCCGCATACAATACCGTATGCCTTGATCTCCTGTTCGCCCGATACAACCGATACCTTCTCCTCGCGGACAGATATATTGGCTACATCCTCAGCCTTGGGTGCCTCGTTGTTTGAGACTACCGGCTCCTCGATGGCTGCTTTGGGCTCATCGGCCACAGCCTTCTCATATGCCTCCTTATAGGCGTTCTGGCTTGACTTGCACGCTGAAAGCGAAAGGACTGTTCCTGCAATCAGCAAATAAACTACTCTCTTCATAGTCAAATCATTATATTAATTAGTCCTATTAAACGACGTACGCGCTTCTGTATTGTTAAAGTTCACAGTGTCTTTGGCCAGACAGTCCGATACTATATCCCGGGGTACCAGACTCCAGTCGGTCATCCTGTTTACCACGTATTTCTGATCCGTCTCATGACTCAGGGCAATTGCCGTAATCATGTAGAACCGGATATCGGCAGGCGACGAACTGTTCAGCCTGCTGCGGAACTCGGCGGGAGTGAGACCTATCAGACGCGGCAGGGATGTACCGAAATACTGGTGTGCGTTAATCGTTGTCCTGTACATACGGTCCGGATCGAAAGGTGTACCGTCCGACATGGAGATTATACTGACACGCTTACCGTCCGGTTTGGTGACATCAATCTCATAACGTATACCGGCGGCAGTGACCAGGTTGCTCAGCTGACGTCGGCGGGACTTGAGGAGTCCTCCGTTTCCGTCACTGACCGTATTGTAGAACTGACTGGCCGAATTCTCCAGCACCTTCAGTATCTCAGAGCCCTTCATCATGACCGATACCATGAAGTTGTCGGAACTGTAAAGTTCAAACATATCACGGATGGTGATATCACCTGCCGGGAAATACAGACGCTCGGAACCGAGTGATGCAAGTGATACATCGGCTCCGTCAAAACGCATCTGGATTGAATGGATGAAATCCATCTGGGTGGATCTGTCCCAAAGGACGGAGTTGGCTTCCAGAGGCTGTGCGAGGACTCCTACAACAGAGTCAGAGTACTCTTTCACGTCATCGAACCATCCCGACAGTCTCTTCATGAACTTCCTGTCCGGCTCCTGGTCTGTAATGTTGACAAGCTCTCCGTCAACCTTCACCTCAAGCTTGTCGCCACGGGTAACCGATATGGTTGCCACGCCTGCATTGGTCATGAACGGACCTGTATTGAGCAGAAGTACAGAGTCTCCGTTGCAGTCAACCGTCTTGAGACAGCGTGCCCTATGGTCATGACCGTACAGTATCAGGTTGAATCCCGGAACCTCGTTGAGTATCCTGCGCACCGCATTCTCGGTAACGCCGTCTTCATTGCGTCCGCCGTCATAACCTGAATGAAACAGACCTATAACCACATCGGCCTCTTTTTTCTCCTTGAGTATGGGCATCCAGTATTTTGCCGTCTCCACCACATCGGCCACATCAAGTTCCCTGCGGTCCTTGGGTTGCTGGATATTGCTCAACGGCGTTGACATACCCAGGATGGCAATCTTCACCCCTTTGGTTTCATACATCCTGTAGGGGGGCAGGAAATCGCCGGGAGTCTCATAGTAGACATTCGCTCCAAGCACCGGACACTTAATAGTCCTGAAGAACCGGTCATAACTGGGAACTCCCACCGAGAAGTCATGATTACCCAGAACAGTGGCATAGCATCCCAGGATGTTGAAAGCCTCGGCTGCAAGACTGGGCCTGTCATACTGGGCGGTGACATCCTGAAAGACATCGACTGACCCCTGAAGCATATCGCCGGCATCAAGATAGATGACGTTGCGGAATTCCTTACGCTGTCCGTTCAGGAAAGTCGATAATTTGGCCATGCTTCCTTCTCTGTCCTGTCCGGTCAGACAGTCCTCCTGGAATATCCGGCCGTGGATATCGGATGTAGAGACAACACGTACCGTCACCGTCCCGTCACCGGAGCATCCCGACAGAACCGAACAGATCAGTACGGTAAAAAGGCATGATAAAAAACGAAGCTGTCTCATTTATCTAAAGTTTCAGATTCCCAGATCCTTCTTGAATGCGTCAATCTTCTTCATTGCCTCGGCCTGCACCTTGAGGAAATCCTTCTTGTCAGCCATAGGCAGCTTGGCCTCCATGTAGAACTTGATCTTGGGCTCGGTACCTGAAGGACGGACCGATATCTTGTCACCGGCGGCAGTAAAGTACTGCAGCACGTTTGACGGCTCGGGCATAACCAGATCGGTAACCTTACCCTGTGCATCGGTCTGCTTGAGCAGTTTGAAGTCCTTTATCAGAACCACCTTCTCACCTGCCAGAGTCTTGGGCGGGTTGGCGCGGAACTGCTCCATCATGGCCTTTATCTCATCGGCACCGCTCTTGCCGGGCTTTACAACGCTTACGGCACCCTCCTGTGAGAATCCGTACTCCTGGTAAACATCCAGCAGCAGGTCCCAGAGAGTCTTGCCGTTCTCCTTGGCCCATGCGGCAATCTCAGCCATCAGCGAGCAGGCCGATACGGCATCCTTGTCACGTACAAAATCCTCGGCCAGGAAACCAAAGCTCTCCTCACCGCCGCCTATGTAGTGCTTGCCCTTGGCGTTCTCATCGGCAATGACCTTGGCAATCCACTTGAAACCGGTGTAGCAGTCAAACATCTCCAGGTTGTTTTTCTGGGCGATACGGCTGATAACCTCGGTGGTCACGATGGTCTTGACGATGTACTCCTTACCGGTCATCTTGCCCAGTTTGGTGTACTGTGTTATGATGTAGTAGAGGAAAATCATTGCGGTCTGGTTACCATTCAGCAGGGTAAGTTCACCCTTGTCGTCGCGGCAGGCCACACCCAGACGGTCGGCATCCGGGTCCGATGCCATAACAACGTCGGCGTTCAGCTTGCGGGCCAGAGCAAGAGCCATGGTCAGAGCCTCAGGGTACTCTGGGTTAGGTGATACAACGGTCGGGAAGTTGCCGTCCGGAATCATCTGCTCGGGCACGCAGTTGACGTTGGTGAATCCCCACTGCTTGAGAGAGCGCGGAATCATAACGCGGCCGCATCCGTGCAGCGGAGTATAAACTATGCAGAGGTCATGGTTACGCTTAACCAGAGCGGGATCTATGCAGATACCCTCGATTGCATCCAGGTAGGGTTTGTCAACCTCCTCGCCAATGATCTGTATCAGAGCAGGATTGCCCTGGAACTTAATATCGGCCACCTTTACCTTGGCAACCTCATCGATTATGCCCGTATCATGCGGAGCCAGCACCTGAGCGCCGTCCTCCCAGTAAGCCTTGTAACCGTTGTACTCACGGGGGTTGTGGCTGGCAGTTACGTTCACACCGCTCTGGCAGCCCAGATAACGGATTGCGAACGATACCTCAGGGGTGGGACGAAGGTCATCGAACAGATAGACCTTGATTCCGTTGGCGCTGAATATGTTTGCTACGGTCTCGGC
>DBYT01000124.1:427-12883 GCA_002309915.1 Bacteroidales bacterium UBA1179 | reverse complement strand
GCCGAGGGTCTGGTGGAGGCAGGTTACATCTATCTCAATATGGATGACTGCTGGCACGGCGAGCGCGATGCCGACGGATTCGTTCAGCCCGATCCCAAGACATTCCCTTCAGGTATTGAGGCATTGGCAGATTATGTACACTCTAAGGGTATGAAACTGGGTATCTATTCCGATGCCGGCCGCAAGACCTGCGCCGGACGTACAGGCAGTTTCGGCCATGAGTATCAGGATGCTCTGCAGTATGCACGCTGGGGTATTGACTACCTCAAGTATGACTGGTGCTCAAGCGAGAACATCAACCCGCGCGGCGCATACGCCCTGATGCGTGACGCACTGCGTGCAGCAGGCCGCCCCATATTCTTCAGCATGTGCGAGTGGGGCAGCAACNNCCCTGGGAGTGGGCCGAGAACATAGGCCACTCATGGCGTACCACAGGAGATATCACCGCCCGTTTTGCAGGTAACCCGCGTCAGCGCGGCTGGGGACAGACGGTACTGAGCATCATTGACCAGAACGCTCCGCTGCGCAAGTATGCAGGTCCGGGACACTGGAATGATCCCGATATGCTTGAGGTAGGCAACGGCATGAGCGTGAATGAGGACCGCGCCCATTTCAGCATGTGGTGCATGATGGCCGCTCCGCTTATTCTGGGCAATGACCTGTCTAAGATGACCGATGAGACCCGCGCCATAATACTGAATAAGAAGGTGATAGCCATCGATCAGGATAAGCTGGGCGTGCAGGGACTGCGTTATAAGACTGAAGGTGATATAGAATACTGGTTCAAGCCTCTGGAGGGCGGAGACTGGGCATTCTGCCTGCTCAACCGCGGTACAGAGCCTGTTGAATGCAATATCAACTGGCAGGATTACAATCTGACCGATGATGAGGTAAGCCATCTCTCCACATCATTTGATGCCATCACCTATAACATCGAGAACCTTTGGGAACTGAACGCCAAGAAGGCCAAGGTTGGTAATACCAAGAAGGCTCTCAAGGTAACGGTTCCCGGTCATGACGTTGCAATGTACAGGCTAACTCCCGCAAAGAAATGAAGTTAGCTATCTATTTGAAACTTTTTTATTCAATTTGATTGCAATTTGAAATTATCTGCGTAATTTTGCGACGTTTTGGAATGATAATGGAGGGAAAAGTTACATATAACTGTCTGTCTAATCAGATGAATGACAAGCAGAATCTGAATAATAATCAGATTCCGGTTTCCCCGTGTTGTTTCACCAGTCGGATAATATGACGGAGATTTTGGAAATACTTATTGGATAATTTGAGTGAAGGCTGGTTCAGTTAGAATCAGCCTTCACCCTTTATTGAAGGTTATTTATGTGCGGAATTGTAGGTTATATCGGTAAACGACAGGCATGTCCGATACTGCTCAAGGGGCTGTCTCGCCTTGAATATCGCGGTTATGACAGCGCAGGTGTGGCGCTTATAAATGACAACGGCAATCTGGTCATTTACAAGACCAAGGGTAAGGTGGCCGACCTGGAGAAGGCCATAGAGGGTAAGGATGTAAGCGGCAGCGTGGGTATAGCCCATACCCGCTGGGCAACTCACGGAGAGCCCAATGACATAAACGCGCATCCCCATTTTTCGGAATCAGGAAATCTTGCACTGATACATAACGGTATTATAGAGAACTACCGGTCACTTAAGACCGAACTTCAGAACCAGGGCTATCACTTTAAGAGTGAGACAGATACGGAGGTTATAATCCAGCTTATCCAGTATATAATGGACAGCCACTCAATCACGCTTGAGGAGGCTGTGCCGCTGGCTCTGAACAGCGTAATAGGCGCCTATGCCATTGTGATTGTTGACAAGACCCAGCCCGACCGCATGATTGCCGCCCGCAAGGGAAGCCCCCTTATAATAGGTGTGGGTGATGACGAGTTCCTGATAGGTTCCGATGCCACTCCCATTATTGAATACACGGACCGGGTGGTCTATCTGGGCGAGGAGCAGATTGCTTTTATTGAGCGCGGCAAGGACCTTAAAATAACGGATCTGCGCAGCATTGAGCAGACGGCCGTGATCAAGAAACTTGAACTTAACCTGAGTCAGATAGAGAAGGGCGGTTTTGCCCATTTCATGCTTAAGGAGATTCATGAGCAGCCCGATACTGCACGCACCGTAATGAACGGCCGCCTGCACCCGGAGTTGGGAATTGTAAAGCTGTCAGGCGTCATAGACCATAAGGACCGTCTGCTCAAGGCCCGCCGCATAATTATATGTGCCTGCGGAACATCCTGGCACGCAGCGCTCATAGGCAAATACATGATTGAGGAATTGACCCGCATACCGGTCGAGGTGGAGTACTCATCGGAGTTCCGTTACCGCAATCCGGTTATCTATCCCGATGATGTGGTGATTGCAATATCACAATCCGGTGAGACTGCCGATACTCTGGCCGCCATGCAGCTGGCCAAGGCATCGGGCGCGTTCCTGTTCGGAATATGCAATGTGGTGGGTTCATCGATTGCACGTGCGGCCGATACAGGTTGTTACACCCATGCGGGCCCCGAAATCGGTGTGGCATCGACCAAGGCCTTTACCGCCCAGGTTGAGACACTGCTGCTGCTTGCACTCAACATCGCCCAGGAGAAGGGAACCGTATCGGACGAACTCCGTAAACGCATCATTGCTGAACTTCCGCGCATTCCCGCAAAGATTGAGAAGATACTCAAGCATGACAAGCAGATATCCGAACTGGCCAAGACATTCACATACGCCCATAACTTTATCTACCTGGGCCGCGGATACAACTATCCGATAGCACTTGAGGGTGCGCTCAAACTCAAGGAGATATCATACATACATGCCGAGGGCTATCCCGCAGCCGAGATGAAACACGGTCCGATTGCCCTTATTGATGAGGAGATGCCGGTTGTAGTGATTGCTCCCAAACGCGGTCATTATGACAAGATCCTGAGTAACATCCAGGAGGTCAAGGCGCGTAAGGGCAGGGTGATCAGCATCGTGACCGAGGGCGATAAGGACGTTAAGGGAATATCGGACTACTCGTTTGAGATTCCGGACACCGAGGAGTGCCTGGTTCCGCTGCTTTCAGTGATACCGCTGCAGCTCCTGGCATACCACATTGCCATTGCCAAGGGGCGTGACGTTGACCAACCCCGCAACCTTGCTAAATCTGTTACAGTAGAATAGAAAAACATTAGTCATATGGAGACAAAATTCGTATTTATTACCGGCGGAGTAGTTTCGTCGCTAGGAAAGGGTATTATTGCCGCTTCACTGGCCAAGTTGTTGCAGGCCAGAGGTCTGAGGGTTACTATCCAGAAGTTTGACCCGTACATAAACATAGATCCTGGCACGCTTAATCCCTACGAGCACGGCGAATGTTACGTGACCGATGACGGCGCCGAAACTGACCTGGACCTGGGCCACTACGAGCGTTTCCTGGGTGTGCATACATCAAAGGCCAACAACGTGACCACCGGAAAGATATACAATACCGTGATTACCAAGGAGCGTGAGGGTGCCTATCTGGGCAAGACCGTCCAGATAGTTCCTCACATCACTGATGAGATAAAGCGCCGCATGCTGCTGCTGGGCCAGACAGGCCAGTTTGACGTGGTGCTTACCGAGATAGGCGGAACCGTAGGTGATATGGAGTCACTGCCGTTCATAGAGGCTGTACGCCAACTCCAGTGGGAGCTCCCCGAGGGTTCATGCATGTCAATACATCTAACGCTGGTACCTTATCTGAGTGCCGCCAAGGAACTCAAGACCAAGCCTACCCAGCACTCTGTACAGATGCTGCAGCAGGCCGGAGTACAGCCCGATGTGATTATCTGCCGTACCGAGCATCCGCTCAATGATGAACTGCGCCGCAAGGTGGCCCTGTTCTGCAACGTAAAGCCCGGTCACGTAATCCAGAGCATCGATGCCTGGAGCATCTATCAGGTGCCTCTGAACATGCATGCCGAGCATCTGGACGAACTGGTAGTCCGCAAACTGGGCATTGAGAACTTCAACCAGCCCGACCTTAAGTTGCTGGAGGAGTTCCTGGACCGTCTCAAACACCCCAAGACCGAGGTCGATGTCGCTCTGGTTGGCAAGTACGTATCACTTCAGGATGCCTACAAATCAATCCTGGAGGCACTTGTACACGCCGGTGCAGCCAACTCCTGCAAAGTTCATATCCACTCCGTAAACAGCGAGGAGATTACTGCAGACAATGTTGCCGATAAACTAAAAGGCATGAAGGGAATCCTGGTTGCTCCGGGATTCGGCTCACGTGGCCTTGAGGGTAAGGTGGAGGCCATCAGATACGCTCGCGAGAACAAGATTCCGTTCTTTGGAATCTGTCTGGGAATGCAGATGTGCGTAGTTGAGTTTGCCCGCAACGTCCTTGGATTCAAGGATGCCGATTCAACTGAGGTCAATCCCGATACCAAGCATCCCGTTATCGACATGATGGAGGATCAGAAGAAGACCACCATGAAGGGAGGTACAATGCGTCTGGGAGCATACGACTGCGAAATCACAAAGGACACTCTTGCATATAAGATATACGGAACCAAGCAGATTTCCGAGCGTCACCGTCACCGCTATGAGTTCAACGCCAAGTATGCCGAGGACTTCAAGAAGGCCGGGTTAGTGGCATCGGGCCACAATCCTCAGACGGGTCTGACCGAGATCGTGGAGCTTCCGCAGTCAGTGCATCCGTTCTTTATCGGCTCTCAGTTCCATCCCGAGTACAAATCAACACCCGAGAATCCGCATCCGCTGTTCAAAGCATTCATTGCAGCGGCGATTTCTTCAAAAAGCTGATATTTTGATAGATTCACTTTCTATTTGTAAGATATTTGGAAAAATTTAAAGAAATAAGTAAGATTTTTGCAGTTTTGGTGAACAATGTATCAAAATAGTGCTTACCTTTGCAGCAGAAATCAGAAACAACAGACAGATTTTATGTTTATCGGTCTTAAAAATATAACCGCTGTTCAGCTGAATAATAATCAGCAGCAGAATAATCAGAACCAGAATAATCAGGTTCCGATGGCTATACTTTTTGACCAGCAGGTAAGCTAAACATCGTAGAAAATAGAGAGTTCAATTTAAAGACTGGTCATTAATTGATCAGTCTTTTTTTTTATCCGAAATCAAGTTTTTACCAATAACCTTTTAAAACAAACACTATGAAAAAAATTGAAGCAATCATCCGGAAAACCCGGTTTGAAGATGTCAAGGAAGCACTTTTTGAGGCTGACATCAACTGGTTCTCTTACGCTGAGGTTCATGCTATCGGTCAGGCTCGTCAGGACCGAATCTACCGTGGCGTAATGTACAGCACGGACATCATCTCACGTATTGAGATTACGATTATCTGCCGTGATCAGTTCGTACAGCCCGCTATCGATGCCATCATGGGTGCTGCCCGTACCGGTCAGGTGGGTGATGGACGAATCTTTGTAAGTCCCGTGGATGACACATGGTCAATCCGTACCGGAGAACACGGTGATACAGTGTTGGCCGACAAGAAGTAAAAACAATTAAATCATTCAAGTTATGGAAGACATTATCACAACAGTAAGTGAAAGTAGTATAAGCGGACTGGATACAGTCTGGGTATTGTTAGCAGCTATGCTTGTGTTCTTTATGCAGCCCGGTTTCGCGCTGGTTGAGGCAGGTTTCACCCGTTCCAAGAACACAGCCAACATACTTATGAAGAACTTCGTTGATTTCATGGTCGGATCATTCCTTTTCTGGATGATAGGTTTCGGTCTGATGCACGGAAGCGGCAACGGATTTATCGGTGGTCTTCACCTTTTTGACTGGTCATTCATTGGTGACTCAAACGTTCCTGCAGAGTGCACGCTGATATTCCAGACTGTATTCTGCGCCACAGCTGCCACAATCGTATCTGGCGGTATGGCTGAGCGCACCAAGTTCTCCATGTACGTACTTATTTCAATCATCATTTCAGTCCTGATTTATCCTATCGAGGGTCACTGGACATGGGGCGGTGGCTGGCTCGCAGAGCTTGGTTTCCATGATTTTGCCGGTTCAACCGTTGTTCACTCTTGCGGTGGTGTGATTGCTCTTGCCGGTGCTATGGCACTTGGCCCGCGTATCGGTAAGTATTCCAAGACAGGCGAATCACGCGCTATCCCCGGTCACAACCTGACCTTCGGTGCCCTGGGCGTATTCATCCTCTGGTTCGGATGGTTCGGTTTCAACCCCGGTTCACAGCTGGCAGCTGAGGGTGCTGAGAACGCTATCGCAATCTCTCATGTAATGTGCACAACCAACATGGCTGCAGCCACAGGCGGACTTTCAGTTCTGTTCCTTACATGGCTGGTATATGGCAAGCCTTCACTCTCACTGGTATGCAACGGCATTCTGGCAGGTCTGGTAGGTATCACAGCCGGTTGCGACCTTGTATCAATAGGTGGTGCAGCAATAATCGGTGCTGTATGCGGTGTTGCAATGGTTGGTTCAGTTGCCCTGATTGATAAGATCTGCAAGATTGATGATCCCGTTGGCGCTGTATCAGTTCACGGAGTATGCGGTATCCTTGGAACTCTCATGACCGGTATGTTTGCAGTTGACGGTGGCCTGTTCTACGGTGGCGGCTGGCACTTCCTGGGTGTTGAGGCTCTTGGATCACTGGTAACCTGCGCATGGTCATTCGGACTTGGTCTGCTCACATTCGTAATTCTCAAGAAAGTTCACGGAATCCGCGTTGAGGCCCGCGTCGAGGAGGAAGGCCTGGATATCTACGAGCATGGAGAAACAGCATACAACATCTGAAACACAACATTTTAATACCTTACAATTATGAAAAAGATTTTCTCAATAGTAGCATTAGTGATGATAGCAATGGCACCTGTATGTGCCGAAGTTGAAACAACAGTAGCAGCCGATGTAGTCAGTGAGTACGTTTGGAGAGGCGCTAAATGCGGAGATGCAGCAATTCAACCCACACTAGGAATAAGCGTTGCAGGATTTGACCTCTCGCTTTGGGGATCGGTCGGAGTTGCCAACTTCTTGGATACCAAAGAACTGGATATCACCTTGAGTTATTCGGTAGCCGGAGCATCGGTAGGTGTTACAGACTATTGGTTCAGCACCGGTGATGAGCCTTACGGACGTTACTTCAAGTATGGAAAGGGTGCTACTAACCATGTGTTTGAAGCATTTGCCGGATATGACTTTGGATTTGCATCAATCAGTTGGTACACAAACTTTGCAGGTGCCGATTACAAGGCCGATGGCAGCAGCGCATTCAGCTCGTACTGCGAGCTTGCCGCTCCGTTCAGCTTTGGTGGTGCAGACTGGACTGCGACACTGGGTATGGTTCCCTTTGAGAGCATACTGTACGGGACCGAAGGATTTGCCGTAACCAATGTTTCACTTAGTGCAGCAAAATCAATTGACATAACAGAGGACTTCAGTCTTCCGGTATCGGCCGGACTGACAGTCAACCCATGTGCCGAGATGGCATACCTTGTTTTTGGAATTTCATTCTAAACGTCAGGGTTTTGTCCCCCTGAGTTTAGGAGTCCCCGGAACTGTTTGAATCGTGCGGTTCCGGGGATATTTATTAACCATACAAATGACGCCTATTGCAGATTGATGTCGGATATGTCCACCAGATTGTTCATGATGGCATAGATGGTAAGTCCGGCAGGAGAATGGATCTGCAGTTTTGCGGTTATATTGCGGCGGTGTGTGGTGACAGTGTGGATAGAGAGGAATAGGGTATCGGCTATCTCCTTGTTGGACATTCCGCGGGCCACGCACTTGATTATATCTTTCTCACGTTCACTGAGTATTGCCATGCTGCCGGCGCTGTATTCAGGGGGATTGGCCTGCTCGAGTTCGTTACCTGACAATACGGACTTTTCCAGTTTCATTACTGCCGGAACAAACAGACGCTCCTCAATCTCACTGTGTGAAATAAGGTCATTCTCGCAGTTGATTATGTCGTAAAGGGCGGAGTTGAGCTGATCGTTATTGGGCTGGCGGTAGTGACGTATCACAATATCCTTGAGCTCTTTAAGTTTCTGCGAGCCGTTGTCATGGGCAACAGAATACTTGGCTATGTTGAAACGTCCCGTAGGCTGACCGTGCAGCAGTTTCTCGACGTAGGTGAATATCACGTCGTTCTCATGCTTCATATGGTTCTGGACCTCGACGGTGTAGTCATCATAGAATTTGAGTATCAGGAAAGCGACGTCATTGACATCGTTGCAGTTAAGGGCTTCAATCAGTTTGCGGCGGATACCGGGCAGGATGAATTCACTGAAATAGGTATGTGCGCGCTTAAGATAATCCATCAGTGCGGGTAATGATACACTGTATCCGGTATAATCTTTTCCGGCTATCAGGTTGGCTACTGCCAGAAAGGTGGGGCAGTCAACATTGTTCTCACGGCATACATCGTTTATTGTGCTGTCTCCGAAACCAAAGTGAATTCCGAACCGGCTCAAAACCAGAAGAATAAGATTGTTGTCATCAATCAGGTCCCTCATCTTGTCCTGAAGGGTATATTCATTCTTCATCTGTCACTATTTTTAAGTATCCGATGCAAAATTACGTGTTTTTGGTATATGTATGGATACCTATTTCTTGGTATAATGTCAGAGCAGCAGCTCCATTGATATTCAATCCTGGAAGGAGTAGCCGTATCCGGCGCGGGTGGTCAGGTGCTCGGCGTAGGGCTCTATCTTTTTGCGGATGCGGGTTATGTTTACATCAACGGTTCTGGTGTTCACCACAACATCGTTCGGCCAGATTGCCTGTAACAACTCTTCACGTGAGTAGACCCTGCCGCGGTTCATCATGAACATCTTCAGCAGTTCATATTCAGTCTTGGTGAATGAAACAGGCTCTCCGTCCACCGAAACGGTCTTGCTGTCTGTGTCAATGTAAATGCCTTGGAAGCGGATTCCGTTGCGGGTGGCGCGCAGACGTGACTCAACCACGTTGATTATGTAGTCTCCGTTCTTCTCAAACTCACTTATCAGGTCTGAGAATACGGTGCCGTTGTCATAACTGTAAATATGCTGGTCCAGATTGCTTATGTTCAACTGCTTGAGGCGGTTGCGGCAGCCGTTGATGCTGTTCTCAAGCTCCTCGGATGCTGTGATGTCATAATCCTCACGGCGGCCGGCCAGAAGCTCGTTCATACGTGTAAGAGCCTGGTCAACAAGTGAGAACATCTGCTCAACTCCGGCCTCCTGCTCATCATTGAAGGTAATCTTGTTTTCCTTCTTGCGGCGCATTATGCGGGCCAGGCCAAAGCAGCTGTCACCTATTGATTCCAACTCGCCAATCTGACGCAGCATGGCGCGGATCTTCTCCTTGGTGTCATCCGACAGGTGTGCATCACCAACATCACCCAGATACTTGCCGATTTCCTGTTCCATGCGGTCGCTGACATCCTCGGTCTTCTCTATGCGCTCAAACAGTTTCTGGAACTCCTGGTCATCGGTAGTGGAGTAGAGGTCCTTTACCATGTGCAGCATGTGCTGCATCTTCTCGCCGAATATTACAATCTCCTTCTGGGCCTGCAGAACCGATATTTCCGGAGTCTTCATGATACCGCCGCGTATGAACTGCAGGCGGAATTCGTCCTCCTCATCGGTCTTGCCGGGCTTGATTATGTAGCAGACCAGTTTCTCCAGTTGTGGTATGAAACCTATCAGCAGCGATGTATTTATTACGTTGAATGCTGAGTGGAACGTGGCCAGGGCAAAGGTGAGGCGGGCCGGGTCAATGGTATCGGCCGTAACATCAATGCCAACCACTCGGCATACGGTACGTACAAACGGGAAGAATATGATGAGTACCCAGATTACGCCGAATACGTTGAACAGCAGGTGAGCCATGGCAGCGCGGCGGGCCTGTGTGTTGGCCGACATTGCCGCCAGGTTTGCTGTCAGTGTGGTACCGATGTTCTCACCCATAACCAGTGCGATACCTTGGAATATGGAGATTGCGCCGGTTGAGCAGAGCACCATGGTGATGGCCATAAGTGCGGCCGATGACTGCGCAATGCACGTGAGTATGGCGCCTATGAGNNAGCAGGAACAGCAGGATGGTGCCGTAGCTGCCGGAGTCAAATGATGCGAAAAAGTTTACCACCGCGGGGTTGCTGGCCAGGTCCATGTCGCGGCCTGTCTGGTTAAGCATGCCCAGCGCGAAAAGCAGGAAACTGATTCCGAAAAGGAAATCGCCAATATAACGGTGCTTACCTATTTGAATAAGTATGATTCCTATCAGGAATGCCGGCCATACAAGATTTGCTATGTTGAATGAGAATCCGGCCGACATGATCCAGGCGCTAAGTGTGGTACCTATGTTGGCACCCATAATTACCGATATGGCCTGGCTTAATGTGAGCAGTGCGGCGTTTACGAATGATACGGTCATTACCGTCGTTGCTGCCGAGGACTGGACTGCTACTGTAACAAGTGCTCCTGTTGCTACCCCCGAGAAACGGTTGGTGGTCATTGCGCCNNCCCAACAGGTGACGCAGTTGCGGGCCCGCCATCTTCTGCAATGCCTCGCTCATGACCTTCATACCGTAGATGAGCAGGGCGATGGACCCTAAAAGCTTCAATACAATTAACATCTTTACCTTTTGATTTCAGTACAAAAATATAGGATTTTCTCAGTTTTCAAAAGGCCGGAGGTCAATTGTAACATAATCTTAATATCAAAAGTTCTTTACCTCCTGTCAAAGGAGCATTTCCATTGAGGTGTATTGGGGCGACATGCCAAGGGCCTTGTAGAATGCGGCGGCTCCGGGGTTGCACTCCCAGACGTGGAGGGTTATGTTGTGGCAGCCTTTCTCGCGGGCAAATGCTTTGACATACTCAAACAGTTTGCTCCCTATGTGTTTGCCGCGGGCGTTTTCATCTACGCAGATGTCATCGATGTAGAGGGTGCTGAGCGGCATCAGGCTGCCGCTTTCCTGATGCAGGAGAGCACAGAATGCATAACCCAGAACCGTTCCGTCCTCCTCATATACAAAAACCGGGGTGTTGGGGTTGGAGAAAATATCCAGGAGTTCATTGTCAGTGTATTTCTTACCCTCGGCACAGAACAGGTCAGGACGGCCATCATGGTGTACTTTCAGTACCTGTCTGAGCAGACTGTTTACTGCCTCCAGATCATCGCTTACCGCTTTGCGTATATTCATGTTGTTTGTCTTTTCAGATTTCAAAGTCCAGGCATGAGCGCTGGATGGTGTAGGGGCGGACTTTGGTATCGGCCACGGCTACGTGTGCGGGGTGCTTGGCGTAGGCTTTGAGCGCCTCCTCGCTTTCAAGGGTGCTGTCCAGCATGACATCGGCGTTTGATGAAGCCAGGCGGCCGTCAATCTGCACCTTTACGTCAATCAGTCCGGGAACCTTGCCAACAAGGCCCTCCAGACCCTCTTTTATACCTGCCTTTACGGCCTTCTTCTGATCATCGGATAACTCCGGATTCAATGTCCAAAGAATGATATGCTTAACCATATTTGTTTTTTAATTACCCCGCAAAGGTAATCAAATTCTTATCTTTGCAGCCGATTTCAAACCAAGGCATGAAATACGGGTCACTTACACGCCTTCTGACTGTTCTTGCATTGCCCATTTTCATTGACACTCTGCTTGTCATGACATTGGGTGCGGCTGATACTTTCATGCTGAGCCGATACTCCGATGAGAGCGTTGCAGCTGTGGGGCTGGTCAATCAGCTGATCAATATAGTATTCATCATCTTCCAGGTAATTTCTATGGCCACATCAATCCTGTGCTCGCAGTATGTGGGGGCGGGACAGCGCGACCGTGTGCTGCAGGTGATGGGCATATCGGTTCTGTTCAATCTTCTTATCGGTATGGCGTTCAGCGTGTTCCTGTACGGTCGGGCATCGGCCCTGTTGGGTATGATGGGGGCTCGTGAGGAACTGTTTGCGCAGGGATTCCCGTATATGCGGATTGTGGGTGCGTTCGCTTTCTTCCAGGCTGTATCGTTATCGGCTGCAGCAGCATTGAGGAGTGTTGACAAGGCGCATTATCCCATGTTCGTATCGGGTCTGGTCAATGTCATAAACATACTGGGCAACTACGCCCTCATATTCGGAAAGTTCGGATTGCCGGCCATGGGTGTGCGTGGTGCTGCTATATCGACGGTAATCTGCAGGGCGTTGTCATCGGTACTGCTGCTTTATCTGCTGTATCGTAAGTATATAGGTCATCTGCCCAAGGGTCTGTTCCGGCCGTTCCCGTGGCAGGAGGCCGGCAAACTGTTCAAGGTGGGCATTCCGTCAGCCGGCGAGCAGATGTCTTACAGCCTCTCAATGGTGGTTGTGACCTATTTCATCAATTTCCTGGGTAACGATGAACTGGCCACACGCACGTACGGACAGACCATAACCACCTTTGTGTTCCTGTTCTCACTGGCTGCGGCACAGGG
>DBYT01000124.1:0-404 GCA_002309915.1 Bacteroidales bacterium UBA1179 | reverse complement strand
ATGAAAAAGTATAACGCCGCGTTTGCCCTGGGCAGGCGTGTTCTGCGCATTTCGGTTGCAGTCACATTCGTGTTGTCATTTACCACGGCCTGTTTTGGCCATACCATATTCTCCATGCTGACCGATAACGAGCACATTATACGCATGGGAACCATCGTGCTCTGGATAGATATAATGGTTGAGGTGGGTCGTGCCATTAACTTCTTCGGGGTGAACTCACTCCGTGCGGCCGGCGACATTTATTATCCTGTTACGGTTGGCATGATAGTGTGCTGGACCGTTGCCGTGGGCGGCAGCTGGGTTCTGGGCATCGGCCTACATGGAGGTCTTATTGCCCTATGGTGTGCCCTGATCCTGGACGAAAACATACGCGGACTGATCTTTATCCGCCGATGGAAATCCCG
>DBYT01000086.1:6956-7235 GCA_002309915.1 Bacteroidales bacterium UBA1179 | reverse complement strand
TGGTCCGATATGCGCAGGTTGGACTGTACGTCACCGCCGCGCTGGCTCATTCCGTGAACCTCGGCCTGCTTGATGTAGAGATTCTCCTCAAGGGCGGCCTGACCTATTACTGTTGCGATTGAGAGGATGCCTTGTCCTCCTACGCCTGCAAGAATNNATCTGTCTTCATTTCTGTGCTGCTTTTGCTTTTGCCTTGCGGGCAAGTGTCTGGATACATTCACGGCGCGGTATGATAACCGACAGGCCCTGATATTCAATCTCCTCACGCAGGGTGCGTGT
>DBYT01000086.1:6251-6940 GCA_002309915.1 Bacteroidales bacterium UBA1179 | reverse complement strand
TGGGGCAGGGGAACCACAACCTTCAGGTGGTCGGGGTCAACACCGATACCGCGGCAGATAGCCTCGAACTTGTTGGTGCCGGCACTGTCCTGTCCGCCGGTCATACCGGTAGTCAGGTTATCGGATATGATGATTGTGATGGGAGAGTTCTCATTTACTGCATCCAGCAGACCGGTCATACCGGAGTGGGTGAATGTGCTGTCACCGATGATGGCAACTGCGGGGAACACGCCTGCATCGGCTGCACCCTTGGCCATGGTGATGCTGGCACCCATATCAACGGTGCTGTCAAGAGCCTGGAAAGGAGGCAGGGCACCCAGTGTATAGCAACCTATGTCACCGAACACCTTTGCTGTCTTGTAATCCTTGAGAACTATGTTGATGGCCTCATAAACAGAGCGGTGACCGCAACCCTGACAGAGGGCTGGCGGACGTGCCACCACGTTCTTGGCAACCTCAGGATGCGGCAGCGGAGCCAGACCCAGGGCGGCCTTTACGATATCGGGATTGAGCTCTCCCTGACGGGGAAGTTCACCGGTCAGACGGCCTATGATCTTGCAGTCTGAAGGGAGAATACCTGCAACCTGCTCCTCGACGAAAGGCTGACCGTCCTCAATTACCATGATTGAGTCACACTGCTCGGCCATGGTGCGGATGGTCTCTGTAGGTATGGGGTACTGTGATATCTT
>DBYT01000086.1:0-6204 GCA_002309915.1 Bacteroidales bacterium UBA1179 | reverse complement strand
ATGGCACCCATCTTGTAACGCTTGGCCTCAGCCTTGAAACTGTTGAAGGGTGACTCAACTGACAGACGCATGATCTCGGGCTGACGCTCCAGAAGTGAAGCGTAGCGGCGCTTTGCGATGGCGGGCAGCAGTACCCAGTCACGGACTCCGCTAACGGGATTCAGGTCATTCTGATTACGTTTCTCCTTTAGAGTTACAACGGCGCGAGAGTGGGCCAGACGTGTAACGGTACGCATCAGGACAGGCAGTTTGAGGCTCTCAGAGAGGTCATAGGCGTATGACATCATATCATATGCCTCCTGCTGTGATGAAGGCTCAATGACGGGAATCAGGGCGAACTTGCCGTAGAAACGGGTGTCCTGCTCATCCTGTGACGAGTGCATCGAGGGGTCATCGGCCACAAGGACAATCAGACCGCCGTTGACTCCGGTTATGGATGAGTTCACGAACGGGTCGGCTGCCACGTTCATACCTACATGCTTCATGCATACCAGTGCGCGTTTGCCGGCAAAAGACATACCCAGAGCGGCCTCCATGGCTGTCTTCTCGTTGGTGCACCAGCGGTTATGTATCTTTTCACCGGGGTTCTTCTTGCAGTAACCCTGTATGTATTCAGTGATTTCGGTAGAGGGTGTGCCCGGATAAGCATATACTCCGCTTAATCCTGCATCAATGGCTCCCTGTGCTATGGCTTCATCGCCAAGTAACAGTTTCTTCATTTCTTATATATTCAATAGTATTTACTTCTTTACTTCGTCGGCATCCATAAGGGATGTTGATGCACGTACGGTAACCTCGCGGTTGTAGCAGCCGAACATCTTGTCGATCTTCTCCTGTTCCTTAACCTTGGTAAACAGGCTTACGATAGGCACGATTACCAGACCTGCAACCATTGAGAGCACACCAGCGTTGATGGGTGAACTGAAGAACGGGCTGATGAATGTGGTCTTGGTGAATGTGCCGTACATACAGCCGCACATGATCAGAACGCCTACGATAAAGCTTGCCCAAACCGAAGCCTTGGTGGTCTTCTTCCAATACAGACCGTACAGGAACGGAGCCAGGAAGGCACCTGCCAGAGCACCCCAACTGATACCCATCAACTGAGCGATGAATGTAACGGAACTCTTGGCCTGGATGATAGCCAGTACAGATGATACTGCGATGAAGAACACAACCAGCAGACGGATTGAGAGCAGCTGTGATTTCTCGCTCATGCTCTTGCCGCCCTTGGCCATAGCGGGCTTGATGATGTCAAGCGTAAGGGTTGAACCTGATGTGAGTACCAGTGATGAGAGGGTTGACATTGATGCTGAGAGCACCAGGATGATAACCACGCCGATCATCAGGTCAGGCAGTGTCTGGAGCATGGAAGGAACAATGCTGTCATATATAGGTGTGCCGTTGGGTGCAAAGTCAATGACACCTCCGTACAGACGGCCGAAACCGCCCAGGAAGTAGCAACCGCCTGCCACGATGATGGCAAAGAAGGTTGAGATGAAGGTTCCCTTGCGGATGGCGGCCTCGTCACGGATGGCGTAGAACTTACCTACCATCTGAGGAAGGCCCCATGTGCCGAGAGATGTAAGCAGTACGACACCCAGAAGCCAGATGGGCTGAGGTCCGAAGAACGATACGAACGCACCGTTCAGACCGGGAGCGGCCTCGCTGGGAATCTGAGACATCTTCTCGATTGCTGCGGTGAATCCACCGTTTCCGTTCAGCACTGAAATGATGACTGCAACAATACCTATGAGCATGATCATACCCTGGATAAAGTCATTCACGGCAGTTGCCATGTAACCTCCTACAAGAACGTAGATACCGGTCAGGATAGCCATTCCCAGTACGCACCAGCTGTAGTCGATACCGAATGAGAGTCCGAACAGACGTGACAGACCGTTATACAGAGATGCGGTATAAGGGATAAGGAATACGAATACTATTACCGATGCGGCAACCTTGAGGGCCTGTGAGTTGAAACGCTGTCCAAAGAAGTCAGGCATGGTTGCGCTCTGCAGGTACTGGGTCATAAGACGTGTGCGTCGGCCTAGGATTCTCCATGCAAGGAGTGAACCTATCAGGGCGTTGCCCAGACCGATCCATGTGGCTGAAAGTCCGTACTTCCAACCGAACTGGCCTGCATATCCTACGAATATTACGGCCGAAAAGTATGATGTGCCGAATGCGAAAGCTGTAAGCCATGAGCCTACCTTACGGTCACCCAGTACAAATCCCTGTACGTTGTTTGCGGTTTTACGGCAGTAGATTCCGACGCCGATCATCACGGCAAAGAACAATATCAGAATCAGAATTTTGAGAAACATGATGGTATGGTTTAAAGGTTAATAATAAGGCGTGTTTTATTCCCATCCCTGAATAAGGGTGAGACCCTTTTCTGTGGCAACGCGTTCAGCAACTTCAAGATTTGCGGGACGTATAATAAGTACCAGTTTACCGTCTTTATGGAAAGTGTACAGATAGCTTATTGAGCATCCGCCCGATGTCAGTGCGTCGACGGCATCGGCAAAAGCGGCGGTATCGGGTTCAACCTGAATTGCAAGAACCTCATTCAGGTTTACCAAATGGCCCTGTGCTGAAAGCAGACGGGCTGCCTTCTTCTGGTCTGAGGTGATAAGACGCAGTATTCCGTACTCGGTGGTATCGGCTACTGATGCGGCCTGGATCTCTATGTTCTGGTCCTTGAGGGCGGTCAGGATATCACTCAGCTTGCCGCGCTGGTTCTCAAGAAATATTGAAATCTGCTTGATGGTCTTCATAATGTCCTTTATTAATGGTTATGACGCAAATCATTTACTCTCTTGGCCTTGCCGTCTGACTGCGGGATTACGCCCTTGCCTACCAGTTTCACTCTGGGTGTGAGCAGGATCTCATCCTTGAGGCGGCGGGTAATCTCCTTGGTCAGGTTCTGGAGCATGGCGAAATCATCGGTAGCCTGTGCGAGTTCGGCCTCGATGGTCATCTCGTCGTTGTCGCCTACGGTCTCGATGGTGATAAGGTAATCGCTGGCCAGCTCGGGGAACTGCATCAGGATCTTCTCTATCTGGATAGGATAGATGTTTACGCCCTTGACAATCATCATGTCGTCTGAACGGCCCTGGAAACGTGCCAGACGTACGTGAGTGCGTCCGCAGGGGCAGTCACCCGGCAGAATGCGGGTAAGGTCACGTGTGCGGTAACGGAACAGCGGCATGGCCTCACGGTTGAGTGTGGTCAGAACCAGCTCTCCCAGCTCACCCTCCGGAACGGGCTCCAGAGTCTCGGGATCCAGGATCTCAACGATATAATTGTCTTCCCAGATGTGCATTCCGTTCTGCTCCTGACACTCGATTGCCACGCCGGGGCCGCACATCTCACTCATACCGAAGTTGTTGTAGGCCTTGGCTCCCCAGATCTCCTCAATACGCTTGCGCTGTGCCTCGGAATGGGGCTCGGCGCCGATGATGAGGGTGTGTACCGTGGTGTTGCGGGGATCTATTCCCTCCTCCTCAAAGGCTGCAGCCAGACGGGTTGCATATGAAGGGATGCAGTGCAGTGCTGTGGTGCCGAAGTCTGTAATGAACTTTACGTGGCGCTTGCTGTTACCTGCACCTGCGGGAACGGTAAGTGCGCCCAGACGCTCTGCTGCATACTGTATGCCCAGACCGCCGGTGAACATTCCGTAACCTGATGTATTCTGAATGATGTCGGTGTTACGCAGACCTATGCAGTACATGGAACGTGCCATGGCATCGGCCCACTCGTCAAGGTCTTTCTGTGAATGAAGTATAACTGTGGGATTGCCGGTGGTGCCGCTTGATGAGTGCAGACGGACTACCTTTTCCAGAGGTATTGACTTGATACCGAAAGGATAAGTGGCACGGAGATCGTTCTTTGTGGTGAAGGGGAATCTCTTGATATCCTCAACTGACTTGATACTCTCCGGGGTGATGCCCAGTTCCTTGAATTTGGGAGCGTAGAACTCGCTGCCCATTGCAATCTCGACGGTTTTCTTGAGACGCTCTACCTGCAGCTTCTCAAGCTGTTTGCGGGGCATTGTCTCAATCTCCTCATTCCAGTATTTACCGTTCATATTTGTATAATTATGCGTTAATTCGTTAGTTTGGTTTGCAAATTTATAAAATTCGGTTGAGTTGTTCAACTTTTTGAATAGGCTAATGCATAGGTTTTAATCTGTTTTAGCATGGACAGCAGTCCGTTGCTGCGGGTGGGTGACAGATGCTGTGTAAGACCTATGGCATCAATAAAGTGAACGTCACTGGCCAGAATCTCAGCCGGAGTATGGTCCGATAGGACTCTGATAAGCAGTGCAATCAGGCCTTTCGTGATAATGGCATCGCTGTCAGCCTCAAAGTGAACCAGTCCGTCCTGCATGGTTGCATGCAGCCAGACGCGGCTCTGACAGCCGTCAATCAGATTATCCTCTGTCTTGTATGCAGCATCCAAAGCGGGCTGCTCATTGCCCAGATCAATTATCATCTGGTATTTGTCCATCCAGTCGTCAAAGGCGCTGAACTCCTCAATCACTTCCTCCTGAAGTTCGTCAATTGTCATGGTTTTTCGTTGTATATGACCTCGATCAGCGTCTTTCCGACGGCTTCAAGGACATTTTTGTCGATATTATCAATATTGTCGCTTACGGTGTGCCAGGTGGGGCCGAATGAACTCTCCTCGCAACCTGGCAGGTAGGGTACGATGTCTATGGCGGGTATTCTTGCCATAGTGTTTATGAAATAGTGGTCATCAGTAACGTAACCGCCGTCAACGGGTTTGAAGATTGAACTGAATCCCAGTTTTCTTGCGGCACCCCAGACTTTCTCCACAATGGGTCTGCCGAACCTTACCGAGTATCCCTCACGGCAGAATGAGGCGCCCTTGCCGCCTACCATGTCAAGAAGGATGGCGTAGCGTGCGCGGTATCCCTCTACGTGGGGATTCTTAGCCCAGTGCTGGGTACCCAGACCCCACCATGTCTCAAGATGCTGACCCTGATAACTGTCACCGGGACCCCAGTCCTCGGCATCCAGGAATATGCAGTCAACACCTATCTGGGGTGCCTGTTTCTGCATCAGGCGGGCTATTTCAAGTATAACTCCTACACCGCTGGCTCCGTCATTTGCGGCATCAACCGGTTTTGTCCAGTTGGCGGGATCGGGGTCGTTGTCGGCCCAGGGACGGCTGTCCCAGTGTGAGCAGAGTATGATGCGTGTGGTACTCTCGGGATTGTAACTACCGATGATGTTGTAGCACTGAAGTTTGGTGTTGTCGAACGTCATGGTTTCAAATCCCTGGACATATGTCTTTGCTCCCAGTTTGCTCAGTTGAGCAGTAAGCCATACAGAACATCTGTAATGGGCATCGGTATTGGGAACGCGGGGACCGAAATCAGTCTGTGCCTTTATGTAGTTGAATGCACTGTCGGCGCAGAACTGTGGCGTCTCTTTGGCGGCCGGAGCGGTTGTTTGCGGCGCTTTCCGGCCTCCGCATGAGAGTGCCATGAAAAGCACTGACAGGATAATGGCGGATTTTTTCATTTTATCGGTTCAGTTTCCAGGTTGCTCCGTCCTTGGTATCCTTGATCTCGAATCCCAGTGCGGTTAACTCGTTGCGTATCTTATCACTTGTTGCCCAGTCCTTGTTTGCCTTGGCAATGGCACGCTGTTCCAGAAGCATATCGACCACCTTGCCGAATGCCTCTTCCCGACCGCTGCCTCCTCCTTCTTCGGCCTTGATTCCAAGGATATCAAAGAGGAATGTGTCAAAGAGTGACTTGAGTTCGGCCACATCGGCGGCAGAGAGTTTGGCATTGCCGTCCACTGCCTGGTTGATCACCTTGGCGGCGTCAAACAGGTGGCTTATGACGATAGGTGTGTTCAGGTCATCGTCCATGGCCTCATAGCACTTGGTCTTGAACTCGCTTACGCTTACGGTACTCTGATCGGCAGGCTGGATGCGTTCTATTGATTTGTATGCCTCCATCAGACGGCTCATGGCCTTCTCGGCAGCCTGCAGGGCGTCGTTGCTGAAATCAACGGTGCCGCGGTAGTGGGCCATCAGTATGAAGAAGCGGATGGTCATGGGGCTGTATGCCTGTGCCAGGAGCGGATGGTCTCCGCTGAACAGCTGAGGCAGGGTGATGAAGTTCCCCAGGGACTTACCCATCTTCTGTCCGCCGATGGTGAT
>DBYT01000113.1:4046-5461 GCA_002309915.1 Bacteroidales bacterium UBA1179 | reverse complement strand
ACTGTTGCTTCTTAATCCCTTGACTTCATATCCCAGATGACTGCATGCAAGGCCGAACATGGTCTCCATGGAGTGGGCCAATGTGCCTACGCTTCCGGTCTTGAGATGCATGCCGTAATCGGCTGCCGTATAATCATTTTTCTGCAGGAACCGTATTATTTCACTGCGGCAAAGAAACATCGTTCCCGAGCAGAACACAGCATCTCTTTTATAGCCGATACCATATTCGTTACACAATTTCTCAGTCATGGGGTAGTTACCGGGCGCTTCGCTCTTTACAAGGAAGAATCTGGGGCAGACTATACCGACCTTATCGGACGATGATATCGTACCAAAAGCTTTGTTGAAATTTTTCCTGGAGCCGATGAACGGTGAGACAAGGTTGTCACGGAAGTCGTATCCGTGGAACGGGAGGTGATTTACCTTGAGACGTTCGCGGCAGTTCTTGGTGTGTAACTTAAGGATATAATCGAATGATGACAGGTCAACCTGTTTCATCGCCTGGAAGAACGGGTACACATCATAGCCGGAGTTTTCGACCGTGATTATCCTGGTATCTGGGAATTTGTCGAGTATTTTTTTGCGTATATCGGCGTTTTCATCGGTCATTGTGACAATCAGAGTGAACGGGACTGTTATGTTTGACAGCCTGTCCAGAAAGAAATCCGTCTGTTCCTGATAATACAGGTGTAGATGAACCAGTAGTTTGCCCATTTTGCCGTTGAATACGACACAAAATTATTTCTTTTAATTCAAAAATGTGATGAAAAGTAAAATTATTGTATACATTTGCATCACTAACCATTTAAAATAAAAAGGATTATGAAGAAATTATTGCTTATCGCAGCAGCGATTCTCTCACTCAGTGCAGCTAACGCTCAGGTGGCTTACGTAGGTTATCAGAATGTTCCCGGTACAAGAAAAGTTACGGTCGCTAACACGACGACTACCACAAACTATTCTAATTCAGGTTTCTTCCTGGGTGGAGCAATGAATTTTGAGATTGCCGATGCTCTTGGTATTCAACCCGGTCTTGAGGTTAGTTATTTCGGAAGAACTGACGAAACTCTGTTGGGTGATGATAAATTCTCAATGTGGGGCATCAATATTCCGATTGATGTGAACTACGGTTTTGAATTGTCATCTGATTTCAAGCTCAATGTATATGCAGGACCTTCTATTTACATAGGCTTGGCATATAATGACAAATTGGGCAATACCACATATGACTGGTACGGTGATGCTTATAGCCGTTTCGGCCTTGGCCTGGGTATGGGTGCTTGGTGCGATATCAAGGATATGATCCGCGTAAAGATTGGTTATGACATGGGCCTGCTCAACCGTGCCAAGGATGATGGCGTAGAATACAAGGAGAACGCCCTCATGTTCTCAGTTGGTTACATTTTCTAAGGTAT
>DBYT01000113.1:0-3880 GCA_002309915.1 Bacteroidales bacterium UBA1179 | reverse complement strand
CTATATATACACTAGTACAATTAATCATAGCAGTATGAAATACGCGCTGGTAACAGGTGGATCAAGAGGACTTGGCAGAGCAGTTTGCATTAAGTTGGCGGCGCAGGGCTATCCTGTTCTAATTAACTATAAATCAAACTCTGAGGCAGCTCAGGAGACTAAAAGACTCATAGAAGAGGCCGGTGGTCAGGCAGAACTCATGCCTTTTGACGTATCGGTCCAGGCCGAGGTTGAGGCTGCCGTAGACGCATGGCAGGAGTCCCATAAGGAGGACTATATTGCCGTTCTGGTGAACAATGCCGGAATCCGCCGTGACAATCTGATGATCTTTATGCAGGACGATGACTGGAACAGTGTCCTGAATACCAATCTGAACAGTTTCTTCTATCTGACACGCCGTCTGCTCAAGGATATGCTTTCAAAGCGCTGGGGCAGGATAGTGAACATGGCGTCACTGTCAGGCATCAAAGGACTGGCCGGTCAGACCAACTACTCGGCAGCCAAGGCTGCGCTGATAGGCGCTACCAAGGCATTGGCTCAGGAGGTTGCCGCCCGTAAGGTCACCGTCAATGCCGTGGCTCCCGGATTCATTGCAACCGATATGACCAAGGAACTTCCCGAGGATGAACTCAAGAAGATGATTCCTGTGGGCAGGTTCGGAAAGCCCGAGGAGGTGGCATCGGCCGTAGGTTTTTTGGTATCGGACGAGGCTGCATATATAACAGGTGAGGTGATATCAGTTAACGGTGGTCTCTATACATGATTTTCAATAGTTCAAAACAGATTATATGAAAAAGATTCTTGTTTCTTTATTGTTTGCTGCAATGGCTTTTACTGCCAATGCACAGGTGACCATTATTAACGGAGTACGTGTTCCCAGCGGTTATCAGGGTCACATAGAGTATTCAAACCTGTTCTATGTGGATGGATCCAATACCGCAATGGACCTTTCAACCACACACGGATTCTACTATACGCCCAATATGTTTGTGGGCTTGGGTATTGGATTTCATGGGGCACCCGGTGATGTTTACCTTCCGATTTATGCTGCAGCCAAGTATATCTTCAACTACAGGACAAAGGTTTCGCCGACAGTCCAGATGAAGATGGGTTCTTTCTTCAATGACGGTGCCAAACCGTACGTAGACCTGTCATTCGGTTTCAGGTTTGCATCGGACCGTGATTTTGCATTCTCAATACAGGCTTGCGGTTCATTCTATGCACCATTCAACGTAACTGAAACTGAATGGGACTATGTTAATGACAAATACATTACCACTACAGAGCGCAGAAACCTGTCAAGCGTAGGCCTGCGTCTGGGTATTGAATGGTAATAACTGAATTATTCTGATGGGAAGAGTTGTAATAACAGGAATGGGAATATGGAGCTGCCTGGGTCAGAATCTTGACCAGGTAAGGGCTTCATTGTTTGAAGGCAAATCCGGAATAGGCATAGATCCTGCACGTAAGGAGTATGGCTACCGCTCTCTGCTGACAGGTATTGTTCCCGCACCGGTACTGAAAGGTGTGCTGGACCGCCGTCTGCGTGCCGGTATGAGCGAGGAGGCCGAGTATGCATTCATGGCATCACGCGAGGCTTTTGCAAATGCCGGGATAGATGATGATTATCTGTTGGCCAATGAAGTTGGCGTGATATTCGGTAATGATTCATCGGCCAAACCTGTTATTGAGACCAACCGTATCATGGAGGAGTACAAGGACAGCGCCATGCTTGGATCGGGCCTTATATTCCAGTCCATGAACTCGACCGTCAACATGAATATGAGTACCGTATTCCATCTGCGCGGTGTGAACTTTACCCTGAGTGCCGCATGCGCCAGCGGATCACACGCCATAGGAATAGGGTACATGATGATACAGCAGGGGCTGCAGGATATGGTTCTGTGCGGAGGTGCACAGGAGACCAATTATCTCTCTATGGCATCGTTTGATGCCCTGTCAGCATTCTCGGTACGTATGGATGAGCCTACAAAGGCCTCACGTCCGTTTGACCGTGACCGTGACGGACTGGTTCCCAGCGGCGGTGCTGCGGCTCTGGTGCTTGAGGATTATGACCATGCCGTAAAGCGCGGCGCAAAGATATTGGCCGAGGTTGCCGGTTACGGATTCTCGTCAAACGGCACCGGAGGTATATCACAGCCCAATTCCGATGCGTCATTCCTGGCCATGAGCCGTGCGCTGGGGCAGGCCGGGGTGGATCCGGCTGATGTTGACTATATCAACGCCCATGCCACATCAACTCCCCAGGGAGATATGTTTGAGGCCATTGCGCTGGCACGTCTCTTTGAGGGACGCAAGGCTTGGATAAGTTCAACCAAGTCCATGACCGGACATGAGTGCTGGATGGCAGGTGCCAGTGAGGCAGTCTACAGCACACTTATGCTCAACAACGGCTTTGTGGCACCCAACATCAACTTTGAGAACCCTGATGAGTACTCGGCCAAACTCAACATTGCCGGCGAGACCAAACAGACTGAATTAAGGACTATACTGTCAAATTCCTTTGGATTCGGAGGAACCAACAGTGCACTTGTAATCAAGAAGATATGAATCTGTCACCAGCCTTGAAGGAGGCTTACACCAAAGAGCATCTGAGTGCCCGTGACGCACAGCGTCTTGCGGAGTTCATAGCATGGGGTCCGATAGTTTTCCAGGCTTCACGCCTGATGATAAAGTTCGGAATACTGGACCTGCTGCGTGATAACGTAGATGGTCTTACCCAACAGGAGATAGCCGATAAGACCAAGTTGTCACTCTATGCAGTTAAGGTGCTCACCGAGGCCTCTCTGTCTATAGGCACAGTTTTGCTGGATCCTGATACTGACCGTTTCCGCCTTTCCAAGACAGGCTGGTTTCTGCTTACAAATCCCATCACCCGCGTTAACATTGACTTTAATCATGACGTCAATTATGAGGGCTGGTTCCGTCTTGAGGAGTCACTCAAGGAGGGCCGTCCCGCCGGTCTGGAGCACTTTGGCAGTTGGCCTACCGTATATGAGGGACTCTCTGAGCTGCCTGAGCAGGTGCAGAAGAGCTGGTTCGGATTTGACCATTTCTACTCGGACCACTCGTTTGACGAGGCTCTCAAGATTGTGTTTGACGGAGGTCAGACCGAATCATTGGTAGATGTGGGTGGTAATACAGGCCGATGGGCTATGCGTTGCGTCGATTACAGCGACAAGGTAAAGGTTACCATCATGGATTTGCCCCAGCAGCTTGAGATGATGCGCCGCCAGACTGCAGGCAAGAAGGGTGCCGACCGCATAGAGGGATTTGGTATCAACCTGCTGGACCGTGCGCAGAAATTCCCGCTGGGACGTCATTTTGACGCCATATGGATGAGCCAGTTCCTGGACTGCTTCTCGGAGGATGAGATCCTGAGCATACTCACGCGTGCATCGGAAGCAATGGACAAGGATACACGTCTCTATATCATGGAGACCTTCTGGGACCGTCAGAAGTTTGAGCCGGGCGCGTTGTGCCTGACCATGACGAGCCTCTATTTTACCGCCATTGCCAACGGCAACAGCAAGATGTACCACTCGGAGTGCATGGAGCGTCTGGTGGAGCAGGCCGGAATGAAAGTGGAGACCATCCATGACAATCTGGGCCAGGGAGGTCACAGTATAATGGTTTGTAAACTGAAATAATCAAACAAGTAATAACATATGGACAGAAAAGAGATTGAAGCCAAAGTCAAAAATTTCATGATCGAGGATCTTGAAATAGACGAGGAGAAGATCTGCCCCGATGCACTGCTCAAGAAAGACCTGGGTATAGACAGCCTGGACTTTATTGACATTGTAGTGATTGTTGAGAAGACATTCGGAGTAAAGATCAAGAGTGAGGAGATGGCTGG
>DBYT01000006.1:5860-10138 GCA_002309915.1 Bacteroidales bacterium UBA1179 | reverse complement strand
GGCCTCATAGACCTTATCCATGAGGAGTTGCTCAAGAGCGCCGAACTTACGGGTATCTGGGAGAAACGTCTGCGTGAGATTGAGCGTGGCAAATACCAGCCCGCCCAGTTCATGGAAGAACTCAAGCAGATGGTCACCACCCTTGTTCATGACGTCCTTGCCGATAATTCTTCAAGACTTTGAAAATTTTTTGATTTTTTCTGAAAGGAATTCGAGGGTTCGGATACTAATTGTATGAACGAACTCCTAAAACAGATGGATAACTTAGAGCTAGAATTCACAAAAATGGTCAGAGAGCACCGCAAGACAATATATACGGTGTGCTACTTCTTCTCTGACAATCCTGCCGAGGTCGATGACCTTTTCCAGGAAGTGTTGGTTAATCTTTGGAAAGGGTACCCCAAATTCCGCGGTGAGAGCAGTGTAAAGACTTGGCTGTGGCGCGTAAGCCTTAACACCTGCTGTGCCGTGAGCAGGGGCGAAAAGCGGAAAGTACCAACAATTCCGCTTGGTATTGAAAACGACATTCTGAGCAGCGGCAATGATGAGTCAAGCCAGCAGATCAAGATGCTGTATGACAGAATCAACAAACTCGAAGTGTTTGACCGCGCCATTATCCTTCTGTGGTTGGAGAGTATGAGTTATGATGAGATTGCAGCCATCGTGGGCATTACGACATCGGCCGTAACCAGCAGGCTGTTCCGCATCAAGGAGCAACTCAAATCAATGTCTAACAATTAATCCGTTAATCCTATGACAGACAATACTTTCAACCTCGATGAACTCAACGAGCTGAAGCAGGCATATCAGCTTATTGATGAGAAACTGGACGGCAAGGAGATTGTAACTCCCGAGCAGATCCGTACCGTTACCCTCAAGAACATAAGCATCTTTACAAGATTGTTCAAGTTCAATACCTCATGGAGTCTCTATGCCTTCACCCCCATATTGATTCTCATGTTTGCATTCAGCCCCAAAATCACAGCCACCGGCATGTGGATACTTGGCATATATCTGGCTGTTGAATTACTGCTGCACTTCTTGCTGATACGCAAAATGAACAGTGTCGATCATTCTGAGCTTGACCTAAGGACGCTGTTAAGCGAGGAGAGCCTCTACACCAAAAGCGCTTTCGCATTGTCATGTTCAGGATTTGCCTTCTGGATTGTGTTTAACTACTTCTACATGGGCATCGGCGCATCCATAGCAATGGCGGTATTATTCATATTGGCCATCGGTAGCAGAACCCGATTCTTTACCAAGAAGGTAAGCTTCAGGGAGCTCACAATGCCGGTTGAGCCCAAAGAGCCCGGAAAGTTCAGAAAGGCAATGTCATGGTTCTTCATGGGCATTTTGATCATAGTAACTCTCATTTTGGGCGCAGGCTTAATCTACAATACAGTAGGTGGTACAATAAAACCCATGGAATTCCTTGCCTCAGCGGGTTGCGTAATAATCTACATAGCTTTTGCAGTCAACTTCCTGTTCCTTGAGAGATACAGAAAAGGTCTGGCCGATAAGCTGTTCAGAGTTATTACAATTGCAATTATTGTCGGCATAGTGCTGTCCGCCATACCCATCGCGCATTCGATTGTAATTAATCATACCTTTAACAATGGCACTTTATCACCGCTGTTGATTGGAACATTGGCACTGTTCATAAACGGCACCATAAAGCGTACCAGGAACAAGTGATATAAGAGAATTACCCATCAAAGTCCAACTTAATAATATACAGATATGAAATCATATAAAGTTCTTGTTTGCATGACTGCATGTGTCATGCTCTTCACAGAGTGTAAGAAAACCGCGTCATTTGAAAACCTTGTTTCAATAACCGATTGCGATAAGGCCCAGGAAGTTGCATTTGAGGATGTAACGACCGATGTCAGGATAGTTCCCCTCATAAGCGATGAGCCCATAGGCGGCTGTACCGGAATCAAATGTTACGGATCCACAGTTCTGGTACGTGCCGATCAGGGACAAAGCCTGTTCATCTTTGAAGATGGCAAACTGACAGCACATCTGTGCAAGGTTGGCCGCGGTCGTGGAGAATACACCCTTATAGGTGATTTCGTATACTCTCCCACTAAGAAGCTCCTTTACATCAAGGGTGCCGCAGGCAACAACAACGTACTGACTTATTCTGTTCCGGACCTTCAGTTCAAGGGATCATTTGACGGCGGCGACTTCACAGCTTTTGCCGAGCATGACGATTCAACCCTGATCTGCCGCATGGTCAATGAAGCAGATCAGAAGTTTGCCGATTATTTTGTCAGCACCGGAACCGGAGAGAAACTCGCCATAGCAAAAGAAGTAGGCATTACATCCCTGATGTTCAACACCGATATGAATTACTACACTCCCCAGCACAGAATTCTGCTTGAGACAGGTTCTGTCAATACCATATCGGAAGTACCGGCCAGGATAGGTGACAAATAGAGAATTTTACGTCAGTTTGACTTTGGTGAAAACAGTGTTCCCGTAAGATTCGATTCAATCAACTTTATTGATAACCCTGAATCCATATTGACTGATTACTTAGATTACCTCCTGACCAACAGGGACGTCGTAGTGAACATAAACCAGGCCGTTGCGGACAAAGGTTCAGTCTCATTCTGGTACAAGGCCATCGGCAGCCAGGATGCCACCTATTGCCACATCAACGAAAATGGCGAGATGGTCAGATACTGCGGTCTCAAGGCTTCGGGAACAAAAACCGGGCTGTTTGCAACCGGCGTGACAGAAAAAGGTCAGTACGTAACTCTGGTTGAAGGACTCCCCGAGACACTCTTTGATGAGTCCGATGAGCGCAGCGAGTTCTCCGCCCAGCTTGAGAACACAATGAAAGCCCAAGCCTTCAACAATCCCGTCCTGGTATTTTACAACGTAAAATAAAACAATATAGCCGGCCGTTTCACGTTATTACAACATATGAGACGGACGGCTGTATACCTGATAGTATCAGCCCTGTGGCTCTTTTGCAGCTGCGGGGCTGAACTCAGTCTGCGCAAGGGTGACCAGCGCTATGCCCTGGGCGAATACACCGAGGCCGCCGCTCTCTACAAGAAAGCCTATGCCGGCACCCCTTCATCAGAGAAAGAGTTGCGTGCCGAGACCGCCTTCAAGCTGGCAGAATGCTACCGCCGCACCAACTACGTGCCCCGTGCCCTGGCCGCCTACCGCAATGCTGTCCGATACCACTACCCCGACTCGGTGGTTTACCGCTATCTGGCCGATATGCTCCGACTTGACGGAAAGACCGCCGAGGCCGAGAAGAACTATCTGATTGCGCTGCAGCATGACTCCACCGATGTGCTGGCGCTAAACGGTCTTGAATCCTGCCGCAAGATACAGGACTGGAAGGACAACCCCACCCGATATATCGTCAAGAAAGATCCCGTTCTGAACGGCCGCTACAGCGACTGGTCACCGGTATTCGGCACGCCCGAGTATGACGTAGTCTATTTCACCTCATCCCGCAAGGAGTGCACCGGCGAGGAAATCAACGCCATAACCGGCATGAAGAACTGCGACATATTCGTGTCCCGCAAGGACGACAAGGGCAACTGGAAAAAACCTGAACCCGTGGAGGGAGGTCTGAACTCGAAGTTTGAGGACGGCACCTGCGCCATGAGCCCCGATTTCTCAACCATGTACTACACCTACTGCTCATCGGACCCCCAGCANNCCCCGTCCCGCCACCATATACAAATCATCCCGCTCTGACGCATCATGGTCTGAGGGAACACCTTTCGGCAGTTCCAAGGACTCCATTTACAACTTTGCCCACCCCACCGTATCGCCCGACGGAGGGTGGCTCTACTTTGTGTCCGATATGGACGGAGGATTTGGCGGTCTGGACCTTTGGCGCATACCCATATCGGGACGTCTGATAGGAGCCGAGAACCTGGGTCCCGACATCAATACACCCGGCAACGAGATGTTCCCCATGTTCCGCCGCAACGGTGAACTCTACTTCTCGTCAAACGGACATCCCGGCATGGGCGGACTGGATATATTCTGCGCGGTAAGCACCAGTGACACCACCTGGACCGTTACCAACCTGGGCACTCCCGTAAACTCGCAGTCCGATGATTTTGGCATGACCTTTGAGGGCGATTACACCCGTGGATTCTTCAGCAGCAACCGTGGCGACGGCCGCGGACGCGACCATATCTACCGTTTTGAACTGCCCGAGACCGTTCACAACATAATAGGCTGGGTCTATGAGAAAGACGGCTATGAACTGCCCGATGCACTGGTCTACCTGATAGG
>DBYT01000006.1:0-5767 GCA_002309915.1 Bacteroidales bacterium UBA1179 | reverse complement strand
AGCAGGAGATGACGGCCGACAGCACCGTCCAGGACCGCGAATACGTGCTGCAGTTCCCGCTCTCGTCAATCTCCAAGCCGGTCATGATAGACAACATCTTCTTTGACTTTAACAGCGCCAACCTGAGAGCCGAATCGGCCCAGTCTCTGGATGAACTTGTACAACTGCTCAACGATAATGCCGGCGTGACCATAGAGATAGGAGCCCACTGCGACTATGTAGGCGATGATGACTACAACAAACGCCTGTCACAGCAGCGTGCCGAGAGTGTTGTTGAGTATCTGATAAAGAACGGCATTGACAGCAAGCGTCTTACCGCCCGCGGATACGGTGAATCAACCCCCAAGACCGTCACTAAAAAGATGGTCGAAAAATATGATTTCCTGACCGAGGGCACCCAACTCACCGAGGAATTCATAAAGAGCCTGCCCGATGACCGGCAGGAAATCTGCAATCAGTTGAACCGCCGTACCGAGTTCCGCGTGATACGCACCACCTACGGCCTGTTCGGCGGAAAATAATCAGGATATGGAATTGCGTATCCTCCACTCCTGAGGATACATGTTATTGGCGCGGTTGCCTATGTTCTTGGCAAATCCCAGAGGTATATCCTTATATGTGAGCAGCACTATTCCGCGCGGCGCATCCTCAAGTCTTATGGCATCACAGTGCAGATATGCAAGAGCCTGCTGGCGTGTCACCTCAACCCGGCAGAAAGCATCACGGTTAAGAGCGCTGCTCATGGCAAGAGCGTGAGCCGGAACCCAGTCACGTCCCTTCATCACCGCCACCTCGATACCCGGTATAAGGGCATACAGATCCTGTCCCGCCTGCCACATGTCATCCTTAAGGGCCGATGGCAACGCATACACTGACTCGTTTTTAATAAAGAACTCATATACGCCGTCTGTCCATGTCTTGCATTCGGCAGGAATCTTTGATGAATCGCCCCTAAAAGGTCTGCTCTTAAGACCCGCAGCGGCACCCTCGGGTTTGCGCAGCAGGCAAAGGAAAAATCCCTCACCGCGTGTACGGTGCTGCATGAAATGGTACACGGGTATATTATCATCAGTCAGGGAGCCGGCAATATTCCACTTGGGATCGGGATCAAGGTCAATGGCCTGAGCTCCGAGCTTGTCCATAATCCAGCGCACATTGTCCTCATCCTCCTGACGGTTGAACGTGCAGGTGCTGTAAATAAGGTATCCGCCGGCTTTAAGCGCAGGCCATATATCCTCAATTATCTCACGCTGACGTGCGGCACACATCTCCACGTTCTTAAGGCTCCAGTCGCGCACCGCAACCTCATCCTTGCGGAACATACCCTCGCCCGAGCAGGGTGCATCGACTGCAATCAGGTCAAACATAAGGCTTGACTCACCAATCTGCTTGGGCGTATTGCAGGTAACCACAACACCCGGACGGCCCCACTTAACCATATTCTCGGCCAGTATCTGGGCACGGCCGCGCTGAATCTCGTTTGATATGAGCAGACTGCCCTCGGGAAGCAATTGTGCCAGCAGGGTTGACTTGCCGCCGGGGGCCGCGCAAAGGTCAAGTGCACGGACCGGACCACTCACGCATTTCTTCAATGCCTGGGCCAGGAACATGGATGACGCCTCCTGCACGTAGTAGCAGCCCTGATGCAACAGCGGATCCATGGTGAACTGCGGACGGTGGTCCAGATAGACGGCCCCATCCATCCACTGCACGCGGCCATCGGCCCTGCATTCAAGTGACTCAAGTACAAGGTTTTGGGCATCGGCAGACTTGCAGTTGAACCTTATGCTAACCTCAGGTTCAGTCTCCAGAGCAGCCAGCAGAGCGTCACGCTCTGCAGCCGGTAAGATGTTGATAAATTCCTGCGGAAATGCCATGCCTTAGTTGAATTATAACGCGAAGGTAAGCCAAAAAATCAGTATATTCGCAGACAATAAAAAGGAAAACTTAATGAAACAGTACCTAGACCTGCTTGACAGAATACTTCGTGAAGGAGTGCAGAAAGGTGACCGTACCGGCACCGGCACACTCAGCGTGTTCGGACACCAGATGCGGTTCAATCTGGAGGAAGGATTCCCGCTCCTTACCACCAAGAAACTGCACCTCAAATCCATCATATACGAGCTGCTATGGTTCCTTGACGGTAACACCAACGCAAACTGGCTGCAGGAGCGCGGCGTACGCATCTGGAACGAGTGGGCCGATCCCGACGGCAACCTGGGTCACATCTACGGCTATCAGTGGCGTTCATGGCCCGATTATGACGGAGGTTTCATAGACCAGATATCCGAGGCCGTAGATACCATCAAGCATAACCCCGATTCACGCCGTATCATAGTAAGCGCATGGAACGTGGCAGACCTCAAGAACATGAACCTGCCCCCATGCCATGCCTTCTTCCAGTTCTATGTGGCAGACGGCAAACTCAGCCTGCAACTCTACCAGCGCAGCGCCGATACGTTCCTTGGCGTGCCCTTCAACATAGCATCATATGCACTGCTCACCATGATGATGGCACAGGTAACAGGACTCAAACCGGGTGATTTCATCCATACCACAGGTGATACGCACCTCTACCTGAACCATCTGGAGCAGGCCCGTCTGCAGCTTACCCGTGAGCCGCGCCCGCTGCCCAAAATGATAATCAACCCCGATGTCAAGAGCATATTCGACTTCAAGTATGAAGATTTCCAGCTTGAAGGATATGACCCGCATCCGCATATTAAAGCCGACGTTTCAGTATGATATCAATAATTGTAGCTATAGCCCAGAACGGGGCCATAGGTTATAAAGGGGACTTGATTTATCATCTCAGTGCCGACCTGCGCCGTTTCAAGGAACTAACCACAGGCCATACGGTAATCATGGGCCGCAAGACCTACGAGTCTCTGCCCAAAGGCGCCCTTCCCAACCGCCGTAACATAGTTCTTACGCGACAGAGCGGAGCATCATTCCCCGGCACCGAGGTCTATTCGTCACTTGACGAGGCCCTGAGCAAATGCTCCCGTGACGAGAAGGTCTTTATCATGGGAGGAGCACAGGTATACACACAGGCACTCCCCATGGCCGATGAACTGGAAGTCACGTTGGTACATGACTCACCCGCCCAGGCAGATACGTTCTTCCCCGAGTTCGGAAGTGATGAAAGCTGGCATCTGATAAACCGCGAGGATCACCAGCCGGATGAGAAAACCCCCTATCCCTACTCGTTCCTGACCTACCGCAGATAAAACAAGAAAGGCTCCTTGAAAAAGGGGCCTTTCTTATAAAGGAACGTATAAACGTTATTTATCCTTATTATCCTTACCGGCAGAGTAGACAATGTTCAGAGCACGTGCCTTACGAAGCTCCTGCTTCACATCGGTAACGATACCCATCTGAACACCCTGGTCTATCTTAAGAGACATCTTCATAAGGGGTTTATCCTTCTCGAACATGCTCTCACGCTCAGAAGATACAAACTCGCGGATAGCCTCCGGCTCAGCAAAGAATTCATTGAGCTGAATACGGGGAGCGGCACCGTAGATTGCACGATACTGCTTTGAAGGAGGACCGATGTAGATATGTGACACCAGTGACTTCCTTTCAAGTTTCTCAATCTCTGAACCTCCAGTAGGAGTCTTGACCTGAACCTTTACCTCTACATCACGCATGGATGTTACCATCATGAAGAAGAACAATACGGTAAAGATAAGGTCAGGAAGTGACGAAGTATTCAACTCCGGCATTTCTCTTTTTCCGTTACTTCTGAATTTACTCATTGTGCAGTACCATATTGTTTAGGTTCAGCCTCCGATATCTTGTTAGAGTAAACGCCTCTAACTACCGGCTGCTCTGTCTTCTCATCACAATCGATATAATGCTTGCCGAATACTCTTCTGGCCCAAGCATCTCTCAACTCGCTATAAGCTTTTGACAGCTCATGCTGGACTTGGAAATAAATCTCGTAATTGGTGGTACGGTCCGTCTGAAGGGAGATGACATGCTTGATAGTTGTATTAACTGTGCCATATCCTTCAATTTCAAACGGCTCGATTACAGGGAGGTTGGGGTTATCGTCAGGATTTGCAATGAACTCCTTGGCGATATCCTTCAGCTCGCTGACCTCAATCTGGCGATTTATTACACCATTCTTGACAAATATCTCATTGAACTTGTTGACCTGGACCGTCATTACGTTACGCTCCTTGATCTTCATCTCCTGCTCAACTTCATCGGGGTTCCACTCAGGAAGACGACGGGACAGACCCGAGTCAGTATCCATTGATGTGGTCACCAGGAAGAAGATCAGCAAGATGAATGAGATATCCGCTGTCGAAGACTGGTTAAGTCCGGGAACTTTTCTTTTTCCTTTTCCCATAACTCTGTTTCTTCAATTTAATCTTCTTACTTTCTTGCCTTGAAGATTCCGATCATAGAAAGAACGGAGCAGATTATTGACACTGCTACAAGAGTGTAGATGGAATACAGGCAAACGTCCGAAAGCTGAAGCTGCCATATAGAGTCGACAAGCTCATGGTCACCCTTGCGGATAGGCTTTGTGCTTGACAGAAAATATGAAACAACCAGAATCACGGCGGTGAATATGAATACCCAGCCTGCAAAACCGGTTCTGCGCTGTCCGGAAGTCTTTGTCTTTAAGTTTCTGATACCCGCAACAATACCGAATCCCAGAACTGATGCGACGCAAATTCCTACGAGGGAATAGAGCCAGATCAGCAACAGACCGGTAAACTCAGGATCTGTCAGGTTTTTACCGTTCAAGCTGGTCTTATTCCCGTAACCTACGCCGAAGAACAGAACGAGTACTACGGCAGAAAGTATGAAGAGAATAGTAAGAGCCCACTTGGACGCCTTTATTTGTTTATTCTCGTTTTCCATAATTTGGAGTTATTACTTTTTGAACTTCAGGTTGTACTTCATGATGATGTCGAGCAGAGATACTGAAGAATCCTCCATATCTGTGTTAAGAGCCTCGACCTTACTCAGAATGTAGTTGTAGAACACCTGAAGAATAAGAGCAACGATAATACCGAAAATAGTTGTGATAAGGGCAACCTTCATACCGCCGGCAACAACGTTAGGTGAAATATCACCAGCCTTCTGGATATCATCGAATGCCTGTACCATACCGATCACAGTACCAAGGAATCCGAGTGAAGGAGACATTGCAATGAACAGGGTGATCCATGAGAGGTTCTTCTCAAGGTTAGAAGCCTGAACGCTACCGTAAGAAACAACTGAACGCTCAACTACGTCAAGACCCTCGTCGATACGGAGCATACCCTGATAGCAGATTGAAGCTACAGGACCACGTGTATCGCGGCAGATAGCCTTGGCACCTTCAACATCACCGTTCTCAAGAGCAGCCTGAATGTCCTCAAGGAGCTTCTTGCTGTTGATCTCAGAAAGGCTGAGGAAAATAATACGCTCGATGCAGAGAGCAAGACCGAAGATCATAGCTACGGCAACGAGAGCCATGAAGCCTGCACTACCCTCGATGAACTTAACCTTGATTGTCTTGTGGAGACCCTTAGCGTCATCCTCCTCTTCGGCGATAACGTCTTCAGCCTCTACATCTTCAGCAGCTGCGACTGAATCTACAGCAGCAGAATCTTCCTGAGCAACCTCCTCGATAGCAGGTGCCTCTTCTTGTTCTTGAGCATTGATTGTCTGGTTTACTCCGAAAGTAAGGAGTCCCATCATTGCAACGAATGCAAATACCTTTTTCATTTGAGATAATTTTTAGTTATTGGTTATATTAATT
>DBYT01000100.1 GCA_002309915.1 Bacteroidales bacterium UBA1179 | reverse complement strand
TGGCTCCTGAAACCGGCCGAACGCTCATATGCCGCATTCTTCTCATACAGATAACGGAGTTCCTGCCCTTTCATGGGGATCTCATCAGGATGTGTCAGTCCGCCGCATACGACCGATGCCTTATCGGATGCCTCCACATATTTCTTAAGGAACTTCTTGTCCTTAACCTCTGCATCACAATCCAGAAACAGCAGTTTCTCATATTTGGACTGGTCTGCCATGTAATTACGGATGGCGGCACGTCCTATGTTGTGCGGAAGGGCGAAATAGCGGCAGTTCTCATGAGTCTCGGCAACCAGACGGCTCTTCTCCTGAAGATCCTTATCGGTTGAGCAGTCATCGGCCACTATTATTTCATAGGGGATTCCCAAAGTAAGTCCCTGGAAATGCAAGTCCTTGATCAACTGGGTGCAATCCCAGTTAAAGACAGGAATGAGTATCGATAAAGCTTCCATTAAATGTGCACGTCGTTTTGCAAAAGTAATTATTTTTGTGGAGCATAAAACAAATAGTGCAATGAATATTGGCTCAAAGGCTTCTGACAGGCAGAAAGAAATTTACAAAGTGACGCTGTTGGGCGGCGCGGTCAACGTCGTGCTGCTGGCGTTCAAGTTTGTAGCCGGCATACTGGGACACAGTGCCGCCATGGTGGCCGATGCCATTCACTCCCTGTCTGATTTCATCACGGACCTGATAGTGCTTGTGTTCGTATACATAAGCGGCAAGCCGCAGGATAAAACGCATGACTACGGACATGGCAAATATGAGACCCTGGCTCTGATATTCATAGGCATCGCGCTGCTGGCGGTAGCCATAGGGATCTTTACCAACGGAGCGCAGAAAATTGCCGCCTGGTATAACGGAGAGCAACTTCCCGCCCCCGGAATGCTGGCTCTCTGGGCCGCGCTCATATCCATCATCCTTAAGGAACTTACCTACCGGTATACCATACGCAAGGCTCGCCAGCTGGATTCTTCATCAATGGAGGCCAACGCATGGCATCACCGCAGCGACGCCCTCTCATCCATAGGAACCGCAGTGGGTATAGGCGGTGCCGTCCTGCTGGGCAAACGCTGGACCGTACTTGACCCCCTGGCATCGGTAGTGGTTGGTGCGTTCATCGTCAAGGTCTCCTTAGAACTCATCCACAAAGGCATAGGTGAACTCATGGAAAAATCCTTACCTGACGAGGTTGAGGACGAGATCATGCGCATAGCCGCATCCGAACCCGACGTGATAGAGCCGCATGACCTTAAGACACGACGCATCGGAAACCGCTACGCCATTGAACTGCACATACTTATGAGCGGAGACATAACTCTGGCCAAGGCGCATGACCACGCCGACTCGATAGAGAACCAACTCAAGGAAAAATTCGGTGAAAACACCCATGTGGCCATCCACATGGAGCCTAAGGAGACCGAGAATCCTACATGACCTGACTGCCGTACAGCGCAAAGTCACCGCGCGCCGGGTCATCGGGCCAGATTTGTGCCATTTGACCGGTGATTTCCATGCTTGTCTTAAGGTCTGCGCTGCTTCTTGACGTAAGCCCCAAAGCCTTTGCCGTGGCATAGACGTGAGTATCGACCGGAACCAACAGCTGAGCCGGAGTGACGCGGCTCCAGATACCAAAGTCTACCGGACTCCCCTTACGCACCATCCAGCGCAGAAACATATAAAGCCTCTTGTTGGCCGATGTGCTGCCGGGCACGGGGATACCGTTCACACCTTCAAACTCACAGCACAGGTTCAGGACACCCTTCTCAAGCGGCTCACCCGGCACAAACAGTTCCTCCAGACTCTCCATCCGCGAATATAACCCTGCCAACTTTTGGCAAAGCACGCTGAAATCGGCCCACTTGTAGAACCTGTACAGGCAACCTTCGTTGCTCAGGTAACGCCACGCCCCGGTTACGATGAAACGGTACGGACCGCCCGCAGCGTCCATCATACGGTGCAGCCTGTCAAGCACGCCCAGGAACACCTTCCGGCTGCCGTAAGCCATCCAGGCCGATATGAAGGCCGATACCTCTATGTCCTGACGGCTGCTGTAACGGTGCGGGAACTGCACGGGATCACCCTCTATGAACGATTCACATTCACAGCGTTTTGCGTTATTTACAAGTTCTTGTATAATGTTTGGTGTCATATAGTAGTTCAAAAATAATAATTTAACAGCAAAAAGAGGTAAATTTGCACTCTCAAAAATAAAACAAGTATGACAGAGAATACTGCAACAGAAAACAGCGAGAAGAAGAGTCTGAACTTCATTGAGGAGATGGTTGAGAAAGACCTGGCCGAAGGCAAGAACGGAGGCCGCGTACAGACACGTTTCCCGCCGGAACCCAACGGTTATCTTCACATCGGACACGCCAAGGCTATCTGCATGGACTTTGGTATGGCCGAGAAGCACGGTGGTATTTGCAACCTGCGCTTTGACGACACCAACCCCACCAAGGAGGATACCGAGTACGTAGATGCCATCAAGGAGGACATCGAATGGCTGGGATTCCACTGGGCCAACGAGTTCTACGCATCTGACTACTTCCAGCAGCTGTGGGACTTTGCAGTAGACCTGATAAAGGAGGGCAAGGCCTATGTTGACGAGCAGGATCAGGAGACCATCCTTTCACAGAAGGGAACCCCCACCCAGCCCGGTATCAACAGTCCTTACCGTGACCGCCCCGCAGAGGAGAGCCTGGACCTGTTCTACAAGATGAACAGCGGAGAACTTGAGGAGGGCTCAATGGTGCTGCGTGCCAAGATTGACATGGCACACAACAACATGCTGTTCCGCGATCCCATCATTTACCGCATAGTAAAGACTCCGCATCACCGCACAGGCACCAAGTGGAAGGCATACCCCATGTATGACTTCGCACACGGCCAGAGCGATTACTTTGAGGGTGTGACCCACTCTCTNNCTGGAGTTCGTACCTCACCGTCCTCTATATGACCTGTTCATAGACTGGCTCAAGAAGGGACAGGACCTGGATGACAACCGTCCGCGTCAGACCGAGTTCAACAAACTGAACCTAAACTACACCCTCCTGAGCAAGCGTAACCTGCTGGCTCTGGTACAGAACGGCATGGTATCAGGATGGGATGATCCCCGTATGCCGACCATCTGCGGTTACCGCCGCCGCGGCTATACCCCTGAGTCCATCCGCATGTTCGTGGACCGCATCGGCTACACCAAGTTCGATGCACTGAACGACATGGCCCTGATGGAGTCAGCCATCCGCGAGGACCTGAACCGCCGCGCCACACGCGTATCGGCCGTAATCAATCCCGTCAAACTGATTGTGACCAACTACCCCGAGGGCAAGACCGAGGAGCTGGAGGCCATCAACAATCCCGAGGATCCCGAGGCAGGCAGCCACATGATAACATTCAGCCGCGAACTCTGGATTGAGCGCGAGGACTTCATGGAGGATGCTCCCGCCAAGTATTTCCGCCTGTCACAGGGTCGTGAGGTACGTCTCAAGAGCGCCTACATCGTGCTCTGCACCGGTTGCAAGAAGGCCGATGACGGTACAATCGAGGAGGTTTACTGCGAATATATTCCCAACACCAAGACCGGTGAGTCCGACTCTGGCCGCAAGGTCAAAGGTACCATCCACTGGGTCAGCGCAGCCCACGCCGTCAAGGCCGAGGTCCGTCTGTATGACCGTCTGTGGAAGGTCGAGAACCCGCGTGACGAACTGGCCCGCCTGCGTGAGGAGGGAATGGATCCCATCGATGCACTCAAGCAGATGAAGAACCCCGACTCACTTGAGATCCGCGAGAACTGCTACGTCGAGCAGTTCCTGGCCGATACCAAACCTCTGGACCACTTCCAGTTCCAGCGCATAGGCTATTTCTGCACCGATAAGGACTCTACCCCCGATCATCTGATATTCAACCGCACCGTATCACTCAAGGATACCTGGAGCAAGGTCAAGGACAAAGCCTGATGAAAGACGACTCGGCATCATACTATGACAGCAGAGAGTTCACTGAACTTCTTGCCTCGTATGAGAACATGCTGGCAGACGGTGGTTCCGTCTATTTTGACAGCATGGACATAGCCAATATTGCCGAGTATTACTCCATGAACGGTGATCTGGACAAGTCTGACACTGCCATAGAATACGGTCTCAGACTGCATCCATCGGATTCCGATATCCTCATATCCAAGGGCAATAACCTGCTCCGCCGCGGTCTCAAGGATGAGGCCCGTGTACTGACCGAGTCCATATCGGACCCCGACAATCAGGAGCTGCTCTATCTGAAAGGTGAGATTGAACTTGCCTTTGACCGTCCCGACGATGCCGACGCCTATTTCACACAGGCCGTCCAGTTGAGCGATGACGATCCGGGCATGCTCAACGACATCATCGTCAAGTACATGGACAACCGCAACTATGACCTTTGTCAGAAATGGCTGGACATGGCTCTGGTGCTGTCACCTGATTCCCGCAACTTCATAGAGCTTCAGGCTGACCTCTTCTTTGACACAGGCCAGGCAGACACCGCAATCGAGTGGTACAACCACCTGCTTGACGAGTTCGCATATGACACCTACTACTGGGACCAGTTGGGCCGTATATACTACGAGAAGAATGATTACGCCAAGGCCCGCGAGTGCTTTGAGTTTATCGAGGCCATTGAGCCCGATGACAAATCGGCCCGCATGATGAAAGCCAGCTGCATCTTCAATATGGAGGACTGGAAAGGTGCCTATGACATATACAAGTCCCTGTTGGACGATGACCCCGCATCATACACCCTGCTCTACTACTGTGCACGCTGCCTGTATGAGATGGAGCGCTATGAGGAGGCATATGACAAGTTCATGGACACTCTGGCCATGCTTATGCTTGACGAGGACGTACCTGTTGAGATGTATGTGGAACTCTACTACTATCTGGCCGACACATCCCGCCGTACAGGACGCGACGAGCAGGCCCAGAGACATCTGCGTGAAGGCCTTGCGCTTGATCCCGATGACGAGGACCTCAAGAAACTGGCTCAAGCCATACTACCCCAGAACCTATGAAAAAATATCTGATAGTTTTCCTTATCTCAATGGTTCCGCTTATTGAACTGCGCGGTGCCATCCCCTACGCCGTAGGTTTCGATCTGCCTATTGTTCCCTCCATCATAGTGGCTCTGATAGGCAACATGCTTCCGGTACCGTTCATATTCCTTTTTGCACGCAGGTTCCTGGTCTGGGGAGAGAACAAGAAAGTCATCGGCGGATTCTGCCATTGGTGTCTTGAGAAAGGCGAGAAAGGCGGACGTAAGCTTGAAGAGAAAGCCGGAATGGGCCTTTACATGGCTCTGCTGCTCTTTGTGGGCATTCCTCTGCCCGGCACCGGCGCATGGACAGGCACACTGGCCGCAAGCCTTCTTGACCTGGATTTCAAGAAGAGCATACTCTACATACTCATGGGACTCCTGCTCGCAGCCGCAATAATGCTGGCCGCCAGCCTGGGCGTATTCGGAGCCATCTCCTTTATAAAATAAGTCACTCCTTGAAATAAAGGGAGAACGTATCGGCCGATATCTTGGACTTGAGACGGGATTTGATGCTGCGCATATTGGAGCGTGACGTGCACATTATGTCAGCAACAAGCTCCTGGTCAAAACCCAGCAACGTACAGAATATAAGGTTGATATCCTGCTGACCCAGCCTGCCGGCCTCGGCCCTGAGAGCCGCTATGGGATTTGCAAAATACAGATTGATGTCATGCACCACCACATCCCTCTCCTCCTGACGGAATGAGCGTTTCTGCAGAGCCACGTCATTCACCAGATTGAATGCGATACCCGTACGGAAAGCCTCACAAGCCTCCATGATACGGTTACCCTCTGAATTTGCTTTCTCCTCAATCTGTTTCTGGATAAGGTCATCATACTTCTTAAGGTAGTAAGCCTCTCTCTTGCGGTCACGCTGGATAATGTAGATGATGACCGCCGCAATCAGGATTATTATGAGCGATATACTGATCCAAATGACTCTGGTCACCCTCGTCCTGAATTTCAGGTTCTGCATCTCATCATTATGCTGAAGCTGGATCTGCGTAATCTCCGACTGGTTCGACATCCTGTTAAGCTGCTCCTGATACTCCTTGTTCGTGATCTCGGCGTTCCAGGCTGCCTGATACTGTCTCATCTGGGTTGCCACCCACTCCAGTCCCGTAATAGCCAGAATCTTGGTGTTCAGGTCATCTGACAGACGGTGAGCTTTCTCCAGATATACGAAAGCCGAATCATTCTCATGTTTATAATAAAGGGCTATACCCTTGATGGCATATCCGGGAGCCTTGGCCCTCTCGGTCTTGCATTCGGCTATGTATTTATCGGCCAGTTCCAGTTCACGGTCTGCGGCCTCCTTGTTATACAGGTCATTCTCAATATAGGCCAGATACAGATAGCAGGAGTTACGCTTTTCAGCATCAAGACCCCAGTCATCAAGCATGGACTCAAAATATTTCTGTGAGCGGGCGTATTCCTTCTTGCCGAAATATGCCACTCCCAGATTGTAATATGTATTGGAAACCATGCTCACATTACCGTCACGCCCATACAGTTTCATGCATGTGGAGAAGGTTTTTATAGCGTCGTCATAAAGGCCGCGGTTGATGTAATGCAATCCCAGAAGATTCAAAGTCGATTCATACTCAGTCGACAGGGTATCGGCAAAGAGTTCGCGTGCCTTAAGCAGAGCGTATATTGCTTCCGGATCCCTGGCCATACCCGAATAGGCCTTTCCAAGTTCATACCAACCCATAGCCAGACAGTACCTTTTGTTATGCCCCTTACGGTTTACGGAGTTGATACTGTCCAGGTTAATACCTGCCTCTACCGATTTCTCGGTCAGGGACTTCTCTATCGTCTTAAGGCTATAGCTCATCCCACTACGGCCGCAACCGGCAAAGACAAACAGCAACGGGAATGTCAATAAAAGGAGACTCTTTTTCATATCTTGCCAAAAATAGCCATTTATCGGGAATAATATTTAAATTTACGGCACATAAATACTACGGACTATGTTATTCCTTCAAGCTACAACCGTTGATCCCGAAACCGTCATCAATGTGAACGATTCCATCAAAGCTGTTACCAGTAACCTTATCTCACAGGTCAAGGAGGACCCCAACACCCTTCTCAAGGACCTGTTGCAGAGCGCCATTGATTTCGGCCTCAAACTTCTGGCCGCAATCGCCATCTACATCATAGGTGCATGGCTCATCAAAAGAGTCAAGATATGGCTGGGCAAGTTCTTCACCAAGCGCAACACCGAGGCCACCCTGTCAACGTTCATCACGTCACTCGTATCCATAACGCTTACAGTACTCCTTATCATAGTAACCATAGGCGCCCTGGGTATCAACACCACATCGCTTGCAGCACTTCTGGCTGCCGGAGGTATGGCCATAGGTATGGCTCTGAGCGGAACCGTATCAAACTTTGCCGGCGGCCTTATGATTCTGGTATTCAAGCCCTTCAAAGCAGGTGATTTCATCAGCGCACAGGGTTTCAGCGGTACCGTAAAAGCCGTATCGATAGTAAACACCAAACTGGTCACCCCCGATAACCGCGAGATCATCATCCCCAACGGAGCACTCTCCAACGGCAACATCGACAACTATTCGGCCAAATCCATACGCCGTCTTGACATAGAGCTGAACATGGCTTATGAGACCGATGCCGACAAGTGCATCGAGGCCATCCTCAAGATACTCCATGCCGATGACCGTGTCCTTGACGCCAAGACCAAGGGTGCGGCTGATCCCATGTCCGTACTGAGCGCCATGAATGACAGCACAGTCACCTTCCTGGCACGTGTATGGGTCAAGTCAGCTGATTACTGGCCGCTCAAGTTTGACCTGAACAAGGCCCTCTTCACCGAGTTGCCCAAGCAGGGATTCCACTTTGAGTATCCTCACATGAACGTAACCCTGAGCAAGTGATATGGTCATACTCATAACGGGTATCACCTCTGGATTCGGACGCGCCATGGCCAGTCAGTTAAGTCTTGACGGCCACAAGGTCTATGGCACCTACCGCAGGGACTCCGACCCCCTGCCCGGCGTAACCTATATAAAGGCCGATGTCCAGGACCAGGAGTCACTCAAGAGTGCCGTTGCACAGGTTGTTGAGGCCGAGGGCCGCATAGATACACTTATCAGCAACGCAGGAATGGGCATAGGAGGACCGCTTGAGTTCACCTCCATTGATGATGCCCAGCGCCAGATGGACGTCAACTTTATGGGTATGGTCAGACTCGTCAGCCTGGTTGTCCCCATAATGCGCCAGCAGCAGCACGGTCACATTATATGTATCAGCTCCATAGGAGGACTTATGGGACTTCCCTATCAGGGAATGTACTCAGCCAGCAAGTTTGCCATCGAGGGTTACTGCCAGTCCCTGCGCCTTGAGGTCCGTCAGTTCGGCATAAACGTCACGGTAATCAACCCCGGAGATTTCTCTACCGGATTCACCGCCCAGCGTGACAAGGTAGACAATTCCGATGCCCTGGCAGCCTACCCCGGCTACGCCAGATCCATGCAGAGCATAGAGCACGACGAGAACTCCGGCCTCCAGCCCGACCGTCTGGCCCGCCGCATCAGCCGCATCGTCCGCAAGCGTCATCCCCGCAACCGCTACATAATTGCCACACTGGTTCAGAAAGCCTCAGTCCTACTAAAAGCTATCCTTCCCTCAAGATGGTTTGACTGCGTATTAGGAGCTTACTACAAGTTGTGACAAATTGAGAATTGAGAGTTGAGAATTGAGAATTCTCTAATCTGCGTAAAAAAAGAAAAGGCCTTGCGAACGCAAGGTCTTTTCTAATTCTCAATTCTCAATTTTGAATTCTCAATTGGAATTAAGCGTACATGGCAACGATAGCCTCGTACAGCTCCTGCTTGCCGCTGGTCTGCTTGGGCTCATCTACCTTCTTGCCGTACTCGTAAGCCTCCTCGAAGGTCATCTTGCCCTCCTCGAACTTCTTACCCATACCGCTGTCGAATGAAGCGTAACGCTCAGCCTTCATCTTCTTGTAGGGTGACTCCTCAAGCAGCTTGGCAGCTGACTCAAGAGCGCGAGCCATAGCATCCATACCGCTGATGTGAGCGATAGCGATGTCCTCAAGATCAGTTGAGTTACGACGAGTCTTAGCGTCGAAGTTTGTACCACCTGTGCCAAGACCACCGTTACGGATGATCTCCATCCAAGCCTGAGTGAGCTCGTAGTTGTCGATGGGGAACTGGTCGGTATCCCAACCGTTCTGAGCGTCACCGCGGTTAGCGTCGATTGAACCGAGCATACCGGCGTCAACAGCGCAAGCCAGCTCGTGCTCGAATGTGTGACCGGCCAGAGTAGCGTGGTTAACCTCGATATTTACCTTGAAGTCCTTATCCAGCTTGTGAGCCTTGAGGAAACCGATAACGGTCTCGGTGTCAACATCATACTGGTGCTTTGAAGGCTCGCACGGTTTGGGCTCGATCAGGAATGTACCCTTGAATCCCTTGCTGCGTGCATAGTCACGAGCCATGGTCAGCATGGTAGCCATGTGCTCTTTCTCACGCTTCTGGTCTGTGTTGAGAAGGCTCATGTAACCCTCACGACCGCCCCAGAATACATAGTTCTCAGCACCCAGCTCGATACCTGCGTCGATAGCGTTCTTGATCTGAACGATAGCGCGTGCTACAACGTCGAAATCGGGGTTGGTTGAAGCACCGTTCATATANNTCTTTCTGCTTCTCCTTGATGTAAGCAACGATAGCCTTCATGTTAGCCTCATACTCTGCTACGTTCTTGCCCTCTGAGATGAGGTCAACATCGTGGAAGCAGAAATAAGGAATACCCAGCTTCTGCATCAGCTCGAAACCGGCATCTACCTTGTTCTTAGCGGTCTGAAGAGCGTCATCGGCCATCCAGGGGAATGACTTGGTACCACCACCGAACTGATCTGCACCCTCTGCGCACAGTGTGTGCCACCATGCCATTGCAAAGCGCAGCCAATCCTTCATGGTCTTACCCATGATAACCTTGTTCTCATCATAGTAATGGAAAGCAAACGGATTCTTGCTGTCCTTACCCTCGAATTTGACTTTCTTCAAACCGGGAAAATACTCTTTTGCCATAATTGATTTTATTAATAAAACGTGAATAAATACTCTAGTTTACGCCTTTTCTCGCGCGAAAGGCAAAGTTACATTTATAATTCAAATAAGCAACCCTTTCGGATGTTATTTTTTGCAACTCAGAACTCGTTAAGGTACATGCCGAGAATGCGTTTCCAACGTGCATAAGCCTCCTCGTACTGAGGTATGAGTTTCTTATCCGGCTCAATGACATTTATCTTCTCAAGTGATGAGAATGCCTCATTGTGATCCTTGTAAACTCCTGCACCCATACCGGCACCCTTGGCAGCACCTACAGAACCGTCTGTATCATACAGTTCGATGGTTGCACCGGTAATTCCGGCAAGTGTCTCGCGGAATACGGGGTTGAGGAACATGTTGGCGTTTCCGGCGTGGATCTTTGAAATCTCCATACCCATCTCCACCATTACGTCCATACCGTACTTGAATGAGAATACGATACCCTCCTGCACGGCGCGGGCCATGTGGTTGCGGTTATGGATGTTGAAATTGAATCCGTGTATGCTGCAGCCTACGTTACGGTTACCCAGAACACGCTCTGCACCGTTACCGAACGGCAGTACCGATACGCCGTCGCATCCTACGGGGATGCTCTGTGCGATCTTGTTCATATCACCGTATGAAAGGCCCTCAAGCATGATGTTGCGGCGTGTCCATGCGTTCAGGATACCTGTTCCGTTGATGCACAGCAAAACGCCCAGACGGGTCTGTTTGTTGGTATGGTTAACGTGAGCGAATGTGTTTACTCTTGACTGCGGATCAAAGTTTACTGAACCGTTTACACCGTAAACAACACCTGATGTACCTGCTGTAGCGGCAATCTCACCCGGCTCGAACACATTCAGTGAAAGAGCGTTGTTGGGCTGGTCACCGGCACGGTATGTAACGGGAGTTCCTGCCTCGATACCCAGTTCCTTGGCAGCGGCGATTGAGATTCGGCCCTGCTCTGAGAATGTTGAACGGATCTCGGGGATGAGTGACTTGCTGAATCCATAGTAGTCAAGCAGGAAATCGGCCACCTCATTCTCCTTGAAGTTCCACATCATACCCTCTGAAAGGCCTGATACTGTGGTGCAGGTGGTACCTGTAAGACGCATGGCGATATAATCACCCGGAAGCATGATCTTGTCAATCTTCTCGTAGATCTTGGGCTCGTTCTCCTTTACCCATGCCAGCTTGGCGGCGGTAAAGTTACCCGGTGAGTTAAGCAGGTTGGTCAGGCACTGGCCCTTACCTATCTCACGGAAAGCCTTGTCACCGTAAGGTACGGCACGTGAGTCACACCAGATGATTGCAGGACGCAGAGCCTTGCCGTTCTTGTCAACGCAAACCAGACCGTGCATCTGGTATGAGATACCGATAGCCTCGATCTCATTGCCCTTGGCACCGGACATCTGCATTACCTTGGCGGTAACGTTCTTGAGATATGTCCACCAGTCATCAGGTTCCTGCTCAGCCCAACCCGGATTGAGAGCCTTGATGGGGGCCTCGCTGTCGGGATAGAAAGCTGATGCAACACTCTTTCCTGTCTCAATTGACACCAGGCTGGCCTTCACTGAGGAGCTGCCTATGTCATAACCTAACAGATACTTCTTCATAAGTTTATTATTGTTTGTTTTAAAGTTATTATCTCAACATCATCGTGTAACGTACAAAACCGTCACCCGTGTAATTAATCTCAGCCTCCACGACATCATCAGGCATGTGATAACGCACCTTGAACGTACGGGTCCCGCTGAAAGCCTTGTAATCACCTGTTATCTGGCCCAATGTGATGGTACAACTGTGCTCATCCTCTGTGAACGTGATGGGTATCAGAGAGAATGCGCCCTTCTCATAGGCGTTTGTGGTACCGTCATCCTCATAGAACATGAAACGTCCGTCACTGCCGGCATAGAGGTCAAGGGTAATCTGGTCAGTCCTGCCCTCGCCCACATAATTCACGTCATTGCCCGAAATCAGCACGGCGCCTGACGGAACGAACAGCGGGATACGCTCGTATGGTGCATCGGCCTCAATGGTCTGGCCTCCCCAATATACCGAGTCGGTGTAATAGTCATACCAGATCCTGCCTTCGGGCAGATAGACCTCCCTCGATGTGGCTCCGTATTCGTAAACGGGGCATACCATGAGTGACGGGCCGAACATATACTGGTCCGATATCTCCCGCGCTGTCGAATCCTCGGTGAAATCCATCACCAGACCGCGCATTATGGTGCTACCGTAAAGCCATGCTCTGCCCGCAAGCGAGTAGATGTACGGCATAAGGCGGTAACGCATCCTGTTGTAGTATACGATTGATTTGTAAGCCGGATGATCAGCCGGAGCGATGTTCCATACCTCACGCAGAGGATACTGGCCGTGAGCCCTGTAAAGCGGACAGAATGTGCCGAACTGGTACCATCGGGTCTGCAGTTCACGCCACTCCTTAAGGTCTGCGTTCTCAACACGCGAACGGTCATAGAAACGCTGGGCGTTGGCATATCGGTTCTCAACACAGAAACCGCCTATATCCATTGTCCAGTAGGGATTTCCGCAAAGCGAGTAGTTCAAACCGGCTGTTATCTGGGAACGCATATCCTCCCAGCGGGTGCCTATATCGCCGCTCCATGATGCTGTCGAGTAACGCTGCAGTCCGGCAAAACCCGAACGTGTCAATTGGAACACACGCTTGGTGGAATCCTCCTTCATCAGGCCCTCGTAGATAGCCTGCGCATTCATCAGCGAATAGGCCATAAGATACTCGGTCGATGAACCCAGCGCCGTAGGTCCGCAAAGGGCCTTCCAGTAGTCCATGGGCACGCAGTCGCGTATGTTGGGCTCGCTGGCATCCATCCACCAGGCATCGATGCCATAGCCGTACAGATGCTCCTTAAGCTGGTTCCAGAACAATTCACGTGCTCCGGCAGCGTAAGCATCATAGAAAGAACCTATGTAACCGGGACCCACCCAGTCACGTATGCTGTCCTCGACGGCACGGGTATACATCCAGCCGTGAGAGTCAAATTCCTTGTAATGATCAGTCGATGCATAGAACTTGGGCCATACCGAAATCATCAGATGAGCATTCATGCCATGCACGCGGTCCATCATACCCTGGGGATCGGGATAGCGGGTCTTGTCAAACTCATGTGAGCCCCACTCGTCCTCCTTCCAGTAATTCCAGTCCTGAACTATATTATCCAGGCCGATGCCTCTGCGACGGAACTCCCTCACGGTCTGCACCACCTCATTCTGGTTCTGGTAATGCTCACGGCTCTGCCAGAATCCCATAGCCCACTTGGGCAGCATATTGGGACCTCCCACCAGTGAATGAAGTTCCTGTATGACGTTGTCCATGTTGTCGCCCGATATGAAATAGTAATCGGACTCCCGGACCATCTCGTTCCACATTGTCAGCCTCTCCTTCTGCCTCTTCTCCACGGGTGCATATGCACGCAGGCCGCAGTATGACGTACCGCCGTCCGGACGCCACTCTATGCGCAGGTCATATTTCTGACCCTTCTTCATGTCAAAGCTGAACTTGTATGAGTTGGGATTCCATGATGTGCGCCAACGCTCCTTTACCACCTCCTCGTCACCCAGGAACACCCTGATGTAACCTGCGTAGTAAAGTATGAAATCATATGTGCCTGACTCAGGAGCCTCGAGAGCGCCCTCGTAGAGGACCCTCTGTCCCAGACGCGGCAGGTTCTTTACGGTCTCCGAATCCACGAAATAGATTGAATCCTCCTGTCTTGACTGGGAACGTCCCATCATCCCGTAATAGGTACCTGTCAGACTGCCCTCGTTCCCGTCCTTGTCATAGAGCTTGAACAGACGGTTCAGCTGCTGATAGGGTTCCGTATTGCCGAACCTGCCCTGAGAGTATGAGTCCCAAAGGATTCCGTATCCCTTTGATGAAATCACGAACGGGATACTGATTTTTGTGTTGTACTGGAAGAGTTCCTCATTCTGGCCCTTGTAGTTCCACTGGTCAGACTGATGCTGTCCCAATCCGTAAAGTCCCTCGTCATGGGACGTATCGAAACGGTTGACTGTAGAGTACCCGTCAGTGCCGTCAACTGTGATAGGCGTGAATGATGCAGGCTCCGACTCGTTGGAAATCCTGTTTCCTCCGGCATCAGTGAAACGCACCCTGCCGTCGGCCTTCCTGACAATGGCACTCATGCCTGCAGTCTGCAGTTCCACCTCATCCTTGCTGTCACGGACGGCAAAACCGGTCTTTTGGGCGGCATCGGGCAGGATTATCAGGCTGGAGCGGTCATGGAAAGACTTATCGGGAGTTGCGGTAACACGTATGATCCTGTCTGACATGACTGTCAGCCTGACCTTCTGGGGACCACCCTCGACAGGCTCCCGGACGTTCACGACAACGCCGTTCTCAAGCGTCTTATACTCTTTAGCCTTACAGGATGCAAGAGCCAAGAGCAAAACAACCGGGACTATATGTAACAGACGGAATCTCATACACATGCCAATAAGCCTACAAACTTAATGATTTTTCGGAATTGGAACGTCCCAAACCTTATTTTATTTAGGCCGGAACAAAAAAATAATGGAGAAGAACCTGTCCTCTCCATTATCAATGTATGTGTGTTTATGGTGTGTCTTACTTCTGAAGAAGCTTGTTGTCTGAACCCAGAACCTCAACAATCTTGTGGATGTACATCTTCTTCATGTTCTCGCGTGCGGGCTTGAGATACTGACGGGGATCAAAGTGACTGGGGTTCTCTGCAAGGTACTTGCGGATAGCGGCAGTCATGGCCAGACGTGAGTCTGAGTCAATGTTGATCTTGCATACAGCGCTCTTTGAAGCCTCGCGGAGCTGCTCCTCAGGTATACCTACTGCATCGGGCAGCTTGCCGCCGTATGCGTTGATGGTATCAACCTCTTCCTGGGGAACTGATGATGAGCCGTGGAGTACGATGGGGAA
>DBYT01000133.1:1262-2692 GCA_002309915.1 Bacteroidales bacterium UBA1179 | reverse complement strand
CTAATCGGGCGCAAAATTAGCACTTTACACCGTCATGGCAAAATATTTTGGTTGTTTTTTTAAAAAGCGTCACTCAGTTATTGAACAACTCATCGATTGAGTAATAGGTATTGAAGCCGATGGTCAGTCCGTTGCCCGGCAACGTGTTCAACTGGTATCCGTTATACCATTTGAGTATCTCATAATTGATTGATTGCCAATCGTAGCGTTTGAACACCATAAAGTCCGAAGTAGGAGGGCCATCCAGAAATTCCACAGGCTCGAGTTCCTTCTGTTTTTTCATGCTGATCTCATAGTACTGTTTGTCTATACCAAGATCAATAGTCTCATATCCGACACTTGATATCACAATCCTGTTCTCCGGATTGGTAAGACGGAATGAAAACTCGCCGTTCTCATCGGTCACACCTTCGGCCATAATTCTAAGCCAGGCGTTTTCCTCAGTAACATGTATTCCTGCGAGAGGTCCGTCAATTCCCATCACTCTGCCGTAAATCAAAGCACCCTTAGAGGGTTTATCCTGTGCAAACACAGCAGTAAAGCTTACCACTGATAACAACAATAAAGCAAAAGTCTTTTTCATATCCGTGATTGTTTTGTTTGCTGCAAAAATATCACTCAATCACATATGAAACCAAGCAAAAAGCGTTGCAAAACCGTCGCATTCTTTGCGTGGGGGATCAGCGGAGTTTGTTGGACTCGAAGTGGCGGCGGATGGAGGTGAAGTAGAAGATCAGGCCGAAGAGGTTGACTGCCCAGGCGGCCCAGAAGGCGCTGTGGTAACCCCAGAACTCACTCATGATACCGCCTATAAGAACGCCCAGACCTACGCCGGCATCCCATGAGGTAAGGATAGATGAGTTTGCGGTGCCGCGCTGCGAGTGCTCTGCCAGGTTTATGAACATGGTCTGGAAAGCCGGATACATATGACCGTTGCCAAGGCCGATAATAAGTGCGGCGCCGTAATAGCCGATAGGGTTGTGCAGGGCTGCAAAAAGCAGGTATCCGAATATGCTGACCGATACACCCATGGCAGCGTTGCGGGATACCTTGTTCTCACGCAGCGCATGGGCGCCGGTAAGGCGTGAGAGTATGAGTCCGGCGGCGCAGAGACCAAAGAAAAGTCCCGTTCCACCGGTGATTCCAAGCTCCTCCTTGCCGTAAATGGCCACGTAAGTGGAGAGCACTCCGTAACTGAAAGCAAAACTTGCAATTCCTATTGCCTCACGCCACCCGTGAAGCAGGAAGAAACGGTCCAGTGAGAGCACCTTCTTTTCAGGCACAAAGTCACGTCTGGGTAGGCGTATGGAGAGTTCCAGAATAAGTCCGATGAACGATGCAGCCAATGATACCCAGAACAATGCCTTGTAACTGCCGCTGAAAGCGCCTAGAAGCACGATAGCCAGGGCTGGTCCCAGCGCCATAGCCAG
>DBYT01000133.1:0-1177 GCA_002309915.1 Bacteroidales bacterium UBA1179 | reverse complement strand
CCGTGAAGGGTGCGGAATATGGCGAATGCAGCCAATGAACCGGCTACAATATAGCCTACAAATATGCTGAAGAATAGAGCACCGCATACCACCAGCACCGTCTTGCGAGGGAAACTGTCCACCATATAGCCGCTGAACGGACGGATGACCAGTGCCATTATGGTATAGCCGGTAAGCACCATTCCTATGGTGTCCTTGGTGGCTCCGAATGTCTCGCTCAGATAAAGGGGAAGCAGCGGAACAATGAGCATAAAAGAGAAATGGACCAGGAAATTGGTGGTCCATATCTTAATGTAGTTGGCGTTCCAAAGTTTCTCCCTTGTCATTTTGTGCCGCAGATTTCCTGCATGAGATGTGCCGTTTCCAACGCATCTTTTGAGTAATAGGTTGCACCTATGGCCGATGCAATATCAGGGGTCATGACGGCGCCGCCCACAATGATGGGGCAGGTGATGCCGTTGGCGCGCAGATACTCGATGGTCTCCTTCATGGAATCCACTGTGGTTGTCATCAGTGCGCTCAGACCTACTGCATTGGGATTCTCGTTCATTGCAGCCTCAAGAACTGTCTCTTTGGGCACATCCTTGCCCAGGTCCGTAACGCTGAATCCGTGGCTCTGCACCACAACCTTGACGATGTTCTTGCCTATGTCATGGACATCGCCCTTGACGGTTGCAATTACCAGATGTCCCTTGGCGGCCTCGGTATCGGCCGTGCTGAACTGCTCGGAGATGACGGCGAACGCCAGCTTGGCGGCCTCGGCAGAGCGGATGAGCTGCGGCATGAATACCTCGTTGCGTGCGAACTTGGCGCCTACGTCACCCAGTGCGGGGATAAGTATCTCGTTAATGATACGGTCTTTACCCATGTCGGGCAACTCACGCTCCAGGCACTCCTTGACGCGGTCCTTAAGACCCAGCGCAACGGCGTTGAAGAGGTTGTCAACGGTCTGTTCCTCGGCTGACTGGGTGTTGAAGTATATGAATCCGGCGCAACCGGGGTCATTGCCTGTCAGAGCCATCGATGCACGTACCGTAGCGACGGTTTCGTGGTCAAGCGGGTTCATGATGGGCATATCCAGGCCTCCCATGAATGCCATGGCCAGGAAGTTGCGGTTCAGGGTGCCGCGCTCGGGCAGTCCGAACGATACGTTTGACAGACCTACCGTGGTGAGTAC
>DBYT01000015.1:849-6490 GCA_002309915.1 Bacteroidales bacterium UBA1179 | reverse complement strand
ACCATACCCTCGGCTGCTGCCTCACGGACCATCTTGGCGTGACCATCCAGATCGGGCTTGTTAGAGAACTTGTAACCCTTAAAGTTGGGGGTCTTTACAATATACTCCAGAATGCGGCGTACGTTACGGTCCAGGTCTGCTATATCCAAAGTTCCGTTATTTACGGCCTCAATTACACGCTGTGACTCTGAGCGGTCACCCGGCTCCATAAGGTCATTACCGGCCTTTACTGCATCGACTGTTCCGGCCTTGTTGCCCCAGTCTGTCATCACGATACCGTCAAATCCCCACTCGTCACGCAGGAATCCGGTAAGCAGGTCATGGCTCTGCTGTGTGTAACTGCCGTTAAGTTTGTTGTATGATGACATCACGGTCCAGGGCTTGGCCTCGCGGATGGTAATCTCAAAGTTCTTGAGGTAAAGTTCACGCAGGGCACGCGGATTGATNNTTCTCACTGCGGTTTATCTCCTGGTCATTGGCTGCATAGTGCTTGACCGATACACCCACGTCATTCTTCTGGATACCCTTTACATATGCGGCCGATATCTTACCGCTCAAGAGGGGATCCTCTGAGAAATACTCAAAGTTACGTCCGCACAGCGGGTTGCGGTGCAGGTTCATGCCGGGAGCCAGAAGTACGTCAACACCATACTCATGAACCTCCTGGCCCATGGCTGTGGTAAGCTGCTCCACAAGTTCGGTATTCCATGTGCAGGCCAATACGGTACCTACGGGAAAACCTGTACAATAATAGGTCTGGCTGTCACCCTGACGGGTCGGATTGATACGCAGTCCGGCGGGGCCATCGGCCAATATGGTCTTGGGAATTCCCAAACGGGCAATGGGCTGTGTTGAACCGGCAGCTCCGGGAACATTGGCAACATCGGATGCAGTCATGGATCCGGCGCTCATGCTACCCCATCCGCCACCGGCTATCAGGGTGGCTTTCTCCTCCAGGGTCATTGCCTTAAGCACTTCATCAATGTTGTCGGCACTCAGTTTGGGCTGTGCCCACACCACAGCACCGCATATCACGGCTGTGGCTGTCAATAAGGTTTTTCTCATAAGAATAGGTTAATAATCAGACTGTTGAATAAAAATGATACCAAAGGGGCCTGACCCCAATGGTACTATTTCTCACCGAAGCAGAGGTCACCGGCATCACCCAGACCGGGGATGATGTAAGCGTGGCTGTTGAGTTCGGGATCCACAGCGGCGCACCACAGGGTTGTGATGTCCTGCGGGAACATCTTGCATACATAGTCAACACCGGCCTGAGCCGCAATAACGGAGCACAGGTGTATGCGGGCGGGAGTGCCCTTGAGCAGCAGTGCGCGGTAAGCCAGGTACATACTGTTACCGGTAGCCAGCATGGGGTCAACCAGGATCAGGGTCTTGCCGTCAAGTTTTGGTGATGCCATGTACTCGATGTGCACGTCAAAGTTCACCTCATCCAGATATTTACGGTAGGCCGATACGAACGCGTTCTCGCAATGGTCAAAGTAGTTGTGGAAACCCTGGTGCAGGGGCAGTCCGGCGCGGAATACGGTACCAAGAACGATATCCTCTTCAGGAACGTTGATGGTCGATACTCCAAGCGGGGTCTGGACATCCTTTGTCACGTAATTGAGTTTCTTACTTACCTCAAGTGCCATAATTTCACCTATGCGCTCCAGGTTACGGCGGAAACGGAGCTGGTCCTTCTGGATGTTCACGTCACGAATCTCGGCGATGAACTGGTTCAGAATACTGTTTTGTTTGTTAAAATCAATAACTTCCATATTGTTTATATCTATTTGTAGTCCTGTTTCAAGAGGCCAAAATCCAACAAATGTACATAATTCAAAGTAAAAACAACCATTATTCTGATTAAAATGGGTATCTTCAAACCCCGAAAATTTTAAACAACACCAATATACATTATGAGAATCAAGAATCTGACTCTTCTCCTCATAGCAGCCGCTATGACAAGAGCAATCAGCGCCCAGCCGGGCGGAATGGGACAGCAGGCCCCATCGACAGTTATCAATCCCGATAACACAGTGACTTTCAACTACTCAAACCGCAATGCCAAGTCTGTCAAGGTATGGACACAGTTCAGCGAGAGCGTTGACATGACCAAGGGCGCAAACGGCGTATGGACCGCAACCATCGGCCCCGCAGAGCCCGATATCTATCCCTATCATTTTGAGGTTGACGGAATCAGCGTCATGGACCCCCAGTGCCCCGAGTGGTTCCCCAACGAGACCTTCAAGAACAGCCTTCTGGATATGCGTGCCGACAAACTCAGCGCCCTTAAGGATGTTCCCCACGGCAGCGTGGACTATCTCAACTACTGGTCACCCGGACTGGATATGCACATCCCCGTGATAGTATATACCCCGCCCTTCTACGACGATCCCAAGAACAAGGACAAGAAATACCCTGTCATGTACCTCATAAGCGGTACCACCGATACCGAGGAGGTATATTTCAAGGTTGGTAAGATGAACCTTATCCTTGACAACCTGATTGCCGAGGGCAAGGCCAAGGAGATGATCCTGGTACTCCCCTACGGTAACGCAACTCTGCTCAAGACCGAGCGTCAGCCCCAGCCCCAGGGTGGCCGCGGCGGATTCGGTGGCATGGGTGGCTTTGGCGGAATGGGCGGAGGCTACAACTTCAACCAGGATTTCACCGACGTACTGATGCCTTTCGTTGAGAGCAACTACCGCACCATCAACGATGCTGACCATCGTGGTATCGGCGGATTCTCACGCGGTGGCAACCAGGGTATGGCCATCGGACTTGCCAATCTGGACAAGTTCTCATACCTGTGCTCATACAGCTCATTCACCCAGGTTCGCGACAGCCAGTTTGAGGATTCAGAGGCTTTCAACAAGAAGGTGCATCTGTTCTGGCTGGGTATCGGCACCGATGATTTCCTCTATGGAAACTCCAAGGACCTGATGCAGATGCTTGACCGTCACAACATCAAGAACGTAAAAGTATTTACACATGACAAGTACGGCCACACCTGGATGAACGCCCGCTACTGGCTGGAGAAGTCATTCCCGCTGCTGTTCCAGGATCAGGCAGTCATTGACAAGGCCGTTGCCGAGAGCATGAGCCTTGAGGAGGCCGAGAAGGTTCGTCTGGAGAAACTGGGAGGTGCAGAGCCCTCACGTCTTACAGGCTCACTCATGACAAGCCTCTTCCCCGCAGGCGTAAAGTCACCCGAGTACAATGCCGACGGCACAGTTACATTCCGCTGCCAGGCCGCCGATGCCCAGAGAGTTGAACTTGACTGCCAGATGCTTGCCTCAAGAGCAGCCATGCAGAAGGATGACCGCGGCGTATGGAGCATCACCGTAACTCCCCCCGCTCCCGATATCTACCCTTACGCATTCGTTATAGACGGCACACAGGTGGCCGATCCCAACAACATGCACATGTTCCCCAACGAGAACTTCAAGTACAGTCTTGTTGACGTACGCGGCGAGGCTCCCACCGTTCAGGATATCCAGAAGGATGTTCCCCACGGCAAGGTGGCATACCGCTACTACTTCTCAAAGGCTTGCGGCGTAGAGCGCCCCATGTGCGTATACACTCCCGCCGGTTATGATCCCAACGGCAAGGAGAAACTCCCCGTGCTGTATCTGATTCACGGTATGACCGATACCTACGAGACCTGGTTCAAGGTTGGTCAGATGAACAACATCCTGGACAACATGATTGCCAGCGGTGAGGCCAAGCGCATGATCGTGGTTATGCCTTATGCCAACCCCTATCCCGAGATGATTGCCCAGGGCAAGGCTCAGGCATACGATGCCATGGATGTCAAGCTCACCACCAAGGAGTTCACTGAGGAGGTAATCCCCTTTATTGAGAAGAACTACAACGTAATCAAGAATGCCGATAACCGCGCCATCGCCGGATTCTCACTGGGTGGCCGTCAGACACTGGCTGCAGGTTTGGGCAATCCCAAACTGTTCCACTATGTAGCTGCTTATGCTCCCGCCATTTTCAGCGAGGATGAGTACAAGGGAAACTTTGAGAACGGCACATACGCCCCCATCAAGGACCTTAAGAAGAATCTCAAATTCATGTTCCTGGGTACCGGCAAGTCCGATTTCCTTATCACCCAGTCACTTGGTCTTGACAAGTACCTGACCGAGCAGGGACTCAAGCACACCTTCTACAACCCCGAGGGTGGCCACACATGGATGAACTGCCGCGACTATCTGGAACTGACCGTTAAAGAACTCTTCAAGTAATGAAACGCTCACTTTTTCTTTCAACATTGCTGTTGGCCGCTCTGCCCATCGTGGCACAGCAGTCGAGAGTGAACATACAGTATGACCCTCAGCGCACCGAGCCTGAGGGCATACTTCCCTATAACGCCCAGGTGCTGTCACCCGAGGTGCACGATGACCATACCGTCACCTTCCGCGTAAGGGCACCCAAGGCCGAGACCGTTCAGCTGACCGGTTCCATGTTCGTGGGTAACAACCGCCAGCGTCCCAACTTTACCAAGGGAGACAACGGTGTCTGGGAACTGACCATCGGCCCTCTTGCTCCCGAGATTTACCTGTACTACATCATCATTGACGGAGTACAGAACATAGATGCCAACAACCAGTTTACCGGACACGCAGCAATGCCATCGTTCAGTATGCTCTTTGTGCACGGCGACGAGCCCGCATGGTATGATCCCAAGCCCGATGTACCGCACGGCTCATGGACTACGCACTACTATTATTCAAACGTAACAAATGGTTTGAGGGACCTGATTGTCTATACCCCGGCCAACTACAACCCCAAGAAAAAGTACCCCGTACTCTATCTTATGGGCGGATCGGGTGACCTTACCGAGACATGGATCATGCACGGCCGCGCCAACTGGATACTGGACAACGTCATTGCAGAGGGTAAGGCCAAGGAGATGATCGTGGTATTCCCCAACGACCAGATGGTTACCCGCAGCCATCCGCAGCACACCGAGCTGGCATTCCCCATGATTGAGAGGGACCTTATTGACAACATCATCCCCTTTGTGGAGTCACACTACAGCTGCATCAAGGATAAGCACGCGCGCGCCCTGAGCGGACTCTCCATGGGTGGACGCATGACCCAGTATGTGGTATTCCGTAACCTTGACGTGTTCGGATCGGCCGGTCTCTTGAGCGCGGCCATCGGCCTGGACGAGACTCCCGCCATCAAGGAGCCCGATGTAAACAGCAAGATTGACTATCTGTTTGTGGGCGGAGGTGCATACGAGACCGGATTCATGGGCCGTCACACCACCCTGCACAACCAGTTGGACGAGCTGGGCGTAAAGCACGAGTATGACGATGACGCTCCCGGAGCCCACGACCTGGTAACCTGGCGCCATCTGCTCTACTACCACTTCCTGCCCGGACTGTGGCGCAACAACTACAAGTGGAAGTAGATTGCTATCTCAAGAAAGCAGTTTTGTTACAAAATATTAAATATTGCGCAGGCGCGAGCAAAAAGGCTTTTTGAATTTTTCCATCCCTTAAAAAGGAGTTACTTTTGTAGCCGGTTTACAAGGGTGCTTTGAATAAGCCCTTTGGAACCGGCTATAAAATTGAGAGTTTAATAACAATCAAACTATAAAAACAATGGCAAAAATCGATTT
>DBYT01000015.1:366-791 GCA_002309915.1 Bacteroidales bacterium UBA1179 | reverse complement strand
GCTGGTCTCGAGGGTTTCGACAAGGGCGTAAACACCGAGCTCAACGCCGTTAACGTAATGACTGGTATCTATACCGGCCGTTCACCTAAGGACAAGTACATCGTAAAGGATTCTCAGAGCGAGAACAAGGTATGGTGGACAACCGATGAGTACAAGAACGATAACCACCCCATGTCTGAGGACGTTTGGGCAAAGGTTAAGGAGATTGCCATCAAGGAGCTCTCAAACAAGCAGCTCTATGTTGTAGATGCTTTCTGCGGTGCCAATGAGGCTACCCGCCTGGCTGTTCGTTTCATCGTTGAGGTTGCATGGCAGGCACACTTCGTTAAGAACATGTTCATTCAGCCTACTGCTGAAGAGCTTGAGAAGTTCCAGCCCAACTTCGTTATCTATAACGCATCTAAGGCTAAGGTTGAGAACTACAA
>DBYT01000015.1:0-220 GCA_002309915.1 Bacteroidales bacterium UBA1179 | reverse complement strand
GAGGGTAAGAACACCGCCATCTTCTTTGGTCTGTCAGGTACAGGTAAGACCACCCTTTCAACTGATCCCAAGCGTCTTCTCATCGGTGATGACGAGCACGGATGGGACGATGAGGGCGTATTCAACCTGGAGGGCGGCTGCTACGCTAAGGATATCAACCTGAGGAAGGAGAACGAGCCCGACATCTACGGTGCCATCAAGCGCAACGCTCTGCTGGCGA
>DBYT01000022.1:1831-34796 GCA_002309915.1 Bacteroidales bacterium UBA1179 | reverse complement strand
TAGAAATGCCGTCCGTTTTTTATTTCCGGATGGAAGATAGATATGAAATCACCCAGAAGCATTTCGGGGTGGAATGAACTGAGCTCGAAATAGGGTACCTGATTGACATCGCATACCCAGATGTTACGCTCCTTGAAGGGCTTGAACGATGCGTATGATTTGAAGTCGGATTCAAGCAAATCGTACGTGAGGGGTACCGAACTGCTGTTCTTGAGCAGCCATACATCGGCATCCTGAGCCCTTTCATAAACTGTTTCAAAAGATAGGGGTACAGATCCGCTGTTGTCGTTGTCGGCAAACAGATACTCTGCGCCTGCATCTGCTATCATACGGCCTATGGTACTTCCGCCTCCAGCAACATACCAGGCTGATCCGCTGCGGGTGTCAAGCATAACCTTGGGACGTGATACTGTCTTTGATGCAATATCCTTGAGTGCGTTGTAATCGTGTTCTACTTTGCCAAACAGAGAGTCGGCTGTGGCGTCTGCACCGAACAGGCGGCCGTAAAAGCGTATCCATTCGGCCCTGGCCAGAGGTGATGTCTCCATGTAATCGGCACACTCCAGCAGGGGGATACCCAGTTTCTCCAGCTGTCCGTAACCGGTACCCTCAAACGGCGATACCATTATTGCATCCGGGTGCAGACCCATGATTTTCTCAACGGTAGGATACATGCTGTTGCCGCAATCTGCAATTGTTCCGTCAGCCAGGCGGGCGCGGATTAGGGTATCGGATATCCACTCGGGCTCGCATACTCCGGCTATGCAGTCCTCAACGCCAAGTTCAACCATCAGGTGAGCCAGGCTGTTGGTCATTACGACCACCCGTTTGAGCGGTATGTGGACCGTATTTTCGTTACGGTTAAAACTATAGTCTGTGCTCAGGGAATCTGTAAATGTATATGTGTGCAGGAGATAACCCTTCTTCCACGGATTGGCAATCCTGACATGATAACTGTGAGTTGTCTCGCTGATGGTAATATGGCTTGCAAGTTCCAATATGCCACCCTCGGCACTGAACTGGGTGCCACCGTGGCAAGCGCACAGGAGCGCTGACAGTATTATGATTGAAAAACGCTTACTGGTCTGCATGGGGGTGTAGGTTGTATATGGTTGATACTTCGGTTGACTGCTCACCGGTCAGGTTGTTGCATCCTATCGCGGCACACTGTATCCTTACGAATCTTATGCTTTCCAATTGAACCGGCATTCCATCTCCGTCACGGGCCATGTCTATGTCGAACGATGAGTTCTCGGGGCTGTTGGGCAGGTTGTCCACATAACCGTATTCAAATGATGACATTACCCATTGGTTTCCTTCCTTATGCATATTCTCAGGCAAAAGGGTGCCTGTGAATGCCTTGGTGTCAGTATCGTACCACATGGGGTAGTAGTAATGGTTGTGGAAAGAGTTGAACAGTATGCTTCCTTCACGGTCGTCGGATCCTCTCCAGGGGGTATCCTGGTCTGCCGATGCCGGCTTTGTATAGGTTATGGTGTATGCCTGGGTGGAACGTCCGGCTGCCTGTTCCGATCCGTAGAGTTCGTACCAGGGGTCATCGGGCTGGCCGTTGCCGTTGACATCGGCGCTTACCCATACCACTCCCGGTTCGGAACTGCCCTGGAAAGCATTGCCGTCTATGCGGAAATCGGCTCCCGGCAGGTTGTAAACGGTCTTTTCAAATCTTACGGTAACGTATCCTCCGAATCCTCCAAGAGAAATCATTTTACCGTTTTCAAATTGTTCAAGACATTTGCGGGCCATGCTCAGAGCGTCGTCACCGGTCTCATATTTGGGCATTTCGCCTACGAACTGGCCTGGAGCGGGCATGTAACAGCATACACTGTCTATGTCACATTTCTTCTGGACATCTCCCTGATACCGTGTAAGCGTTACAGGCACATCACAGAAGACGATTGTGTTGGGGTTGATGCCGATGTTGGGTATGCGGTAGAGCAGATGACCGTCGGCCGCAAAGCAATAGAGCGAGCCCGGTGTCACGTAATCGGCGGCGTCACAGACGTATACCTTATGCGATGTGGGTTCGACTTTTATGGCGTAGGGACGCTCAATGACGGTTCCGTCGGTTATGAAGTCGGAGTCAGTGATACGGCCCGATGCCAGGTCCAGAACCTGAATGGTGCCACCCGATCCGTATCCGTAGAACCAGGCCCGGCCGTCGTGCAGGTCCATTTTGAGAATGGGTATGTCGTAAGTTTCAATCACCTGGTCATTCTCAGTGTCAATGCAGTGAAGGCGGCTGTCATAATCGTTTTTGTCATAATCATAGATACCGCGTGACACTACGTATACCCGGTCGCCGTCGGCATAGATGGATCCGGGGTTCTGACGTACGTTTATGCGCTTTATCTCACTGAAGGTTGCCAGGTCTATTACCGATACGGTGCTGTCGGGATGGTCAAAGTCCAGACCGCCGGAGTTGGATACGTACAGTTTGCCTGCCGCGCAGCATATTCCGTCAGGATTGCGTCCTACGGTCAGGGTGGCATCGGCCTTCATCGTGAGGGTGTCTATGCGGGTTACCGTTCCGTCAAAACTGCACACATAGACGTAGTGTCCGCTGGCGGTCATATAACGTGGTTCCGATGATTTGCCGTGATTGCTCATGGGAATCTGACTTAGCGAACGGCCTGTGGCGGCGTCCAGGATCTCGATTGTGCTCGATACGTTTACGGCAATGTACAGGCGGCTTCCGTAAAGCAGTATGTCGTTGGCGGTGTCACCCAGGCGGCGACCGTTTACCTTTTCAAAGCAGTCATATGATTTTCCGGAAGGGGCATCCCATGAATCGGGCAGTCCGGTGCCGAAATCAATCCATGCAAGGGTGCTGTTGTTATTGTTGAACAGGCCTTCGGAGAGTACATAGACACCGGTGTGACCGGCATCGGCAATGGCTTGGGACTCCGGAATAAGTATCGGCTCCGGATCACACGCCAGTGTGATGAGCAGCAGGGGCAATATTTTTGTCAGGGTCCTTCTCATAGTACTATTGTTGTTACAGAAATACGCATCTGAAAGCCAGGCATAGGGTAGTTGCGTACCAGTTCATAACGGTTGTTAGTAATGTTTATAAATTCGACCTTAAAGGTCTCTTCTAACAAATGTGATGAGAAAGTCCTCCATACGGAACATCCTATCTCGTAATAGGATGGCATGCGGTATTCGGGGCCGTTGTAGCCGTTGCAATAATACTCACCGCTGTATAGCAGGTTGCAGCTGGCGTTTACATACGGAGTCTCTATCCAGGTGACGGCCGATGCCGAGTGCCTGGGGGTGTAAGGCAACTGATGATTCCAGGTGAAACTGTTGCTGTCAGTCTTGTCCATGGAGCGCTGATAAGTATATGACGCCATCAGGGCGGGACGCACCACTCCTTGCAGAGAGCGCAGTTCGAGACCGGTTTCAAGTCCGTGGGTGGTTACAAGTCCTATGTTCTTCATCATCCAGACCGCGGTATTCTTGCCGGGTACTGCCATGATGCGGTCTTTTACGTTGCTGTTGTAGGCATCGGCATAAACAGAGTAGAAGATGCCGCCGGTCCCATTCTCTATTACAATTCCCGCCGATGTGACCGATGCCCGTTCGGGACGCAGGTCGCGGCGTCCTATCTGCTCAAAATAGAGATCATTGAATGTCGGGAGGCGGAAAGTGTTACTGTAGGATGCCCTGAGATGCAGTCCTGCAGCTGGCCATGCCAGCCAGTTAAGGCCTGTGGTAGGAGAGATATGGTTGTAACTCTCGGCAGCCTGACGCAGACGTGTTTTCTCTTTTGTGGCCACGTGGTTAAGGCGGCCGGTAAGGGTGAGCCGTTCAGATGCGTATTTGATTGCGGCGGTGCTGTTAACTGTGTATCGGGTGGGCTGGGCCTGATCAGCTCCATTGCCGTTCAGACCTGAAAGGCGGCCGTCAACTCCTGCTGATGCCGAGAGACAATCCGTAAGTCTGTAAAGAGCAACCCCTGAAAGGTATCCCTCCTGCTCGGTATAGCGGTTGTCAATCCTGCCCTGTGTGTTGCTTACCTTGGGGTCCAAATAGCGGGTGTAGGTTATGCCGTACTTGGCATTGAAACGTAGTGTGAGCCTGTCATTGACAGGTGTGGTAAGTGTGGATTGTGCGAATCCGTTACGGTTCCATAGCCGCTCGCGCGCGGCATTCGTGTTGTACAGTATGTTGGCAGGCAGACCTTGCTCAGACTGGAACCAGTAGACTCGTGTTGTGAGTGAGGATTTGTTGCCTATGTCGCTGAAGAGGGCACCTTCAATACGAAGTCGCTTCACGTCGGAGTTGTCACGGCTCATCTCCATGGAGTTCGCTCCGTTGTTCTGAATATAAGGATAGTTTCCCTTTGTCTCAAACCATTCGCCCTGAAGCGATACGGTGTTGTTGTGACCTGCATTGAATGTGCTTCCCGCCTGTATGGATTGTGTTTCGTATAAGCCTGTTTTATAGTGGAAATTGTATTGGGGAGTACCGAACTTTAAATGCGGGCGGCCGGTGTTTATGCTGATGACCGCTGCCTGTGCGGCAAGAGAGGCGGGTTGCAGAAGGTCGTTGTCGGGACCGCTGATCATGCGGACAGACTCTGTCTGAGAACTTGAGAACTTGCCCAAATCTATCTGTCCCGTCTGGTTATCGGTAATCATAATGCCGTCATAGGCGACGGCTGTGTGTGATGCGCCAAGGCCTCTTACGGATACGGTTTTGAGTCCGCCTACACCTCCGTAATCCTTGACGGTGGCTCCGCTGAAGTACTTGAGTACATCGGAAACCTGTAGTGAGCCGGTGGCCGACATGAGTCGGGTATCGGCAACCTTTTGGGCCGATACGGCGCGCGCTCCGGCAGTGCGCTCTGCTGTGACCGGAACCTCCTGAAGGTCCTGGGTCCGTATAGTGTCAAAGAAAATCTGACCCTGTGCCTCAATGCAGGGACACAGGGTGCAGATTACTGTCAAACAAGCAATTATTCTATTGCTATGGGTCATTTATCCGTTACGATGAGCTGATCAAGGCAGAAGTATGTGGGAGTGCACGGACCGTACTGATTATTGTCAGTTGTCGTGAGGGCGAAATGAAGTGTTGTAACTTCACCAAGACTTGAAAGGTCAACCTTCTGCCATGTCTTTACGATGTTGAAACCGTCTGCCAGCTTGAAATCAACATGACCGGTCTCGGTTGCACCATTGTAACCGGTGATGGTAAGGGTGAATGAGTCTTCGGCTGTCCATACCTTTACATAATTGGCACCACCGTCATCGTGATTCTTGATAGCGCGGTATGCATAGGTTGAGTTGGTTACATAGCACTCCTTTGCCACGTATGCCTTACCATCCTCAAAGGTAATTTCGGGGGCGATACCATACATGTCACCACCGGTGTTAACTGTGAAATAAGAGTTTGTGCTGACTCCGCAACCGGTAAAGGCAGCGTTGTTCAGGTATCCGGGAGTAACGGTGTCGGTCAGGCTGCTGTATGTGAATCCCATGCCGAATCCTCCAGCGGTAGATACTGAGTGAACCAGCTTGAACGGAGCGATCCTGATGGTGTCAATATAGTAATAACCCCAGCCACCTTTAACCATTGTATCGGTGCTAAGATAGAGTGAATCGGCCTTGGGAAGGGTCATTGAAAGAGTGTAGGAGACAGTGTCAGCAGGAGTCTGAACTGAGTCACCGGGAACGGAATCCTGGGGAACAACAGGTTTATTCTCCTCTTCAGGGGTTAATTTCTCTTCGTCGCAAGATACGAACACGTAGCCCGCCATGAGGGCCATCAAAGCAAATGATAATACCTTTTTCATTGTAGTTATTGTTAATAAGTTACTGAGTCCCGGCAGTTTTATAACGTGTCTTGCAGGTCTTCTGACTTACTCCGGTCTGTCCGCCTTCCCGGCTTTGCGGCCAGTGGCACTTGTGGTGATAGACATCCCTTTTTGAGAGCTTACAGCAGCGGGTCTGTTCAGGATTCTCACCTGATTCCCTTTTGATCCTTAACTCGGGGAAAGAGTATCGGAACAAGACGGAGCAAAATTAGTAATAAATCATTATCTTTATACCACCTAATAAAAATAGAATGATCAGGATACTCGTTGGGGCCGCCACGTCGGGCAGTGGCAAGACTACTTTCACGATGGGGCTGCTGCGTGCACTTACGCGGCGGGGGCTCCGTGTGCAGCCTTTCAAATGCGGTCCTGACTATATTGATACGCAGTTTCACAGTATTGCGGCGGGTGCTGAGTCCGTCAATCTGGATACGTGGATGGCATCGGCCGAACATGTTCGTGAGGTCTTTGCACATTATTCTGAAGGGGCCGATGCGGCCGTGATTGAGGGCGTGATGGGACTGTTTGACGGCTATGACCATATGCGCGGAAGCAGTGCCGAGATTGCGGCTCTGTTGGATGTGCCGGTGTTGCTGGTGGTCAATGCACGCTCCACCGCATATTCCGTGGCGGCTTTGCTGCACGGATTCAGGACTTTCAGGCCCGATGTACGCATTGCCGGGGTGGTTTTCAACCAGGTGGCATCGGAATCACATTTCAGTTTTTTGAAGGATGCGGCGGCCGATGCGGGCGTTACCTGTCTGGGCTGGATTCCGCGCACTGAAGGACTTGAGGTGCCGTCCAGGCATCTGGGACTTACCGTAGGTCTTGAGAATGAGTTGAATACGCTGGCCGACCGGGTATCGGACCTGGTGGAACATCATGTTGATTTGGATCTGATATGCAGAGGATTGCAGTAGCCAGGGACAGGGCGTTCAATTTTGCTTACAGGGAGAACCTGGACAGGCTGGCGCAGATGGGTGAGGTGGTTTACTTCAGCCCGCTGGCCGGTGATGAACTGCCCAAGGACGTTGATCTGGTCTATCTGCCCGGCGGATATCCGGAGCTTTTTGCTCCTGAACTGGCCCTGAACCGCATGCTGGCATCGCAACTGGTACAGTACGCGGAGAGCGGTGGCCGGATTTTTGCCGAGTGCGGCGGAATGATGTATCTGGGCAAGTCGCTGACCGATCAGGAGGGCCGCGTTTGGCCCATGGCGGGAGTGCTGCCCATAGAGTGCACCATGCAGGGTGCCCGCCTGCACTTAGGCTACCGCCGCATGACAATCGGTGGTACAGAATTCCGCGGTCACGAGTTTCATTACTCAAAAATTGACGCAAAGGGGTCGTTTTGTTTTGCGTCACTTCAGTTTGATGCGCGGGGTGAGAAGGTGGATACGGAGTTGTACCGGTACAAGAACGTGATTGCGGGCTACACACACTGGTATTGGGGTGAGTCCGATATCAACGCATTTTGGGAATTATGAAAAGAATATATACACGTACAGGCGATGACGGCACCACCGGAATCCACGGCGGCGAGCGGGTGCCAAAGGACGATATCCGCATAGAGGCCAACGGCACGCTTGATGAGCTCAACACCCAGATAGGCATTGTGCGCAGTATGCTCAAGGCCGATGATGACTGGCAGGAAGGATTGTACAGGATACAGTGTGAACTGATGAGTGTGATGAGTCTTGTGGCAACGCCTTCGGCCAGGCGTGACAGCAATCCCAACACTTTGGATGCCGGGATGGAGCAGTTCTGTGAGGATTGGATGGACTGCCTGACACAGCAGATAGGAGAGCATGAGCACTTCCTGATCCCCGGCGGAACGCCGCTGGCTGCACAGTTGCAGATGGCCCGGACCGTTTGCCGCAGGGCGGAGCGCAGGCTTTGGACTCTGCACAGGGAGGACCCTCTGCCGTTGGAACTGCTGCGTTTTGTAAACCGTCTGAGCGACCTTTTCTTTATCCTGGCCCGCTTTGAACTGGACCGTCAGGGATGGCCCGAGGAGAAGTGGAAGGCGTTTACTTATAAGAACCGTAAGTGATGGCCGATGCAAAGTTACATCCGGTGATGCTGGCGGGAACGGGCAGCGATGTGGGCAAGAGCGTGATTGCTACCGCCCTGTGCCGCATTTTCCGTCAGGACGGCTACAACCCGGCACCGTTCAAGGCGCAGAACATGGCGCTCAACTCATACGCTACGCCCGATGGGCTGGAGATTGGCCGTGCTCAGGCTGTTCAAGCCGAGGCAGCAGGCGTGCCTTGCCATACCGATATGAACCCGCTGCTGCTCAAGCCCAGCTCGGACCACACATCGCAGGTGGTGCTTAACGGCAAGCCTGTGGGCAATATGGGCGCGTATGACTATTTCCGTAAGGATGAAGGCAGGGAGGTGCTGCGGAGCGAGGTTCATGCGGCGTTTGACCGTTTGAGCAGCCGCTACAACCCCATCGTGATGGAGGGCGCCGGCAGCATATCGGAACTGAATCTGCGCGATACGGATCTGGTCAATCTTCCTATGGCACGCCATGCCGGGGCTAAGGTTATACTGGTGGCCGATATTGACCGCGGGGGCGTTTTTGCAAGCGCCTACGGATCAATTGCGCTGCAGACCCCTGAGGATAAGAAACTTATAAAAGGTATAATAATCAATAAGTTCCGGGGTGACTTGAGGCTGTTTGAGGAGGGCCGCAAGATACTGGAGGACATCTGCAAGGTGCCGGTTCTGGGCGTTGTACCATACTTCAAGGACATACACATTGAAGAGGAGGATTCCATGGAATTGGCCGGCAAGCAGCACAGTGCCGTAAGCGGAAAGGTGAACGTTGCTGTCATACTGCTGCGTCACATCTCCAACTTTACCGATTTTGGCATGCTGGAGCGTGATCCGAGAGTGAATCTGTACTACACCAACAACATAGAAGAGATAGGCAAGGCCGATATAATCATACTGCCCGGAACCAAGAGCACCATTGATGACCTCTATGAGATTCGCCGAAACGGCGTGGCCGAGGCGGTGTTGCGTGCTCACAAGAACGGCACAACGGTGCTGGGAATCTGCGGCGGTTACCAGATGATGGGTATGAGCGTGGATGACCCCCAGGGCGTTGAGGGCAGCATCCGCAAGATCCCGGGGCTGGGACTCCTGCCGGTGGATACTGTTATGGAGGGCAGCAAGGTTACCCGCCAGGTGGCATTCCGCTTCCGTGAGCTGGAGGGCTGCACGGGTTACGAGATTCATATGGGACGCACCGTGGCTGTAGCAGGTGGTGCAGTTTGCAGTGCGCTCAATGTCTTGGCTGATGGCAGCAGCGATGGCTGTTACGTTGATGAGAGGACTTTTGGCACCTACATTCACGGAATCCTGGACAATCAGCAGGTGATAGAGAGCCTGCTGGCACCGTTTGCAGCTTCCAAAGCCCAGGCTACTGCATTGAGTTACAACGATTTCAAACAGCAGCAGTATGACCTGCTGGCCGACCATGTGCGCAGGCACCTGAATATGCCGCTGCTGTACAAGATAATGAGTGAGGATGATTAACGGGCACGGCGACGACATATTCTCTTACCCCTGCATCAGGCACAATTTCAGTTCAAACATTGTGTGCCGCAGGGACTTGGATGCGCTGTATGAGCATCTTAACAGCTGTATGCCCCGGATATCATCATATCCCGAGCCCGATGCCTCATCGCTGGCATCGGCGTGGGCTGCATCGATGGGGATATCGGCCCAAAACCTGTGCGTTACAAATGGAGCAACCGAGGCAATCTACCTGATAGCGCAGGTGTACCGCGAGAGTAACTCGCAAATACCGGTTCCCACTTTCAGCGAGTATGCCGATGCCTGCCGCCTGAACCGTCACAGGATAACTGAGGTCTATTCTGAATCCGGTCTCAAACCTGCCCCCGGCAGTCTGGTATGGATATGTAATCCAAACAATCCTACCGGTAAGGTGTGGGATTATGCGTGGTTGACGCAGATGATAGAGGCCAATCCGGCATGCATTTTCATCATTGACCAGTCATACGCGCCCTATACTTTGGAGAAGGTAATTGACGTAAAGTGGGCTGTAGAGATGCCTAACGTGCTTATACTTCACTCCATGACCAAGCAGTTCGGAGTGCCGGGACTGCGGATTGGGGGTGTGAGCGGCAATGCCAAACTCATAAGGCAACTGAGCCTGTTCCGTATGCCCTGGTCTGTCAATGCTCTGGCTATTGAGGCGGGCAAGTTCCTGCTGGCCAACCGTGACTTGTATCGCTTTGACGCTGCTGAACTCATTGCCGAACGGGAGCGTGTGGCTGCGGAGTTTACCAAAACCGGACTGATTGAGGTCTGGCCATCGGACTCCAATATGCTCCTGTCAAGACTGCGCATGGGAAAGGCATCGGCACTTAAGGATTATCTGGCTGTAGAGAAGGGCATACTGATACGTGACGCATCGAACTTCACAGGCCTGGACGAAGGCTGTTTCCGCATTGCAGTTCAGAGCCCTGAAGAGAATAATCTGCTAATTCAGGCCATCAGCGAATGGATATTCAGCATCTGATATTTCCCCTGCTTCCGCTTCTGATCGGAGTGGTTATGGATGCTCTGATTGGTGACCCCGCCTGGTTGCCGCATATTGTGGTCAAGTTCGGTTGGCTGATATCAACCGCCGAGCGCTGGTTCAATAAGGGCGCGCATCGTAAACTCAAAGGTGCTCTTTCCGCCCTCTTCCTGATAGGTTGTACTTATGTCCTGTTCTGGTGGTTCATCCCATTCTGCTACGGAGTGAACCAATGGCTGGGCGTGGGTGTATCGGCCATATTCATATTCTATTTCCTGGCCGGAAAGACTCTGATTAAAGAGGTGAGGATGGTGTTCCTGGCGCTTGATGAATCACTTGATAAAGGCCGCGCACAGGTAGCTCGCATAGTAGGCCGCGACACCGCAAACCTGGATGCGCAGGAGATACGTACTGCCGCGCTTGAGACTCTGGCCGAGAATCTTAGCGATGGCGTGATTGCTCCACTGTTCTGGTATATGCTACTTGGAGTACCAGGCATGGCAACTTATAAAATGATAAACACCCTGGATTCAATGATAGGCTACAAGACCGACCGCTATAAAGAGTTCGGCTGCTGGGCCGCCCGCATAGACGACATAGCCAACTGGATTCCGGCGCGTCTGACCGCACTGCTTATGGTTCTTGCCGCCGGCCGTCCAGGCCTGATCAAATTCGTCCACAAATTCGGCCGATACCACGCCAGCCCCAACTCCGGTTACCCCGAGTCCGCCCTAGCCGGAATCCTAAACTGCCGTTTTGGAGGCACTCACACCTATTTTGGCCAGGAGTTTTACAAACCCTACATCGGTAACAACGACCGCCCCCTAACAACTCAAGACGCTCGCCGCGCCATTCGCATCAACATCCTCTCCGAGCTCCTGATGCTATTGATTACACTTTTTATTAAAATCGGCATCGCAGATTATTTTATGCTGAACTAGTAAAATCTTGCTCAGATGCTATTGTAGTGCTGGTTTTATTAGGTATCTTTGTAAGAAATACCACGCTTATGAAGATACCAGTTGGAAACAGTCGTGAGGATAATAAGGCCAGGAAAAAAATCATCATGGATTTTTATGCCCAATGGATAGCTAAACATCCAGACAAGAAGGTTTGGAACAAGTCTTTAAAAGCTTATATCCATATCAAGTTTCAATCAATAAACGAGACTAAAGGACATGCGTCGGTTTCTTATGATTCGACATGTGCAGTCTTAAAATTGACTGAGATACTGGAAAAAGCTACTCTAGAAAAAACAAAGCCAGCAAAAAGTAACGATAAAAACCAGAAGGCTTATGACCAGATGTTATTCTTGTGTTATAATGGAATAAGGCTGCTAGTAGGTCATCAGAAGAGTACAGGCGAGTATGTTCAGTATTGCATAACGGCAAAAAAATAAAGCCAGCCTGGGACGCTGACTTTAGGGCTCGAATCAAGACAAGCTTGAGAGGGTTGTCGTCCCTTCCACCCGAATTCCCTGCGACGATTCCAATGCAAAAGTACACATTATTTCTTTCACACAAATTATTTGTGAAGAAAAATAAAATTTATGTCGTTGTCTTTTCATCCGTAAACACACGAACAACGGTTATCGGTGGAATTGAGTATATTCGCGAAAGACAAGGATAAAAAATGCCGGACATCAAGTATCATTTTGCTCTAGAAGGTAATGAAATCATCCCTATCGAGAAGGTTGATAAGGATGAACGCCATTCCCATACATATACTTGCATGGGATGTGGGGCAGAGATGATCGCAAAAATAGGAGCAAAGAAAGTACCACATTTTGCTCATAAGGGAAATGGAGAGAATTGCAGCAATGAGACTTATCTTCATAAATTAGCCAAGAGACTGATTAGAGAAAAGTTTGAATCACCAAATCCTTTCAATATCAAATACCACCGTATTGGTACCTGTTCCAGGATTAATGATTGTCCTTTTGGTAATAAGAATGAGTGTGAAGTAATAAAACCTAATTCCATTAATCTAAAGGACTACTATGATACCTGTCGAGAAGAAGTTCAGATAAATGGATTCGTTGCGGACTTACTGCTAACAAGCTCCATTAAGCCAGAAAGAGAACCCGTTCTTATTGAGGTTCTTGTTAAACACCCATGTACAGAAGAGAAATTGAATTCCGGGCTAAGAATTATAGAAATAAAGGTTGATAGTGAAGATGATATTAAGGCTCTCTTACAGAAAGATTCGTTACGTGAGAGTTTAGATATTGTAAAGGATCCCGAGTTGGAGGATTATATTTCTGATAAAGGTGATGCAAAATTCTATAATTTTGATCGAACACCAAGCGTAGTTGGACAACGCGTTATTCCAAGATATATCCTTTTTGCGAGCGGTAAGGCAAGAATTTACTACGAAAGTGACTGCCATTCGGTAAGAAAGAAGATAGACTCCAGATCAATTTTAGAAGTATCATTTGTTACAACAGAAAGCAATGATTTCTCTTATTTGTTAGATATAGGTAACGTCATTGCCTGCAAACACATTCCTGATTTTAAGACTTGCAAACTATGCAGGTTCTATAAATCTTACACTGATATGTTCTGGGACACAAAGTATGTTTGTTGTCTCTATAAGAAGTGCAATACGCCTAAAGAACCTACCCCTATCTATGCGAAACAATGCCAACATTACATCCCTAATTATACAATGATTAAGGATATTAAAATGGTTATCCCTGATTATGTTGTAGCTACAGAATGATGATTAAACCTTAACGCATTTTTTTTGTTTGATTATTTAACTCATTAGAGTACATTTGTTGGAAATAATAAACGATTAAATATGAAAAGGATTATTAATCTATTACTCTTGATAGCTGCTTGCCTAACAATTCAAGCACAGGTTGATTTAAGCGTTATCAAGAAAGTGACTGAAGCTGATTTCCGCCCACAGTTTCTGGGAATTCCTGTTGATGGTTCTAAAGAAGATATGATAAAGGACCTCAAGTCAAAGGGGTTCAAATATGATGAACAAGAAGATTATCTCTCTGGAAGGTTTAACGGCAAGGACGTAGAAGTGATGATTAGCACAAATCATGACTTAGTAGATAGAGTATTTGTGTCTTATGTTACTGTTGATGAATCACAGATAATAAACCAATATAATACCCTTCTCAAGCAGTTCAAGAATAATTCTAAGTACATAGAGTTGGTAGATAATAAACCTATCGATGAAAAGGAGAACATTTCCTACGAAATGACTATCCACCATAACGATTATCAGGCTGCATTTTGGTATTTTCCTTCAGATATTTCATTCAAAGATTTCTCAAACACTTACAAGAATTTGCTTAAGGCTATAAGAACTGGAGAAAAGATTGAAGGGTTGGAAGATATAGATTTTGATGCTGAAGTCCTTCAAAGTATGAAAGAGGTAAGTGAAGAAGAATGGAAAGAATTTGACAAATTGAGCAACAATGATTGGGACGAAATTTTTAAGTATATGATACTGTCCAACAATCCTAGTATGGTTTGGTTTAATATAAGCAGGATAGGATCACGCTACTCCATAAACATATTTTACGACAACGAAGAAAACAGACCTAATGGTGAAGACCTGTAAGTGACGGCCAATAACAATCTATTATGCTGGTGGGCTCTTGCTCACCAGCTTTTGTTTCAGTTGTTCTGAGGCGGAAGTATGGGGCGACGGATGTATTTGTGGAGGGCGTTAAGCGGAAGGCCCTGGAAGATCCCGTTAAGAACGGCGCATGTTTGAGGAACGGTGGGCCCCATAGGGGACCATGAGGACGAGTTCGACGTTTAGGGTCTGGAGGGGCCTGGAGTAGCCCGGAGCAATCTACATCCGACGCCCCATACTTCCAGCGGTTTTTGAACAACTGGCCGCAAGAAGGTGTACTCGGCCCGATACTCTAGATTTCGATGGTGATCATGCCGCCGTAGGGGATCAGGTTCTCGAAGGCGGTGCGGAGGGTGGCTTTGCCTACATAGACGTTGGCGCAGGCAAGTACGCCTCCGTGGGCAAAGATGAGGACGTTCTGGTAGTCTTTTTGCTTGAGTTCGTCCAGGAATTCCGCTATGCGGTTGTACATCTCGCGGAATGATTCGCCGCCGGGTATGGGAGCATCAACAAAGTTGTTGTACCATTCCTGGATGTAGGGATCGTCTATCTCATCATACATCTGCATCTCCCATCGGCCAAAATTGAGCTCCTTGAGGCGGTTGTCCAGGCGGGGCGTAGGGTAGCCGCAGAACGCTGCAAGTTTGCTGGCGCGGGTCAGGGGGCTGCTGTAGACCATATCGAACCTGATGTCAGGAATGGCAGCCAGCGTGGCGGCAGCCTCCTCCGGGAAGGTGGGGGCTACGGGGACATCGGTCTGGCCGTAACAGGTACCTTTGGGTACGTCGGGCGATGTGTGTCGGATTAGATAAACTTTCATAGGATATAGGTTAGATGACCGCTGTCATAAAGCGGAATACTAGTTCGGTAATGAGGAAAAGAGCGCCGCAGCAGTCGCCTGTGTAGCCGCCAATCTTCTTCTTGAAAAGCAGCAGGAGCAGCAAGGCAACCGCAATAGAAACAATGGCAATCAGACAGAGGTTCAGATAGTTGGTAATGAACGGACTGTCCGGTAAGATTATAATGGCCAGTGCGCACAGGCCGGAAATTACGGTGAGAGTCTCTTCAAGCGCCGTGGGGTGAGTATAGACCGTGCGGTTCTTGCTCTCCGATTCCGGCCGTGCGTAGGGCAGGAACCAAACGATATGGCTGCTGATGCACTTGGCAAACACATCGGACGAAAGAATTATGAGGGGAACATAATCCGGTTGGATGTTGGCAAGAACAACGTATGACAGCAGGAAATAAAGAATCAGTCCGATGACCCCGTAAGTGCCTATGTGCGAGTCCTTCATTATGCGCAGGGTGCTCTCCTTGTCATTGCCGCCGCCGAATCCGTCCAGGAAATCGGCAAAACCGTCCTCATGCAGCGCACCCATAAGCAGAACCCTGACCAGCAGAGCCATGACGATGGCAATGCTAGCTGAGGTAACCTGGAAAAGGAGCCAGAAAGTCAGGGCCGATAAGCCACCGGTCAACCATCCCGTCACGCTCCACCATCCGGTTACGTGACTGAAACACTCACTTGGCACTTGTTTGATCTTGTGGAAAGGCAGGCGCGTAAAGAACATCAATGCAGCAAGGAAATTATTCATAAGACTAGAAGTATTTGGTTACTGATGCCTTCTTGAAGGAATCCATTTCATTAATCATTTTTATGGCCGATTCCACTATAGGATATGCGCAGACTGCTCCACTGCCTTCACCAAGGCGAAGACCCAGGTTGAGCAGGGGTTTGGCATGCAGGTATTCAAGCAGTATCTTATGCCCGCTCTCATCGCCCTGATGGCCGAATACCGCATATTGGAGCACATTAGGATCCAGTTTTGATGCGGCCAGCATGCAGTTGGTCATTATGAAACCGTCCACCAGAATAACCATGCGCAGTTCGGCTGCACGCAGCATGGCACCCACGGCCATAGCCATCTCAAGGCCTCCAAAGTAGCAGAGTATATCCTTGACGGAGTATTTGGCTCTGGCTGTCTTGAATTTCTGAACGGCTCCGGTAAGCACCTCAAGTTTGTGGCTTACACCCTTGCTGTCCAGTCCAGCACCGGCACCGATGCACTGAGCCAGAGGAATGCCCGCCAGCAGTGACATCCAGATTGATGAGGCCGATGTGTTACCGCATCCCATCTCGCCAAAGCTTATCACATTGCAGCCGTCGGCATGAACACGGTTGACGCACTCTGCACCCCGTTGCAGGCAGAGATTGAATTCATCGGGGGTCATGGCAGACTCGATGGAGAAATCACGGGTGCCCTTGCGCACCTTCATGTCAATGATACCTGAACTGTAATCCATGTCATGGTCAATGCCCGCATCAACCACCATCAGGCGGAATCCGTGCTGACGGCAAAGGAAACTGATGCCTGCGCCACCCTCCAGGAAATGGTATGACTGCTGCCAGGTAACCTCCTTGGGCGAAACGCTCACACCCTGTGCCAGGATTCCGTGGTCTGCGGCAAACAGTATGTTGCAGGGATTCTTCAGGGTGGGGGTAAGGGTATGCTGAATCATGCTGATCTGGCCTGCCAGCGTCTCTAGGTATCCCAGAGAGCCTTTTGGCTTGGTCAGATTGTCTATCTTGTCCTGTACCTGTGACTGAAATTCAGGGTCGTTGAGATTCTCTATCATGATCATTTGATTTTTACGGGTATGCCGCTGACCATCAGCGTGACTTCATGGGCCTTTGAGGCAATATACTGGTTTACCCAACCCTGAAGGTCGGTAAAACGGCGCTGCAGGGTGTTGGCCGATACGCCTCCCATGCCTATCTCATTGGTTACGAATATGAATGTGGCATCCTGGGCTGTGAACAGGTCAAACTCAGCCTTGATGTCGTCAAGACACCGACTAACCCAGGTGCTGTCGTTTTCAGCTTTCTGCTGGTCGCGGTAGAAGAAGTTTGTACACCACAGGGTCACGCAGTCTATCAATACAACCCGGCCCTGAACATCGTGCCGGCTCAGATTGATTTCCTCTTCGATATTTGTCCACTCCGGTCCGCGGCGCAACTGATGCCGGCGTACACGCTCGCGGAACTCATCGTCCCAAACACGGGCGGTGGCCATATAGACAGGGTTGGGTGACAGCGACAGCGCAGTCTGCTCGGCAAAACTGCTCTTGCCGGACCTCTCGCCGCCTGTTATGAGTATTATCTTGTTCATTATCAATATATTTTTCCTTCTTCGCTGATTAGGAGTATGGTCAGTTTGCCTGACGGAAGCAGGGAATCGCAATGGCTATGGCAGTAGCGGATTACTGTGGAGCAGAATGATTCCAGATACTCTTGCGGGATGATGGTCCATAGTTCACGGGCCAAGGTAATACGTCCGATGGCACGGCGGACACGCCATGGGCAGCCTGATTCACGGGCCATCCTGCGTATGAATTTCCTGTCCATCACACCCTCGCGGCTGTGGGTGTCAAGCATGCCGGCAGCCAGTTTCACGGCCTTACCTATCATTAGACCCATGGTAACATCCTTGAATTCAAGTTCCTCGGCAATGCATATGGTCTCACCTATGTAGTTGCCGTAATGTACGAATGCCTGGGGCGGCAGGTCGGGATAGAGCGCCTTTACAAAACGCTCGCTGCGGGCACCGGAGTTTATCACCAGACGAGGTGCGCCTATGGCTTTTGCCACCTCAACCTCACGGCGGATTGCCTCCACGAATGCCTCCATCGAGAACGGACGTACAACACCCAATGTACCTATTATGGATATGCCGTCAACAATACCAAGTTTGGGATTGAAGGTTTTCTGAGCCAGTTCGGCCCCACCTGGAACCGATACCGTTACGTCCAATCCGCCTTCATACAATGCCGATAGTTCCTGAACAATCATCTTGCGGGGTACGGGATTGACTGCAGGTTCACCTACTTCAAGACCGATGCCCGGCAGTGTTATGCGTCCCACACCTTCACCCTGAAGGAAATGTATTCCGGGTTGACTGCTCAGGGCGACCTTTACCCGGACCGTGCATCCGTTTGTGACGTCAGGGTCATCGCCGGCATCCTTTATGACCGATGCCTGGGCCCAGTCCTTGTCAATCAGACATTCCTGTACCGGAAGAGTGAATACCTCACCGTTAGGGATGCTGAATGGGACCCGGGTCTGTTCCTCACCGCTTAGAAGGGCGGTAAGGGCTGCCTTTGCCGAAGCAGTGGCGCAGGCTCCTGTAGTGAATCCGGTGCGCAGTTCAAAGAATCCGGGAACCAGACGCTCAATCTCCTTGCGCAGTCCGTGCTGTCCGGTTACCGTTGTGAAACCGTCGGGCAGTTGCGGACGGCATACCGCATACAGCGGGATACCCAGTTCTCTGGCGGCATCGGCCTTCTCCGTAAAGCCCCCTGACAGGCCACTCTCCTTGGTTATCACTGCCTGGGGACTGACTTCACGCATTATCTCCAGATCAGACTTGTCTCCGTAGAATACCAGATTGCCGATGTCAAAGCCGTCTTTGCGGGCAAGTTCTATTGATTCCTCGCGGTCCAGGACTCGGAATATGCATTTGTGTTTTGACCAGTAATCCTTAAGGGCGGGGATTGTCTGAACACCTGTAAGCGCCAGAAGACTCTCTACGCCGGCCTGTTCCAGACGCCTGATAGCATCATCGTAATCCTTGCACCAGATTATGTCATCGGTATGATCGGGGTAAGTGCGTTCGTATCGGACCACAGGGATGGATAGCGCCAGGCTTACCTCACTGACGGTATTGTGAAGGCGTACTGCAAAGGGGTGGGCTGCATCGACTATCAGCTTAATCTCATGCTCGCGGCAGAAGGCGGTCATGGCATCGGTGTCCATGGCTCCGGTCACGTGCTCTCCGTTATGGCTATCAACCTGCTGCAGGTCTCCCCGGGTGGAATACCAGAAACGGCGGCCGGCTTCATCGGCCACCTTTACAGCCATGCGGCCTTCGGTGGTTCCTCCCAGGATAAGAATCATTTGCGGAACAGGTGTTTGAATTCGTGGGCATAGAGGCGGGACAGACCCTGACGGTTGTCAATAGCGTCACCCACTACCAGCAGGGTGGTTAGAGTCAGGTTGTTGTCACGCACTATGCGGGCCAGGTCCTTAAGCTGACCGCGGTATATCTTCTCCTCCTTCCAGGTGAGTTTGTAGCAGGCGGCCACCGGAGTCTGGGGCGGATAGGCTTGCAGCAGTTCCTCCTGAACCTGCTCAACGATTGCGGCGCTCAGGTAGATGCACATGGTGCTCTGGGACTGGGCCAGTTTGTGCAGCTGCTCCTTCTCGGGCATGGGCGTACGGCCCTCTCCGCGGGTCAGGATTATGCTCTGAACCTTCTCGGGGATGGTAAACTGTGAACGCAACGCTGCGGCTGCGGCTTGGAACGATGATATTCCGGGGGTGATGTGGTAGCGCATCCCGTAACGGTCAAAGAACGCCATCTGCTCCTGAATTGCGCCGTAGATGCAGGGATCGCCCGTGTGCAGGCGCACCACAAAGAGTCCGCGGTCGTAGAAATCCTTCATCAGGGCAAACTGCTCTTCAAGGTCCATATCGGCCGATGAACGCACCACCGCGCCGGGCTTGGCGTAATAGGTGAGTTCCTTGGGCACCAGACTGCCGGCATAGAGAATCAGGTCGGCGCGCTCCAGCATCCGTTTGCCGCGCACCGATACAAGTTCCGGGTCACCGGGACCGGCGCCCACAATCTCTATGAATCCTCCGCGCATCTTGAGGCCGTCCATTGCAACGGCAAACGTAAAGTCATTACCCTCAGAGAGTTGGCCTTTCTGCTTCTCTATAAGCAACACGCCATCGTTACTTGAACGCAGTGCGGCGCTTTCGGCCACACCATAAACGCCTGTCACCTCAAATGCCTTCTCCGATGGATTAGGCACATCAATACCCTCCAGGTCAGATGCCGCCCAGATTTGTGTCCCTGCCCAGGGCCAGCGGCTCTGCAAGTCAGCCAAAAGCGGCTCATCCTTTTTGAGTTCGATGGTACCTATACTTGCAATGGCCAACGGTGAAAGGCCGTTCTCCTTAAGGCAGTTCTCAATATGCTCCGCAATGCCATCGGGCCTGCACTGCCGGCGGCATCCAAAACCGATGTGCATTACCTGGGGATAGTAGCTGAGCACCGGTATCGTGGCATCGAATGTATGCGGTCCAACGGTTATGAGCAGCTCAAACTGACTGAAATCTATATCGTCATACTTACTGAAGACCTTGACGTGCTCTGGCAGAGTGCTCTCCAGATAGTCAGTGCCGTTATCCCGTACCTCAAGCAGCAGGGCAACAGGATGTCTCTCGACAAACAGCGAAATGGCCTGGTTCATCTTGGCGCGGTTCAGATCCGTTTTCCAACCGAATTTGGAGCCAAGGGTATCGAGAGCCCACAGTCCGGTGTTGTCACTCTGAGTGGTGACAACAGCCTCACCGGCGGTCAGTCCTGCAATCTGCCTGGCCAGATCGTTGGCTCCGCCTATGTGTCCAGACAAAACCGGGATTACAAACTTTCCGGTGCTGTCCACACAGACTACAGCAGGATCCTTGTACTTGTCCTTTACGCAAGGGGCGATGCTGCGGACGCATATACCCATAGCGCCTATGAACACTATCTGCTCCAGACTGCTCCAGTTCTCCTTAATGAACCGGGCATATGATTTTATGACAGTGCAACCGTCCAGCTCTTTCTGGCTGTATATGACACCATCAATTGCCTGACTTATCTTCCGGGCAAGTCCGACGGAACTCTCTGAAACCAGTATTATCGCTCTCATTCCGCTTTCATTATTAGGATTGGGTTATGCTCATCGACCGCCATGCGGGTGGTGCCGGTTATATGTCGGCCGATACTCTCTAAACCCTGACGGAACGCAGCCGCGCTCTCATCGGACACAGAATTGAATACTATCACGCCACCCGGCAGCAGCACGCTGTTTATTGTCTGGAGCATCTCTTGCATCTGCCCTCCGTGACCGCCTATGAATACGGCGTCAGGGGCGGGGTAGAGGTTGATATCGGCATCCATGAAATCTCCTATCACTCCGTTTATGCCGGGGGCACCGAAACGGCGGCTGTTGCTGTCCAGAAGTTCCTTGCCTTGTGGGCGTTTCTCAAACGCGGTGATTACCAGATGCGGGAACTGCAACCGGGCCTCGATTGATACCGATCCTGTGCAGAATCCTATGTCCCAGAACGACCGGCGACGTCCCAAATCGAGTGCTGCAAGGGTTGCCAGGCGGATGGGCATTTTGGTTATCATGTTGACGCGGCCGTCCAGCAGATCAAAACGCTCCTCGGGGATGCCGAACAGGCGGCCCCGCTGCTCTGTCATCTGCAATATCATGCAGTTGGGAAAATCGGCCTCATAGAACAAAGCCTGGGCAACGGTCATTGTGGTAACCTTTTCATGATTGGGGTTGCCCATGCATTCGCCTATTGTTATGCTGTAGTTGTCATAGCCGTACTCCTGCATCATGGATGCTATGGCGCGTGGCGTGCGGGTGCGGTCGGTCAGGACTCCTATCAGTTTTTCCTGTCTTATCAGCGCATCCTGGAAATCTTTCCACGGGCGGCCGGTGAGTGATACCGCATGCATATCCTGATAGGGCAGCAGCATACGGTGAGCCAGCATCTGCAGTGAGTTGAAGGTGGGATAGACCTCTATCGGCTCATCAGGGAACTCACGCTGCAGGGTTGCGGCAAATCCGTAAAAAAGAGGATCGCCCGATGCAAACACCACAATCTCATTGTGTCCCTTGTACTGTTTGAACACATCAGTCAGCGGAACGGTAATCTCAATCCACTGTGCGCCCTGAGGTAAACGGCTCTTCATCAACTCGTAGTGACGCTTTCCGCCGGAGAACACCTTTCCCCGTGCAATAGCCTCCTGAGCCCCCTTGGAAAGTTCCTGCTCCGGATTGTCACTGATTCCTATTACCTTAAACATCGCGGCCGGGTTTTAGTTGGGCGGCGTCATCAAAGGTAAGGATGGCATTGGTCAGAGTTGCGGCCAGGTTGCTGCCCCCCTTGCGGCCCTCGACAATCAGTTTGGGTATGCCCGTAAACGGCTTTACCATATATTTGCTCTCACGCACATGAACGAATCCCACAGGGGCGGCAATGACACCCGCAGGAGTAGCCTTGCCCTTGCGTATTAATTCGCAGAGTTCCATCAGCGCGGTGGGCGCGTTGCCGAACACGAACAGCGCATCGGGGTGCTCATCAACGGCCAGACGTATGCCTGCCTGGGTGCGTGTAATCTCCTTCTCCTTGGCAAGAACAGCCGTGCGTTCATCAGTCAGGTAGCACTTGACCTCCACTCCAAGACGCTCCAGTGCACCTTTACGTATGCCCGATGCCGCCATCGTCACGTCGGTAACAATTGTCTTGACAGCACCGTCACGGAACTTGCCGTAAAGTGTCTCAACCGCATCGGGATCAGAATACAGGATATCCTCCATCTCAAAATCGGCCGTGGTGTGTATGGCATGAAGCAGGGCCCATTTGTGTCCCAGCGGCCAATCCTTGTGCTTGAGCAGGCTCTCAATGGTACGGAAACTCTTTATCATAATCTCCTGGCCGATGCCCACACCGTCATTTGTCTGATCCCTGTAATACCCGCGCGGGGTAATCATGACACCGTTCCAGTTGTAGGACTGACTGTTGCCGATGAGTACGACCGTGAACATATCCACCTGCTTCGGATCAAAATCGGCCAGAGTTGTAACGGTAACAGCCTCCTCGTCACGGCCGGCCTGGCGCACGTAACCTACGGGCGTATCAAAGGAGCGCTCCTTAAGGAACAGTTCCTTCAGGCGGTATAACTGCCAGTAGCGTTCGTTGCTTTTTGGGTTGTATATGGCGGTCACGAAATCGGCCTGGGCGGCGGCAATTATGCGCTTTTCAATAAGTTCCCAGGGGGTCATGAGGTCTGACAGTGAAATGACGCAGAAATCATGGCCGATGGGCGCGCCCAGCAACGATGCGGCTTTTTGGAATGCGCTGATACCAGGCAGAACCTCAATCTCAATATCACTGCCACGGTCACGACGCATCTCCCAGATGAGCGGAGCCATACCGTAGATACCTGAGTCACCGGAACTTATCACGCAAACGGTCTTACCCTGCTCAGCAAGTTCAAAGGCCTGGCGGGCGCGGTCACGCTCGCGTTTCATTCCTGTATCGACACATTCGGCTGCAGGGCTGAGATACTGCTCCACAAACCTGAAGTAGTATTTGTAGCCCACTATGACATCACTCTCGCGAAGAGCCTGAGCGACGGCGGGAGTGACATCGGCCTCACATCCGGGACCGATACCGGCTACATATATCTTTCCGTTCATTTGAGTTTTGGGATTATGCAGAGCGATCCGTCCACATCATGTATGTTGAATTCAATTCCTCTCTGTGAGAAGAAATCGTTGAGCGAACCGTTGCCTGCCAGTTCCTGAGGGGTGCCTATCATAACACCCTTCTCCTTGTCCATGAGCCAGATGGTATCGGCAATCTGCAGAGCCAGTTCAAGGTCATGGGTAGAGAGGAATATGGTCTTGCCCGTGGTGCGTGACAGGGTATGCAGCAACTGCATTATCTCCACCTTGCTGGGGAAATCCAGGAACGCAGTGGGCTCGTCAAGGAATATCACGGGTGTCTGCTGAGCCAGAGCCTTGGCAATCATGACCTTCTGACGCTCGCCGTCACTCAGAGTCTGTATCATGCGGTCTTTCAGAGGCTCAATTCCCACCATCTCAATAGCCTGGGCCACTACACGGCGGTCATCCTCATGCAGTGTGCCCCAGAACCCGGTGTAAGGGCTTCGGCCCAGACCTATAAGGTCCTCAACGGTCATGTTGCGCAGGTCAGTCTTCTCAGTCAAAACCACGCCGATAGTCTTTGCCAACTCCTTGTCAGAGTAGTCCTTGAGGTTGCGGCCCATTATGGTGATTGTGCCCTCAACAGGCGGCAGGAACGCCGATAGGGTACGCAAAAGGGTAGATTTACCGGCACCGTTGGGGCCAAGCAGGCAGGTAAGTTCACCTCCGTGTATGGTAGCGTTGATGTCACGGGCAACAACTGTCACGTTGTTCTTGCCACGATATCCCGTGCTCAGGGACTCTATCTGAATGGTGAGCTGTTTCATATTATTCGGCAGTATCTTCTTTACGACGACGGAACAGGACCGATATCACTATGGGTGCGCCTACAAGTGCGGTAACGGAGTTGACCGGCAGAGCGCCCTCTATACCCGGCATTCGGGCTATCAGGCTGCAGGCCAATGCAAATAGTGCACCCATAAGTACGCAGGCGGGAGTGAGTATGCGGTGGTCCGATGAGCGGAAAACGGCGCGGCACAGATGCGGTACTGCCAGACCCAGGAAGTTGATGGGTCCGCAGTAAGCGGTAACCACAGCCACCAGAATTCCCGAGTAGCTGATTACCAGCAGGCGTGCGCGTTTTATGTCAAGCCCCAGGTTGCGGGCGTACTGGTCGCCCAGCAGGAGCAGGTTAAGTGTCTTGGTAAGTAAGAAAGAGAGCGGCAGCAGTATGCACATCATGGTCACAAAAAGAGTCATCTGATTGCCCGATACGCGGCTGAAACTGCCCAGGCCCCAGACAACGTATGCGCGGATATCCTCCTCAACGCTGAAGTATTTGAGTACGCCTATGATGGCGTTGGCCACATAACCTATCATAACACCTATGATAAGCAGTGTCACATTACCTTTTACACGCTGTGACACATAGACAATGAGTGCCATTACGGCAAGGGCACCCGCGATGGCGCCTACCGTCATTGCCAGGTCACCGGCAAATCCCAGACGGCTCAGTGCAACGCCGCCTATGCTGCCCGAAAGCAGAACTACGAATGCAACGCCCAGACTGGCACCCGAGCAGATACCCAGTACCGACGGTCCTGCCAGAGGGTTGCGGAAAACAGTCTGCATATGCAGACCGCTGATGGCCAGACCTGCGCCTGCCACTATAGCCACAAGAGTCTGCGGAACTCTTGATTTAAGAATGATGTTGGTCCAGATGGGATCCTGGTCCGATGCGCCCCATAATATGTTCCATGCCGCACGGGTAGGGATGCTCACTGAGCCCAGGGCTACATTGAGCAAAAACAGCACCAGAATCAGTGCCGTTATGATTAGCATATTAGGTATAACGGAGCGCTTCATAGAACCGCTAAGATACTAATTCTATTTGAGAAGTCGGTAATAATGAGGAGTGTAATCAGGCAGGAGTTCGGGGTGGAACACCTTGATGAAATCACTCAGTACAAGTTCCGGTTCCATGGGCATGCTCTCGTAGAACGGAGTCTTGCTCATGTTGCAATAGATGACGCCATGCTGTTTCCATGCCTTGAAATCGGTGTAGCGGGTGTCGTCATCGGCCAAAACCTGATACGAATAGTCACCCTGGTAACTGTTTACTATGCGCCAGTAGTCAGCATTGGCAGCTTGGCTGTAAACCACCTCATAATCCATGGTGAATCCGCCGGAGTGGGGATCGTCCTTAAGGAAATAGTCGCCGCCGGCATCCTTGAATATGCGTGCCAGGAAACTCTGACCGCCCACTGCATACCAGTTGCCGCCCTGGAGTTCACCGCTGAACACGACCGGACGGCCGGTTACATTCTCGGTAAGTTTTGTGAGCGCCAGATAACGCTCCTCGATGCCGCGGAATATGCTGTCGGCCTTCTCCTCACAGCCCAGTAGCATGCCGGCAAACTTTATCCACTCGGCCTGTCCCAGCGGAGTGGTCTCCTTGTAACCCAGATGGGGCACAAGTGTTATGTCTACGTTCTTAAGTGCCTCATATCCGCCGCGCTTGAACGGCGAAATGAGTATGATATCTGGATTGACGGCCATTATGACCTCATTGTCAAAATTGCCCTCAATGCCTATCTTGTGCGTACGGCCATCCTCCAGACGACGGTTCATCTCCTCATTGAAGAGATGACGGGTGCTGGTAATGCCCACCACTGCGTCAAGTTCACCCAGTTTTATGAAACTGGAGAGTTGCAGCGATGTCATGCAGATAACCTTATTGATGGGTACAGGAACGGGTGTGTAACCATCCGGTATTTCCTGTGTGCTCCCATTGCGGGGAACAAGAGCATAATGGAAAGACTGGCTCTCCTCTCTCTGCGGGTCCTGCAGGTCAATCAGGCGTATGTCACCCAGATATGTCAGGGTAAAGCCCTGAGCATACTTTATGGTTGTACTGTCGGCATGGCCGATGCCCGCACGCGAACCTGCGGAACGGTTTTTGCAGCCTGCAACCAGCAGAATGCCTGCAGTCAGGCAGATAATGAGAGCCAGTCTTTTCATAAGAGTGTATTATTCCTCGGGGAACATGCTGTGGTAGTAATCCTCAAGAGTCTCGGCACCTTTTGTGTGCTCAACCCAAAGGTTACGTACGGTCTCAAGCTCAAGCAGACCCTTAGTGATCATGGTCTCATCGTTGCACTCGTATTCGTTCTGGGCAAAGAAGCACTTCCAGCTCAGGTCCTCGATCTCACCCTCATCGTTGTACTCATACTCTGCGGGATTCATATCCTCACCGTCGTCACCGGCCATATCGTTGTGAGCGTGGTCACCGGCAATTGACATAAGCGGGTGCAGATAAACCTTACCGCTGTTGATACCGGCCTTCTTCATACGTGCCAGAACCTGAACCTTGTAGTTCTCGGGAGCGTCAACTGTACCTACAAAGTAGTTGGGGTTGAGTTTCTGGAGTTCCTCCTCCAACTGGTTGTAACGGATGTTGGCCTTGTAAGTGTCATAGCTGTCGGGGTTTCCGTGACCCATGAAAGCCACAACACCTTCAGCGGCCTTTGTCTTGTAAATGTTGTCAAGAACCCTTGCTGTGGTTACTACATCCTCCTCGGCTGCCAGCAGAGGCATACCCAGTTTGATGGTAACTTCGCTCAGATACTTGTCATCCAGGTCACCCAGGCTGTTGTTTGCAAAGTCCTTGATGTAGTTTACTACGCGTGAGAACTCCTCACCGGGGATAACCTGCAGTGACTGAACGGTAATCTCCTTGTACTGCTTGGCGCCCAGTCCGTGGAGCCAGAAGTTGGGAGCGTAGTAGTTACGTGAAACGCCGTTCTCACCGGCAGCTGCACGGTTGATGCAGATAGCCGAGCTGTAGCTCAGATAAATGTCTGATTTGGGGAAAGCCTTCTTGTAGGCATCAATTGTCTCATCAAAGGCACCGAATGCCTGCTCCCAGGTTGAACCGAAAGCAACCAGAAGGATGGCGCTGTCATTCTTCTTGTTGATCTGTGCATCTACTGCATCCTGATAACGGGTGTAGTTGTTCTTGGTCGCCTCCTCAGTGGAGTCCTTCTCGCAGCTTACAAAGCTGAAACCTGCTATGGCTACCATAGCTGTCAGAATAAATCTGAATTTCTTCATTTCTGTTTGTTTTTAAATAGGTTAAACTATAGGTTTATAAATCAGTCATCATCATCCAAACTCCCCTTTTCCACATCCCTGGTGTTCATCTTGCGGCCCTTTGAGAACTTAAGACTCAGAGTGCAGTAAAAAGTCCTGCCGGGGCTGGTGGTACCGTAATGCAGTCCGTGAGGAGTAGTCTCCTTATAATCAAGTATGTTGTCAATACCGGCTTCCAGACGCCATGTCATTCCGTCCTTGCCGCGTCCCAGGTCATGGGTTGTGGTAAGTTTCCAGATCTGATAGGGCTTGCCGTTGCCGTTGTTCTGATAGTAGCGTGTGCTGCTGGCACGTCCGTAAAGGCCGATACCCAGACGGTAGGCGTCATTGTAGCGGTGCTGCCAGGTTCCGTACAGATTGCCCTTGTGGTGGGCCATACCGTCAATGGTCACCTCGTTGAGCCGGCTGTGCTTGGTGTCATAAACATGCGCCTTGGTGTCAAGCCAGCTGTATGATCCGCCAAGGGTGATATCGGACGTAATACGCCAGGTCAGTGATGCGTCAACACCCGTTGTGCGGGCATCCTCCATGTTCATGTACATGCGCGGGGTAATCTGACCGCTGCCGTCACCCATATACTCGGGTGCCTGGCCTGCAGGTATCTGACTGAGCGGTACATTGACCAGGGTGATCATGTTGTAGAGTTCATTGTAATAACCGGTAACCGATGCCGAGAATCCGGCGCGGCTGAATTCAATGCCGGCCGACAGGTAATCGGATGTCTGGGGCTTGAGATCCGGGTTGCCCATATAGAAGAATGTGGTGCCGCCCATGGTGCGCAGATAGTGGTAACCCTGCTCCTTGGGGGTGGGTGACTTGAATCCGCGGCTCCAGCCGGTACGAATGCGCAGGTCGGCTACCTTGAACATGGCGCTTATCTTGGGTGTGGCGTGGAATCCGAATGCCTTGTTCTCAATCAGTCGTATTCCGGCGGTCACATTGAGCCAGTTTACTCCGGTATATTCATCCTGCAGGTAAAGTGCTGTGGTCCAGTCATCGGCCCGTCCTCCTTTTACGCGCATGGGGGCGCGCAGGTAATCAAAGCGATACTCGGCACCGGTACTGAGAAGATTTCCGTAGGGCAGGCTGAAAACGCCCTTGAGCTCGGCCATGGTGCGCTGCTGGTCACTCTGCAGATGCTCCTGGTCCGGGAAATAGGGATAGTAGGGGGTATAGTTGCCGTTGGGATCATAACCCTCCTCAAGCGTGGTATCCGTGTAGTGATAGTAGTATGCGTGACGGTCCCAGCTTACATCCAGCGTGATGCGGTCAGTTCCTTTAAGTTTGTATTCCGATCCCAGCGAAGCGCCGGCATCACGGTATTTCATATCGAACGTGTTGACATCACATGACGGATGGCGTCCGTTGGTGGGGCGGAATATACGCTTTCGGTACAGGTAGCCGTCGGCCTCAAATGATAGTCTGTCCGATGGGGTGTAGGTGATGCGCTCTCCAATCTGACCGTTGGTGTACATGTTGACGGTCTTGTTACGCGAGTCAAAGATGTGATACTCGGTCTGGGCGGGGTCCTCCTCGGCCGTGTTCTGCCAGCCGTCGGTGTGCTGCAACTGGAATGTGGTGAGCGATGTGAACTTACCCACGCTGAAACCTATGCTGTTATGCTGGCGCAAATCCATGTATGATCCGGCACGGGTGGTGTTCTCCAGATAGAGTGCCTGGTCATCGTGACGGCGGGTTATGACGTTTATTACGCCGGCCATGGCATCGCTGCCGTAAAGTGCGCTGCCTGCTCCCTTTACAATCTCAATATGGTCTATGTTGTGCGGGTCTATGCGGCCCAGATCATTCTCGCCGCCGTTGTCGCCGTTCAGACGCTTGCCGTCAATCATTATCAGAATGTAGTTGTTGCCCAGTCCGTTCAGGGTCATCTGGCTGCCCATATCACCGGCGTTGAAATCAAAACCGGCGCTGAGCTGTGACAGGATATCCTCAAACGATGCGGCTCCCAACTGCTCAATCTGCTTGCGTGATATTATCTCGGTTTGGACGGGAACATCCTTTAGCGTATGTGGAGTACCGGTGGCGGTTACCACAACCTCGTCAAGTTGCCGGGAAAGGTCATCGGTCTGCGCCAGAAGCGGAGCGCAGAACAGGATGGGTAATATGACGAGGTACTTTCTCATTTACTTGCGGAATTTAAGGGCCAGGCTTACATAAACGGCACGACCCGGACTTATGGTCGAGAAGTTACTGTTCCACGGACGTGTATCGCGCTCATTGAAGATGTTTTCAATACCCAGGCCGGGCTCCAGGATAAAGTCCTCCACGTAGAATGTATGGGTGGTGTTAAGGTCCCACTGGCTGTATCCCGGTGCATATCCGTAGGTACTTGACCAGCGCTCACTCTGGATGTGGCCGTTCAGGTTCACGTTCATATGGTAGTTACCCCAGTTGTGGTCCCAGCGGGCATTCACATTACCGCTGTGCTTTACGCTCTTGTCAACCGGAGTCTCCTTTCCGTCACTTATGGCCTTGGAGTCAGTCAGTATGTATCCGCCGCCCAGGGTGAATCCGGCTCCCACATAGACATTGGCATTGGCGCTCAGGCTCTTTATATGTGCTTCATCAATGTTGCTGCGCTGGCGTATGGTGCTGAACTGGGCATGCAGGTCATCGTACCCCATGGCCGATATCTCCGCATCGCTCAGTACGCGGTAGTTGATCATATCGGTCACGTTGTTTACCATTCCGGTTACAGAAACTGAAAGACGCTGGTTTGAGAATTCGGCATTGAGTGAAGCCGACCTGCTCTTCTCGGGCTTGAGCTCGGGATTGCCCACCGTGGCACGGCTGGTGCTCTTGGCCTGGTCAGTGGCATAGATCTGACTCAGGGTGGGAGCGCGGTATCCGGCCGACCAGGCTGCGCGGAACCTGAAATTGCCGGGCTTGTACATAAGTGATACATTAGGTGTGGCATGGCTCCTGAAGTTACCGTTGTAGAGGTAACGGACGCCGGCCACAGCCTGAATGTCATCAGTAAGAGAGAGTTCATCCTGCACAAAAGCGGCAGCGGTGAACATACTCTCACTGCTGATGTTGTCCGATTCACTGTCAAGCTGTTCGTTGATATACTCCATACCGACCGAAAGCTTGTTCATATCATTGGGCTTGAATATACCTTTAAGGGTCCCGTCATAGTAGGCGGTCTGCTTGCGTACCTGTTCATCACCGGGCAGGAACGATCCGCTCTTGCTGAAATACCTGTATGACGACCTGAAGTTGTCACTGTAGAAATCGGCCTCTATATAGGCAGCGGAGCTGATCATGTAATCTGCGCTCAGACCGTACAGCCAGGTGCGGTGCGACATGTTGTAGGTGTAGGCTTGGGTCTCCTTGAAGTCGCCGCCGCTCTTTTTGAAGTATGTGGCGCTCTCGGGACGGCGCGTCTCATAGTCGTTGTAGTTGCCGCGCACCGAAATATTCAGCTTGTCTGTTACGGCATAGCTAAAACGTTGGCTCAGGTTATCGGAGCGATAGCCCATAGACATGGGACGTCCCGTCTTGTTGCCCTCCTCGTCAATATTGTTTACCTGCCAGTTATCGGCCTCCTTGCGCTGGTATGTGGTATATGATGACAGTCGGCCCTGCGATACATCGGCATCGACGGTCTGTGTAAAACGGCCGTGGCTGGTGTAGTGGGTGTAACTTGATGCGCCTATTCCGTTCTTGGAGTCATCGGTTATGATGTTTATGACACCGCCTATGGCCTCGCTTCCGTAAAGGGCCGATGCCGCACCGCTCTGAATCTCAATACGTTTGATATTGCCGGTGCCGATGCGTGCCATGCGCTCGTCGCCGCCCAGACGGTGGCCGTTCTCCAGGATTATCATGTAGTCCTGGCTCATGCCGTTCAGGTTCAGGAACGTGCCCATGCCGTTGGTCATGGTGGTGATGTTGGGCGACAGTTTGGTCAGGGCATCCTCCAATGATGTGGCTCCCGCATTCTCTATGTCCTTGGCCGTGATAACCTGGATGGGTACCGGAGAATTGGTCATGCGGCGGTGTGTTCCGGTTCCGGTTACAACCACCTGACCCAGGTTGATGTAACTCTCCTGCATCTTGATGATTATGCTGTTGTCCGGTCCTGTGGTTACTGTTACCGGCAGATAGGATACATGGGTGACACTTAGCTTGTAACTCTCCTGCTCCGGGAGGTTGGTTATTGAGAATTCTCCCTTACTGTTGGCCGATGTACCGCTCAGACTATGCTCTACGCGGATATTTGCCCCTTGTACCGGCTTGCCGGTCTCAGAGTCAATAACTATGCCGCCCAATGTTACCTGTGCGCATACAGGTATGGTAGCAAATGCAAACACTGACAGAATCAGTTTCTTAAGCATTACTATTCAAGAAATAAAAATGTGCGGACTGGTTCTGTCCCGGAGCCGTTGTCCATAAATAATTGATGCGGCAGGTTTCCTGACTTGGTCCCTCCCTGGAGTGCCTTCCCGCCCGTCCTTTTTATTAAGCAGTGGCAAATTGATATCTCCGGGATATGGTGGACTTTACAGTAGCGGGCACTGTTCCGGTTTTTCACCGGATTCCCTCTATGCCGCCACCGCGGGTGGCGGCATCACCGTATCGAACCACAAATTTATTATTTTTTTGTTATTGACTCTCTAGTCAAAGTAGTAATTTTGTATTGATAAACAGAAGGATTATGGAGGAAGCGAATCTTGTAAAGGACCTGGCGCTGATACTGATATCGGCCGGTGTTTTTACCATCATATCAAAGGCTCTCAAGCAGCCGCTCATTCTGGGCTATATCGTTGCCGGTTTCCTGGTGGGACCGCACATGGGTCTGTTCCCCACGGTAACCAGCACGGCCGAGGTAAAGGAGTGGTCCGATATAGGCATCATCTTCCTTCTGTTTGCGTTGGGCCTGGAGTTCAGTTTCAAGAAACTCATCAAGGTGGGCAGCAGTGCCCTGATTACAGCAATGACCCAATGCCTGGGTATGTTCATACTGGGATTCCTGGTGGGTGAGGCCATAGGGTGGAGCAATATGGAATCCATATTCCTGGGCGGTATGCTCTCCATGTCATCGACCACTATCATTATCAAGGCTTATGATGATCTGGGTTACAAGGACCGTCCGTTCGCCCCGCTGGTGTTCGGCGCGCTGGTGTTTGAGGACCTGATTGCCGTTGTGCTCATGGTGCTGCTTTCAACTATGGCCGTGTCAAATAAATTTGCAGGCGGAGAGATGCTCATGGGACTTGCCAAACTGGTGTTCTTCCTGATACTGTGGTTCCTTGTGGGTATCTATATGATTCCCACCATACTTAAGAAAGCCCATAAATATCTGAATGACGAGATACTGCTGCTGGTAAGTCTGGGCCTATGCTTTGCCATGGTGTCACTGGCCAGTCTGGCCGGATTCTCCGAGGCCCTGGGTGCATTCGTGATGGGCTCAATATTGGCCGAAACTCTTGAGAGTGAGCATATCATGCATCTTACCAAGGGCATCAAAGACCTGTTCGGAGCCATATTCTTTGT
>DBYT01000022.1:0-1798 GCA_002309915.1 Bacteroidales bacterium UBA1179 | reverse complement strand
CGTGATTGCGGAGCATTGGGGCACGATTCTTGTCCTGACCATTACGGTAATGGTGGGAATACTGTTCTTCTCAACATCGGGTGCTGTGCTGGCAGGTCAGGGACTGGACAACGCGGTACACGCCGGTTTCAGCCTGGCTCAGTTGGGTGAGTTCTCGTTCATCATTGCAGGTCTGGGAGTGTCGTTGGGCGTGATGCGTGATTTCATCTATCCGGTCATCATCACGGTATCGGTCATAACCACATTCACTACACCTTATATGATAAAGGCGGGTACTCCGGCATACCAATACCTTATCAGGAAACTGCCCGAGCAGTTTGTGGCCAGGATAAACTCATTCTCAAGTCTGGAGCGTAACAATACGGCCGCCGCACAGAACGAGTGGAAACGTCTTATCAAGGAGGTGTCTCTGAGAGTGCTGCTTTACGGAGTGATCCTTATTGCCATTGACCTGGGATCACATCTGTTCCTGGACAAGGTTATCATTAGCCGTCTGGACGGTTTCACACCGTTTGTACGCAACCTTATCAGCGTGGTGATAACGCTGGTTGTGATGTCACCGTTCCTGGTGGGAATAGCCATATCTGGCGATGAGATAAACCGTTCATCAATCAAACTCATCAAAGCCCGTCAGGCCAACGTGTGGCCGGTAATATCGCTGGCGCTTCTGCGTATCCTTATTGCCATGGGATTCGTGCTGAGCGTGATTGCCACCCATTTCAACCTGGCGTTCTGGACATTCCTGCTCATACTGATATCGGGCGTGGCGTTCTTCTTTATCGGCCGCCGTTCAATCAGCAAGTTCACCATTGTGGAGGACCGTTTCATGGCCAACCTGAACGAGAAGGAACAGCAGCAGCGCCGCATGGCTCCAGTAACCTCATCGGTCAGTGACAAGATGTCCCGCTACAACGTGAAGACCGATATGATAACCATATCGGCCGATTCACTCTACGCCGGCAAGATGCTTAAGGACCTGCCGTTCCGCCACAAATCGGGGGTGAATATAGTTAAGATAATACGCGGCAGCCGCAGCATAATGATACCCAAGGGTGATGAAGTGGTGTTCCCGTTCGATAAGCTGCTGGCTGTAGGTACAAAAGAGCAGTTGGCCGAGTTTCGTAAGGATATGGCCGATAATGTCTATGTTCCTGCGGAGGCCGATGCCGATACTCTGGCACCGCGTCAGTTTGAACTTGAATCAATCACTCTCAAGGAGGATTCATGGCTTACCGGAAAGACCCTGCGTGAGACCGATATGCGGTCATACGGCTGTATGGTGATAAGTGTGGTAAGCGACGGACAGGTAACCACCAATCCCAAGCCAGACTATCGCTTTAAAGAGGGCGATATAGTCTGGCTGGCAGGCGAAAAATCAGCCTGCGACTGGTGGGCTTGATCATTTCATTTTAATCCAGGCACCCAGATCCTTCCAGGTGGGTTTCTTGCCGTGCATGAATACTCCTACGCGGAATATGCGTGCTGCAACCCAAACCATCAGGAAGAATGATATGAACAGTACCACAAGCGATACTGCAACCTGCCATGTGGGAATGCCGAAAGGTATGCGGGCCATCATCACGATAGGTGATGTGAACGGAATCATGGAGCACCAGAACACAAGGTCCGAATTTGGATCGTTCATGACACTCATCATAACCATTATGGCCACAATAACCGGCATCATTATGATTCCGTTGAACTGTGCTGCATCCTGAGGGGTATCGACGGCCGATCCGATGGCTGCGTACATGGATGCGTAGAACAGGAATCCGCCTACGATATAGAGCAGCAGCTC
>DBYT01000106.1:26862-39344 GCA_002309915.1 Bacteroidales bacterium UBA1179 | reverse complement strand
AGAAGCTTGACCTGGATCTTCTTACCGCCATAGGTGTAATAGGATCCGGCACTACGGGATGACCCGAACAAAACCAACTCATCGAGCGGAAAATTACGCTCTTCCAGCACACGCAGGAACTCCTGTCCTACAGCACCGCTGGCTCCAACAATTGCTACTCGCATAGGATAATCTGTTATAGTTTGAATAATTTGGCCGCAAAATTAGTGTTTTACGCGTAAAAATGACATCTTAAAAAGCATAAAAACTCAAAATATTAGAGCAAAATCGGCCAAAAGCGTATATTTTTGCATCATTAATAATTCAACGGATGATCGAACTTGAAAATATAACCCGAAGCTTCGGTTCACTTCAGGTACTCAAAGGCATAAGCCTGAACATAGACCGCGGAGAAGTAGTGAGCATAACCGGTCCCAGCGGAGCCGGCAAGACCACCCTGCTCCAGATAATGGGCTCGCTTGACAAACCCGACGGCGGAAAGGTTCTCTATGACGGACAGGATATAACCCGCATGAGCGAGAAGGAGATATCGGCCTTCCGTAACAGACATATAGGATTCGTATTCCAGTTTCACCAGCTGCTACCCGAGTTCACTGCACTTGAAAACATAACCATACCCATGCTGATTGCCGGCCAGGGAATGCGCCAGGCCAACGCAAGAGCCAAGGAACTGCTGCAGATGCTGGGGCTGGCCGACAGGGCCGATCACAAGCCGTCAGAACTATCTGGAGGTGAGAAGCAGAGAATTGCAGTAGCACGCGCTCTGGCCAACCAGCCCGACGTAATACTGGCCGATGAGCCTTCGGGCAGTCTGGATACCAAGAACAAAGAGGAACTGCACAAGCTCTTTTTCAGCCTGCGTGACCAACTGGGGCAGACGTTTGTGATAGTCACCCATGACGAGTCACTTGCAGCCATGACAGACCGTACGATACGTCTGCTTGACGGCTCTATCCTAAAGTGATTTTTACCACTTGCGGAAACGCAAGACGGTCTTCTTTCCCGACAGGACCATACGCTGGCGGTCGGGATATTCAATCCTGAACACGGATACCACACTGTCCAGGCCGCAATCCTGCAGACGGTCTTTCAGGGCCGGATTGTTATAAATTGAATAATCCAGTTTTATGGAGTCACCAATCTGAGTGGTGATGCCGTGCTGCTGTGAAAGACCGGGAGCCTCAATCATCACCATGTGACGCGCAAATCCGAACATTATATCATCAACATCCTTATACTCGCATGGAGTACCCTGAAAATTGACTCCGTCCCTGTACTCTATCCTGTCAAGACGCCAGTAGAAATCAAGGTCATCATTGGGGAAAGCTTTCTCCATGCATCCCAATAAAACGAATGTTGCCAGCAGTGAGAGCACCGACAAAACAGTTATGTATACCCTCTTTTTCATAGCACTTTCCAGAGTTTAGAGATTGTGAGCATCACGCCCTTGTTGTTACCTATAAGATTGCCGCTGTCAATATCCATGGAACCTGATAGGGAGAACTTCCATCCATAGGTTCCGCCCATCTTGTATGAGCACTCCAGCAGGAGCGATGTGACGCGCTCCACATCCTTAAGCGGCGCTCCGTAACAGCCCCAGTGACGGGTTGTGGTAGCCAGCACACGGTAATCAATATCATCGGTTATGCCGCCGTCCACTCCCAGGTGGAACATCTGCACGCGGTTGCTGCGGAAACGGTTGCCGTCTGCATTGTATACTGGCGATATCAGCACAGGATTACCGATGGCATATCCGTGATGTGTATAGGAATCATAGATGCCGTGGTTGTACATACCGTCGCGGCCATCGACCTCCTCAATTACATACATTCCGTCAGTATTGCAGGACGCGCTATGGCATACGGGACCGCAGAGGCCGCGGGTATTCATGAACTCAAGTACCGCATTACGGAAGAAACGTATGTTGTCCGGTGCATTCACCTCAATACTGAACAGGCCGTCAAACCAGTTACGCCGGAACCCAAAGAATATGAAGTCCTTGTTTCCCTCCATATCATTCTTGTATTCTATGCCCAGCCATGAAGAGTGGTCCTCATAGAAGTGCTCGTAATAGGCGCCGATATGCCAGTCGTTGACATCATAGTCAAAGTTCAGATGCCAGCTGCCCAGGTTGTCACCATCCTCATTTCCCTGCTGTTCAACCTCGTGGAACGGGAACAGCGCAGTCCAGAATGCGGCCGCATTTGAAGGATACGGAGTCTCTGTACCTGCGGTCACATTGTACCTTATGCCGCCGAACAGATTGTTCATCTCAAGCCCCACTGACACCTGCAACGGGAAACGTGAACTGTCACCGAATCTCAGGAACGCCGACTTGCTGTGAAACAGCACACCGTTCATGTAAAGGTTGCCGCCACGATCACGGCGCCAGCGGTCATCGGTCATACGTCCATAGCCGATATGTCCCTTAAGTGCGACCCAATTACCCGTAAACGGAATGATGACAAACTCCGGAATGCCCGCACGAACCTCAGGAAGAGGCTTGCTGTTACCCGACCAGGTAAGGGCACCCGAACTGAGATATGGATTCTTGTCGCTCCAACGCTCTTTCATACCCACTGACATACCCAGCCACCTGAAGTTGATATCGGCATACAGCTGATGGACAAACAGGTTGCTTTCCAGTCCGGCACCGCCTCCCAGATCCACGCCGTAGTCTACACCGAATCCAGAGGGCCGATGTACACCGCCAAGCGCTGCGAAATGAGCATATGCGTTATTGGGATTTGTTGACGAAAGGCCCTGACGGTTGGATGTATGCCAAAAGGGGGCATGTTCTCCCCCGCCCGCCGCGCCTGCAGTTTCAAACTTGAATGTCAGGTCTGTCTGTGCCTGCAAGGCTACAGAAAATAAAGACAAACCCAATATGGGCAGAATATGTCTGAATGCTTTCATCACGAAGCAAAGGTAATAAAAAAGAACGGCAACCATAAGGCTGCCGCTCTGTAAGTTGATATCCCGGAATCAGGCGTTTGCTCTCTTCTCGCGGATACGGGCCTTCTTACCTGTGAGATTACGCAGGTAGTACAGCTTGGCACGACGTACCTTACCAACCTTGTTCACCTCAATGCTGTCAATAGCAGGTGAGCTGATGGGGAATATACGCTCAACGCCTACGGTACCTGACATCTTACGAACGGTGAAACGACGGTTGTCACCATGTCCGCTGATCTTGATAACCACACCACGATAGAGCTGGATACGCTCCTTGTTACCCTCAACGATACGGTATGCTACAGTTACGGTGTCACCTGACTTGAAAGCAGGGAACTTACCCTCATTACCGGTAGCAAATGCCTGTTCTGCAATTTTGATTAAATCCATTGTTCTGGAAATTTCAAAGTTTATCATACGCTAGAGCGACATACCAAGTTACTCTTCCTTGACAGCGATCGCATAAAGCGGCGCAAAGATACTATCTTTTTCTATTTGAGCAAAATAAAAATCACTCAAAATAGAGAGTCAGTACAATCATGCTGTTCTGAGCCTTATCGAGCGCATCACTATATTTGAGTAGTGAGGCATCCTTAAGATCCATACGGTTCCTGTCCAGAATGTTGTTGAGTCCGAAACAGAACTTGAGTTCAGGTATCATCTTGAAGAACGGATAATAGAGGTCCAGACCCATTCCCACCTCGAACATGACATCGGTCTTACGGACCAGAAGTTCCTTACCCTTCTTAACCGTAAGGTCAAGCGTAGGAGCCAGTCCCGTCACCACATAGGGCCGATAATTATTGAAACGTGACGCACTTATCTTAAGATCAAGGGGCACCGACAGATAGGTAGACTTGATATACTGCTCGACGAACCTGCCGCTGCGCTGCTCCTTGAACACCACCTTCTTGTCGCCGAAATGCATGGTAGGGATAATCCTGACCGATAACCAGTCATTAGCCTTGAGTTCGCCAAGAACGCCCACACTGAATCCGGGAGTATATTCGGGGACATCGGCATACCAATACTCAACATCATGGTTCTGGTTCACATACGCATTGCCGTTATTGGCCAGTCTCAGATCCTGTATGTTAAAGCCCACCAAGAAACCGTAATGCCACACCCTGTCATCCAGGAACGGACGGTTCTGAATCTTGCGTTCCTGCGCAAAAATAGAGCCTGCACCCTGCAAGGGGGCAAGCAGAAGCAGGACGACAGCAAGTATCGCCCAGGTATTACTATGATTCTTGTTCATCGGTATAAGAACGAATAAAAGCCGCAGTTATTGTAATTTTGGCCGAGCCATTTGGTGGAGTACCTAAAAGTATGTATTTTTGCCTCCACAAAAACCTAAAACATAAGACAACTATGGCATACGTAATCAGTGACGACTGCATCGCTTGCGGAACTTGCATCGATGAGTGCCCGTCAGAGGCTATCTCAGAGGGCGATAAGTATTCAATCAACCCTGATCTGTGCGTAGACTGCGGCACTTGCGCCGGTGTCTGCCCCTCAGAGGCTATCCACCCGGGAGAATAATTCCGTTGGCAAAAACAATAAAGAGAGGGTCCCCAAAAGGAACCCTCTCTTTTATTCTATAGCTCTCTCTTTACTTGAGAGCGGCAAGTGCCTCCTTTACGCGACGGAAAGCCTCAACGATCTTGTCCTCGCTGGTGGCGTAGCTGAAACGTATGCACTCAGGTGAGCCGAAAGCGGTACCGCCTACAGTTGCCACATGACCAACCTCAAGCAGGTACATAGCCAGATCCTCGGCGCTGTTAATCACCTTGTCACCGTAACGCTTGCCAAAGTATGAATCACACTTGGGGAAAAGATAGAATGCACCCTGAGGATTGTTCACCTCAAAGCCAGGAATCTCCTTGGCGAGAGAAACAATCAGGTCACGACGCTTCTGGAATACCTGACGCATCTTCTCAACGTCATCCTGCGGACCGTCAAATGCCACCTGGGCAGCCTTCTGGGCAACCGAGCAGGTTCCGCTGGTATACTGGCCCTGCAACTTGTTGCAAGCCTTTACAAGCCACTCGGGACCGGCCATGAAGCCGATACGCCATCCGGTCATGGCATAAGCCTTTGATACGCCGTTGATGACAGCGATGCGGTCCTTGTCAACGAACTGGGCAAGGCTCTGGTGTCCGCCTATGAAGTTGATGTGCTCATAAATCTCATCGGACACGATAAATACATCGGGGTACTTGTTAAGAACCTTAGCGATTGACTCAAGTTCCTCTTTGGTATAAACCGAACCGGTGGGGTTTGAAGGTGAGCAGATCATGATAGCCTTGGTCTTGGGAGTGATGGCTGCCTCAACCTGAGCGGCTGTAACCTTGAAGTCCTGATCGATACCGGCCTTGATGACAACGGGAACACCGCCTGCCAACTTAACCATCTCGGGATAACTTACCCAGCAGGGTGAAGGCAGAAGCACCTCATCACCCGGGTTGATGATGGCCATGATGACATTGCAGAGAGACTGCTTGGCACCTGTTGAAACCAGAATCTCGGCAGGAGCATAGTCAAGACCGTTCTCACGCTTGAGTTTATCGGCACAGGCCTTGCGCAGCCACATGTAACCCGGAACGGGAGAATACTTGGAGTAGTTCTGCTCTACAGCCTCAACAGCAGCCTTCTTTACGTAATCAGGTGTATTGAAGTCGGGCTCGCCCACACTCATGTTAACCACATCGACACCCTGTGCCGACAGTTCATTACTCTTTTGCAGCATGGCGAAAGTGGCCGATGCTGCGAGTCTGTTGACTCGATCTGAAATCTGTGCCATTATCTTGTTTGTTTGTTGTTGTTCATATATTCAATCAGATTCTCTGCCGTCTGTGACGTCTTCTGCATCTGACGTTTAAGTTTGCGTGTAAAGAGCCATGCCCTGAGTTCGAACAGCAGCCCCAGCGGGAATACTATGCCAACGAACTTATCGGCCCAAGGCTTCTCAAACGGGGGCTGCACGCCGTGGCTCTGCAACAGAGGGAATCCGTTGAGCATATCCAGTTCCACACGGTCACGGCTGTTGCCAAGTTCAGTAACCAGGCTCTCCAACTCGTTGCTGAGTTCGGTCATTTCCGATGAGTCAACACTGCCAAAGAACAGGTTGCCGTAATTTGGTACGGAATTGAGAAGGGCCGATTGTTCCAGCTCGACACTCATACGTCTGATGTCGTTAAGCGATGCCAGGCACTTGGCCCTGTCGGGCTCGTCGATAACCACATCCTTGCGCACGATATGACGGTTAACCTTGGTGCCGAACCAGTATCTGAAGAACTCCAGGACCACCTCCCACTGGAACAGGGTGGAGTCACCGTTCGCCTTGACCGTAAAGAAGACGCTCAAGGGCGTAAGCACCATCACGCTGAACCAGGTGCCCACTATACTCCATTCGCCCTCACGGTACATCTTGTCGCCCGAAACCGAGGTTATGTAGAACAGGATGAATGTCAGGACCGATACTATCACCGGAATACCCAGACCGCCCTTCCTGATTATCGCGCCCAGAGGCGCACCGATAAAGAAGAAAATGAGGACTGACAGTGAGTTGGTTATCTTTTTCATCCATTCTATCCAATGGCGGCGTATGGTCTTGTCGCCATAGTACATATTGGAACTTTTGATAGCCAGATCACTGGCCTGCGTCTGTATTCTGGAGCGCATATCGTTCTTTATGTCAACCTGCCGGTTACGGCTGGAAACCGCATATACGCTGTCGGCATTGATAATCTTGGATTTGAGCTGCTCAAATGCCACCGAATCAGCTTTCTGCATACGGTATGTGCCAAGCGCCGTGACTTTGAACTCAGCCATATTGCCACGTCCCACGCTGTCCTGATTGCCGGACAGGGAGTCAATGGTATGCTTGATCTCGTTCATGTTCTTGCTCATGGCCTGCGAACTCACCAGTCCGTCCGGGGCCTCCTTCATATCGGAATTGAACTCAAGCAAAATATGCTTCTCGCGGAATCCCTCACGGCGGTAAGGTTTTCCCTTGCTGTCGATATCCTTCTCCTGGCAGAACTGCTCGCCGCTGAAAAGGTGCAGATAGAGATGCTGCTTATCGGCCGTAGTCTCCATATAGGCGGAGTCCGATACAATCACGCTCAGGTTCTCATAACCGTCACGATGATCGTAGATAGTCACGTCATAGAGTGCGCCGGTATTGAAATCCTTATGCTTCACATACATGTTGAAGCCGCTTATCTGGGTATAGAATACGCCTTCAGGTATCTCCAGCTCGGGATTCTTCTCATTTATGGAGTATATGAGCGCATAGAGGTTCTTGGCTGCCCGCGGCACGGTAACATTCTGGAAGTAGAACGATACACCCGCCAGCAAGATACTGAATATCATTACGGGGCGCATGATTCTGAGCAGGGGAATACCCGATGTTTTCATGGCCAGCAACTCCAGACGTTCGCCAAAGTTACCGAACGTGATGAGCGATGCCATAAGAACTGCCAGCGGCAAGGCCTGAGGTACAAGGGTAAGTGCAAACTCCCAGAAGAAACTGGCCAGCGTCACAAAGTTGAGACCCTTACCCACAAGGTCCTCGGCATAACGCCAGACCACATTCAGCAGGAGTACGAAAAGACATATGGCAAACGCCGCCACGAATAGCAGCAGAAAGCTTTTAAGAATAAAAATGTCAAGTCTTTTCGGTCTCATTCAGAAGTGCAGAAATTTCCAAACTGCAAAGATACAACAAGCAGGAAACTTTTGCAAAAAACCGACTATCTAAATGCCGCAACGGCGAAGAGCGTCAATTGATGTGTCCCACAGACTTCTCACCTCCTCCTCGGCATCTGAATCGGCGAAATCTATAACCTCAAGCGAATAGGTAAGTGTGAGATCATTCTTGAGTATACGCATTTCAAAGTAAGTTCCCGGCTCGTCATCCAGCCAGTGAAAGCGGACGTATGTGTTTTGGCGACAGTTAATGAGTTCCGCCTGGCGTGACTCGTGTTTTCCCCATATGAAACTGAAGTTCTTGCCATCGGTACGGACATCATCGGCGAACCAGGATGTCAGTCCCGGTGCTGTTGATATTGCATCCCAGATCATAGGTACAGACTGCGAACTAAGTCCATATTCAAGAACGACTTTCGTCTTTGCCGGTATATTTTTATCTGTAGCCATAGCATTAAACTCTTATGTTCTAATTGCAAAGAAATATTAAAATCTTTTAATTTCCAAATGAATAAGGTACATTTTTATAACAAAAATATGGACTTAAAAAGTTGCAGGTATCAAAAATCGGCATTACCTTTGCACCCGCTTATTGAGCGATGGCGGGATAGCTCAGCTGGTTAGAGCGCATGATTCATAATCATGAGGTCCCCGGTTCAATCCCGGGTCCCGCTACGAAAAAGAAAGAGAGGTCTAACAACCTCTCTTTTTCTTTTCCTCCGCAGAACCCGGGATTGAACCGAGGACCTCTGGTCCTTTTTTTAGTTCGCCACAGCGAACAGGGCGGCCTCCGGCCGCTCTCGCTCGCATACTCGCTTCGCCCCAATACGCTTATACCTGCGTGGTAGTCGCGTATTTATTATTATTTAAGGTGGGGGTATTGGGAAAAAGATTAATTTTGCGGTGCTTTTGCTAAGTGGAGTTTACAATTTAAGCAATTATATATGGAATTAATGGAGGAGATTATTGCGCGGGCTAAGCAGAACAAGCAGCGCATTGTGTTGCCGGAGGGTACTGAGGAACGTACTCTTAAGGCAGCCGACAGGGTTCTGGCCGACGGTGTGGCAGACCTTATCATCTTAGGTAACAAGCAGGAGATTGAGGGACTTGCCTCACAGTGGGGTCTCAAGAATATCTCAAAGGCCACAATCATTGACCCGGAGAACAACCCCAAGAAAGATTACTATGCAAACCTTCTGTTCGAGCTCAGAAAGAACAAGGGCATGACCATCGAGGAGGCTCAGCAAAAGGTGCTTGACCCTCTCTACCTGGGTTGCCTCATCATCAAGAACGGCGATGCCGACGGTCAGCTGGCAGGTGCCCGCAACACCACAGGCAACGTGCTGCGTCCCGCACTTCAGATAATCAAGACCGCTCCCGGTATCTCAGTTGTATCAGGTGCATTCATCATGATAACCAAGACCCCGCAGTACGGCGAGAACGGCATTATGGTATTTGCCGATTGCGCTGTAACTCCCGTTCCCGATGCAGACCAGCTGGCACAGATTGCAGTTGCATCGGCCGGAACCGCAACCGCAGTTGCAGGATTTGCCGAGCCCCGCGTTGCCATGCTGAGTTTCTCAACCAAGGGTTCTGCAAAGCATGAGGTTGTTGACAAGGTAACGACAGCACTTGCCAAGGCTAAGGAACTGGCCCCCACCCTCAAGATTGACGGTGAACTCCAGGCCGATGCCGCTATCGTTCCGTCAGTAGGTGCAAGCAAGGCTCCGGGTTCAGAGATTGCAGGTAAGGCAAACGTACTTGTATTCCCCAATCTGGAGGTAGGCAACATAGCATACAAGCTGGTACAGCGTATCGGTAACGCCGAGGCCATCGGTCCTATCCTTCAGGGTATAGCACGCCCCGTGAACGACCTTTCACGCGGATGCTCAGTAGATGACGTTTATAAAATGATCGCTGTAACCTCAAACCAGGCTATGGCAGCCAAAAAAGCATAACACAAGATGAAGATACTGGTATTGAACTGCGGCAGCTCGTCAATCAAGTACAAGCTGTTTGACATGGATAAGAACGATGTCATTGCACAGGGCGGAATCGAGAAGATCGGCATGAAGGGATCTTTCCTGAAACTAACCGACAAGGACGGTAACAAGGTTGTTATCGAGAAGGAGATTCCCGAGCATACAGTAGGCGTAAAGTTCATCTTTGAGATTCTTACAGGCAGCCAGTACGGCGTAATCAAGTCACTCGATGAGATTAACGCAGTCGGTCACCGCATGGTGCACGGAGGCGAGAAGTTCAACAAGAGCGTCATCCTGACACCGGAGGTTCTGGAGGCATTCGCAGCCTGCAACGACCTGGCTCCTCTGCACAACCCCGCAAACCTTAAGGGTGTGAACGCCGTAAGCGAGTTGCTCCCCAACGTTCCGCAGGTAGGTGTATTCGATACAGCTTTTCATCAGACCATGCCTGATTATGCATATCTGTATGCAATTCCTTACGAGCTTTATCAGAAGTATGGTGTTCGCCGTTACGGATTCCACGGAACATCACACCGTTTTGTATCGGGCGAGATCTGCAAGTATCTGGGCATAAAGGCCGAGGGTTCAAAGATAATCACCTGCCACATAGGTAACGGCGGCTCAATAACCGCAGTCAAGGACGGCAAGAGCGTTGACACCACCATGGGTCTTACTCCTCTGGAGGGCATCATGATGGGTACCCGCAGCGGTGATATTGACGCAGGTGCAGTTACATTCCTCATGGAGAAAGAGGGACTGGACAGCACAGGAATGTCAAACCTTCTGAACAAGAAATCAGGCCTGCTGGGTATATCAGGTGCATCAAGTGATATGCGTGAAGTTACCGCTTCAATGGAGGCTGGTAACGAGCGCGCAGCTCTGGCCAAGAAGATGTACGCATACCGCATCAAGAAATACATAGGCGCATTCGCAGCCGCAATGGGCGGCGTTGACGTAGTTGTATTTACCGGCGGCGTGGGTGAGAACCGTCACGAGGTCCGCGAGGCCGTTTGTGAGGGGTTGGAGTTCCTGGGCATCAAGCTGGATAAGGAGCAGAACGCCAAGATCATGTTCGGTAAGGACGGTATCATCAGCACTCCTGACTCAAAGGTCAAGGTGGTAGTTCTCCCGACCGATGAGGAGCTGATGATTGCACAAGACACTATGGCATTAGTGAAATAAGTACAATCGCCCTATAAATAAAAAAGGCTGCCTTTCAGGGCAGCTTTTTATTTATTGTCACCTCCTTCCAGATAGTTGTTCATCGTGAGGGTTTTGCCGTCAAATACGGCGTAGGTGTAGTGAGTTATCCAATCACCCAGAATCATCAGACGACAGGAGTGGGTCAGCATCAGGTCCAGTTCAATGTGACGGTGACCGAACATAAAGTAATTGATATCAGGATGGGATTTAAGATACTCCTTGGCATAGACTACCTGAAACTCCTTGTCCTCACCCAGATATTGGTCCACTCCGTTCAGACGATGCTTCTCCATGCTTTTCTTGGCCCATGTAAGGCCGAACCACATGCTCCAGCGTGTAGGCAGCAGAGAGTAAAGAAACTGGCATACACGGCTGCGGAAAATGCCTCTCATGAAACGGAACGTACGGCTGGGATCTCCCATTCCGTCACCATGCGCCAGGAAGAACTCCTTACCCATGATCTCAATCGTTACGGGTTCTCTGTGCAGTATCACTCCGCACTCACGCTCCAGATAACCGAATGACCAAATATCGTGGTTTCCTATGAAATAGTGTACCTCAACACCGCTGTCGGTAAGCTCAGATATCTTTCCAAGAAAACGGGTGTAGCCTTTGGGTACCACATATTTGAACTCATACCAGTAGTCAAACATGTCACCCAGCATATAGATAGCCTGAGCCTTGTCCTTGATATCGTCAAGGAAACGCACCAGACGCCGTTCCTGCATCCGCTTATGGTCGATAGCCCATGAGCCCAGATGTGCATCGGAGATAAAATAAACCTGTTTCATATAAGTCCCAGTTCAAGTTTGGCCTCTTCGGACATCATATCCTTGTCCCATTCGGGCTCAAAGACAAGATTTACCGTGGCCGATTTGACACATTCCAGGCCTTCCACCCTGAGACGGACATCCTCGACAATAAAATCCGCCAGAGAGCAGCCGGGCGCTGTCAGAGTCATGTCAATGCTGACATTGGCGTCATCATCGACATCGACCTTATAGATAAGGCCAAGATTGTATATATCGACAGGTATCTCAGGATCATATACGGTCTTGAGTACCTCCACGACTTTCTCCTCTATATCAAACTTTTCACTCATCTCTTTCATATCCGACCATGGTCGGCGTAACTGTAATACCCGCTGTCAGTGAATATCACATGGTCCAGCAGCGATATATCCATCGTGTAGCACGCCTGTCGGACGGCAGTTGTAAGCCCGTCATCCTGACGGCTGGGCATCAGGTTGCCCGACGGATGGTTATGACACATTACCACCGAAGTGGCTCTGCGTACAATTGCTTCACGTACAATCAGGCGGACATCGACCGATGCACTTGTCAGGCCTCCCTGACTTACAAGCATGCTGCCAAGCACCTTGCCGGCCTGATTGAGCAGCAGAACATGACACTCCTCAACCTGCTTATCGGCCATGACGGGATAGAACCAGTCATAAATGTCACGCGACGTCCTGATAACAGGCACCGGCAAGGGTTTTTCTTCCTTACGGCGTCTGCCAAGTTCACATGCGGCCAGGATCGTAATTGCCTTGGCCTCACCTATTCCTTTAAAAGAGCAAAGCTCCCCGACGCTAAGTTTTCCAAGTTCGGAAAGACTGTTGCGGCAGGA
>DBYT01000106.1:7799-26827 GCA_002309915.1 Bacteroidales bacterium UBA1179 | reverse complement strand
CCAATAACTCAGCGTTTGTAAGCGCACTTGCGCCTTTTTGCTTCATCTTTTCACGGGGGCGATCCTCAATGGCCCACTGCTTAAGATTCAGCTTGTCTGGCTTATTCATCCATTTCTTATGCCTTTACGCGGCCCTGGTATGATCCGTCGCGGGTATCGACCTCGATCAGCTCACCTTCATTGATGAACAGAGGTACGCGAACCTCGCAACCGGTCTCAACCTTAGCAGGCTTAGTGGCATTGGTAGCCGTATCACCCTTAAGGCCGGGTTCTGTATATGTAACCTTGAGCACTACCTTTACGGGCAGGTCTGCGAACAGGATCTCGCCTGTGTTGGCATTGGTAACAACATCAACAACCTCGCCCTCCTTGAGGTAATCAACACCGTTGATGAGGTCCTTGATAATGGTTACCTGCTCAAAATCCTCCTGGTTCATGAATATATAACCCATCTCATCCTGATACAGGTACTGGTAAGGACGACGCTCCACGCGGACATCCTCCAGTTTGAAGCCAATCTGGAATGTACGCTCAAGTACGCGGCCGTTTACCACGTTCTTAAGCTTGGTACGTACGAATGTGTTTCCCTTACCGGGTTTTACATGGAGAAAATCAATGCAGAAATAAAGCTGGCCCTCCAAGTTGATGCAGGTGCCGATCTTGATGTCTTGACAAAGAATCATAAAAGTCTGTTTGTTCTATAATTAATAATGAATCATTTCGTTCTGCAAAAGTAGTGCAATGAGACAAATAGACAAAACTTTAGACAAAAAAAGAGATGCAATTTGCATATTAAGAAAAAAGAAACTACCTTTGCCCTCCGATTCCCGAACAGATAGGAAAACAATAAAAATATATAACGATGAAAAGAACATTTCAGCCTTCCAACAGGAAGAGAAAGAACAAGCACGGATTCCGTGAGAGAATGGCCTCAGCCAACGGCCGCAGAGTACTTGCTTCACGCAGAGCCAAGGGCCGCAAGAAACTGACAGTATCTGACGAGTACTGCGGAACCAAGAAGTAATACTTAACCGGATAAGGTCTAAATAATGAAGGGTCGGACAAACGTCCGGCCCTTCATTGTTTCTTAAGACTGTAATCTATAAAACAATAGCCGGGCCACAAGACCCGGCTATTGATTTATAAAGCAGATTCAATAATTACTGCTCAGGCATTGAATCCCATACGATAACGAATTCATCATCATCCTCAGGGAATCCGGTTCTGCGATAACCTGCAACATAGTAAGTGGTTCCAAAAGGATCCGGATTACCTAAAGCATCCTGATCATCTTCAAACTGGATGAAGAACTCAATCTTGTCACACTTGGTTCCTGAGCCAGGAGCAACAGCAGCACCATAGGTAACCTTACCACCCCATATCTTCTGCAAAACTCCGTTATACTCATCGGTATACTCTGCACCAGCCTTTCCAAAAGTCTTAGCATTGGCATCACAGTCTATCTTGCAGAATGTTCCCCAAAAACCCTCTTGGTCATTAATCCACATCTGTGTAGAAACATTATCTGCAGTATTGTAAGTGATAAACTCAGCGCCAGTATAGTGAGTCCACGCGATGCTGTCTATCGGTAATTCCTGATCAAGAGTATCTGAGTAGAAGATAGTGCACATCCAGTTGCCTGCAAGGGATTCCGTAGCAGTATTTTCAACCTCAAACTTAGGACTGCAAGAGAGCAGCGCAAATGAGGCCACGATAGCTGATAATAATATCTTTTTCATAACAATGATCTTTATTTATTGTCTTTGCATTACGACATAGAAATCCATGTTCGCGTAAGTAATAACAAATGAAATGGTCTCAGTTGCAGGATCATAACTTGCATTTGATAACGGACCTGCATAATCGCCCCATGCTCCGATATAACCACCGGATACCATATCAATCGAGTTATCAGGGTTCAGGCTCCAGTTCGCATCAGCAGAGAAATCATATGCGTAATCATACTTGGGTCCGTATCCAACGTACTCATTATAGTACTGACCAAGCATATCATCAATAGAGAAGAATCCCGGGCATATCTTTTTGATCTTTACGGTGAAACCGGCATACGGTGTCTGTGTACCCTTTCTATTGTCGCGATATGTACCGGCTATGGTTTTATATGTACCCTCGATATTTGTTGTTACAGAAGGGTTACAAACATAAACGGTCCTGGTTGTGGAATTTGAAAAGCCATCCTTGTTGACATATTTATATTTGACAACATAAGAACCTATTGTAGTTTCATCTACCTCATCTTCAACTATTACCTCGGATGAAACGTCTTCGCCGTCAACAAGAGCCTTTACTCCAGGATCGGTCCAAGCTGTTCCAATAGGAAGAATATAAGGAGTACCTCCTATTATCTCAAAGTCGGCATAAGACTCAACTTTGAGATTCTCGGCATGTTGCTCCTTCTCACAGGATATGAGTGAGAAAGAAGCTACAAGCATTGCAAGAAATATAACTTTTTTCATATTAGTCATGTTTGAATAATAATAAATCACTTGGCCCAGAATACCTTGTCAGAAGCATTCTTCTGCTTGGGTACGTTTGAGTTTGTAGTACGTGAACTTGTAACGTAAGGCAGACGGCCCAACAGGGTGTTTGCCTCAAGGCCTACAACATACACAGGAGTAAAGATTGTACCTGTGGTATAAACGCCGGCATCAATCAAATCCTGTGCAAGGGGAGTAGGATTAGGCTTATTGGCAGTTACATTAGCAGTAGCCAATTCATCCCACTTTGCATAAATCTCGGCACCGGTCTTGGCATTAAATGCGGGATAGCCCAGACGACGGAGCTCGCACCAGCTCTCAAAACCGTTTACACATGCAAGGGCAACCCACTTCTGGATACCGATAAGCTCAGTTGCCTTAGATGCATCCCATGCATACTTCTTACCTGCACCGTAGATATTGTCAGCACCAGTTACACCATGAGTGGCGAATGAAGCCTCAATAGCAGCCTCGTAATACTGCTTAGCCTTGGCAGCGTCATTTCCGAGCTCTGCATTTGCATAATACTCAGCCAGGAAGAAATCTGTCTCTGCTACAGTAAGGAAGTAAACGGGAGTATTGAACTTAAGGTTAAGTTCTGCAAAAGTATCCTCACTTACCTTCTTGGCACCAATCTCCTTTGACTGCTGCTCGTCGATGAAATTACCCTCAAAGTTGTTGAATCCTACAGAGGGAACGAACTTGGCAGCCAGACGGGCATCGTTAACCTCGTTCATGGTAGCTGTCAGAGCCATATGAGCGCAAATCTCAATGGTGCGTCCGGTATTTACATCACCTCTCTCGCGAACAACCTCAGAGTATACGGGATTGTCCTTTCCGGCCTGGTTGGTCCAGAAACTTGAACCGAACAGGATGTCCTCGGTGGGGAAATTATCCTGAGCTACGAGAGCAGCCAGTTTATCCTTTACATTTACAACACCACTCTCACGCATAAGGATCTTAAGCATAAGGGCATTGGCAAACTGAATCCAGTTATTTACATCACTGCTGCTTGCAAACAGCATATTGTCACATACCTGGTCTGAAAGAGAAACCTTTGACAAAGCATCTTCCAGGTCTGCTACCAGTCCTGCATAGATGTCCTTGCCGTCATCATACTTAGGTGACAGTTTTGAAACATCAAGAGCCTCTGAGTAAGGAGTCTCGCCAAAGGCATCAACCAAGAGCTGGTAGTTATAGTCCAGGAGAACAGTTGCTGCCAGATAATCACCCCACGCGCCAGCCTCAGATGCTTTCTTTCTGATATTGTTGGCATTGGTGGCAACTTTCTGATAAGCGGAAGTGTAAAGGCGGTTAGACCAGTTAGAACCTAATGTACCGTCTTTAGTATCCCAGTGAGAAAGACCGAGGTACTGAGGACCTCCGGGCTTGATAGCATACTGCTCGGCATAATATGAACCAAGAAGATGTCCATAGAAACCGGTAACGCTCATAAGGTTAAGCTCAACTGAAGGAAGAACAGAACCGTTTTCAACTTCAGTTACGGCATTCGGATCGTAGTTAATATCCAACCAACTGTCGCATGACAATACTGAGAGCGACATGGCTACTGCAAGAAATGCTGATATCTTTTTCATAATAGTACTCATTTAGAATTTAATCTGGGCATTGAATCCGAAGTAACGGCAAGGTACTGTACAAGCAATCTCACCGAACATACCGTTAAGGTCAGTAGTATAACCCTGATCAGGATCAATGTAGCAGTTGGACTTGGGAGTCCAGATATAGAGGTTGCTTCCTACGGCAGAGAGTGTAACATCTGTCAGATGTGCCTTTCTTACCAGATTTGAAGGAAGTGTGTAAGAAACAGTCACGTCACGCAGCTTTGCGTATGTCCTGTCTATGAGCTTACACTTACCGCCCTCAAGAGGATAAGAGTTGTTACCGTTCATGTAGTACTGGTAAGTTGATGAATAAAGTGTAATAGGAGTGGTGTTCTCAACATACACGGGATTGCCCTCAGTATCAGTTCCATTCTGAACTACAGAGTTGGGAACTACGAAAGCCTTACGGTCATTGTATGTATTCTCTATTGAGTTACCGGTGAACCACAGCAGAGTCTTGGTACGGCTGTACATATAACCACCCCAACGTACATCAACAGTAGCACCTACTGAGAAGTTCTTGTATCTGAGGGTGCTGTTTACACCTCCGGTCCAATCATTCTGAACGGTATAACCTGTATACTCATACTCTGTTCCCTGAACGGGCAGACCTTTCTTATCAACAATTATCTTACCGTCAGCAGTGTACTGAGGCAGGTTGGTGTAAAGAGTTCCCAGAGGTCTGCCAACCTCGGCATACATGTATACGTCATCATAGTTTACAAGTCTTGACTTACCGCCATCAAGGCCGTCAGGCAGACTTACAACTTTATTGTTGTTCTTAGCGTAGTTGAAGTTGATATCCCACTGGAAATTACGGGTCTTAACGGGAGTTGTTGAGAGCAATACCTCAATACCCTTGTTGTTGACCTTACCGAAGTTGATAACCATACTTGAATAACCGGTAGCAGGATCAGAAGGCAGAGTGAATATCTGCATGTCTGATGTTCTGTCATAGTAAGATACATCCAAACCTAAGCGTCCGCTGAAGAAGCTTACGTTTGCACCTACCTCAAACTCAGTGGTCATCTCAGGCTGGAGGCTTGCAGATGCCAGAGAAGCGGTAGCCTGGTATGCATTGTAACCGTTGAACGGGAACTCAATGTCATCGCCCAGATACATGGCAGCATAGCCCTGAGTAAATACAGGCTGTGTGAGATATGCACCGGGATCGTTACCGGTCTTACCGTAAGCTACTCTCAACTTGCCGAATGTAGCATCATCAAAGCCGAATGAATTTGAGAACAGCCAGCTGAGTGTTGCACCGGGATAGAAGAAACTGTTGTTATCCATAGGCAGAGTTGATGACCAGTCGTTACGTGCGGTCAGGTTCAAATAAACCTGATCGTCCCAACCCAACTGCAGGTCGCCGAATGCACCGATGTTGCGGCGCTTGGACTGACTCTCACTTGCTGTAGGCTGCTTTGTGGTGTTGCTCAGATCCCAGAAACCGGTATCGAAAGTAAGACCCTTGACACCAGCTGAGGCCTGGGTGTTTCCGCGCTCACTGATGTTGACACCGGCGGTAGCGTTAACCTCAAAGTCACCGTATTTATCCTTCCAGTTTGCCAGGAAGTCATTGTTCAACTCATAATATCTTCCATAGTTGATTGTAATACTACCCTCCTGGTTTGTAGAACTTGCGTTAGCATATGAGGGATCCATTGCAATCTGATACATAGTGGTCTTACCGTCATAGTCTGTGTAGTCAAAGCCATAACGATATGACAATGTCAACTGCTTGATAGGAGTGATGTCGGCCTGAATCTTACCGAATACCTTCTTGGTATCAATCCTGTTATAAGAGTTGTCAATAATCCAGTAGGGATTGGTGATACCGTAAGGAGTATACCAACCCTCAGGACGGTTGAATATGTCTGTCAGATCCTTACCGTCAATAAAGGCGATATCGCGACCTGCCTGATACAGACCCTCAATCATTGACTGCTGGCCAGAGCCTTCACTTACCTGATCAGTAACCTGCTTTGATACGTTGATAGAAGACTCGATGTTCAACCACTTGTAAGCCTGATGGTTGCCACGGAAACTCCATGTATCCTTCTTATAGGTATCGTGATCCATCGGCAGGATACCGTCATCATTCAGATGTGAGTAAGAGATGTAGTAACCAGTCTTATCGGTACCGCCGCGCATTGAAACGCTGGTGTTGTACTGAATACCGGTATCATAGAAATCACGGATGTTGTTAGGTATAGCCTTGTAGTTCTTGGCGCGCTGCTGGTGGTTTACAATAGGACCGTAAACGCGGAACTGATCGTTTGCGATAGGACCCCATGAACCATTCTCATCAAGAGTAAGGTTACCGTCCCAACCGGTCAGGAACTTGTTCTGGAACTCAGGAAGAGTGGAAACAGATGAGAACTGTGTTCCGAAATTCACTGAGATCTCAGTCTTTGAGTTCTTACCGCTCTTGGTATTTACAATAATGACACCGTTTGATGCGCGTGAACCGTAAAGGGCAGTAGCGGCTGCACCCTTAAGGATGGTCATGCTCTCAATATCATCATTGTTCAATGATCCTATACCAACACCAAGGTTTCCGTAACCTTCGGCAGTGTTGCTGATTCTAAGAGACTGCATGGGCACTCCGTCAACGATGTAAAGAGGCTGGTTTGAATTACCGATAGAGCTCAGACCACGGATGATAACGGACTGCTGTCCACCGGCGGTTGTTGCTGATGATGAGATTGACACACCTGCTACCTTACCGGCAACTGCATTGATGACGTTGCTCTGCCTTGAAGCGATCAGCTCGTCACTCTTGATCTCAGTGGCAGAATAACCCAATGATTTCTCTGACTTTGAAATACCCATAGCAGTAATCATAACGTCGTCAACCATAATAGAGCCAGGCTGAAGAGCTACGTTAATAACTGTTCTGCCATTCACGGGTACAACGGCATCGTCATAACCCAAGAAAGAGAAAACAAGTGTACCATTTGATGGTACTGAAATTGAATAGGCACCGTCAAGATCGGTAGTAGTACCTCTACCAGTACCCTGAACTGCCACTGCAACTGAAGGCATAGGATCTCCGTCCTCGGCCGAAGTTGCAATTCCCGTAACTTGCACATTCTGAGCAAAGGCAAATCCAGCGCTCAAAACTGCAGCCATCATTAAGAGAATTTTTCTCATAGACAATTTATTTAGTTTGACAATAGTTTGTGTCGGGCACATATCTCTTTTAATCAGTCCAATACCATTCCAAGAACGGTCTGGACAAGGGTTCGTTTCAAAAAGAATAAGTTTTCATCATTCCCTTTTAACTTGGCAAAGTTAAGCAATGTGTGGATAAAGTGTGCATATTTCTGAAAAAAAAGTGAAATATAACCTTATTTTTTTGCATTATGAACGCAATCTGATATCCCCAAAAGCCATTTTGGCACCAAAAGACGCATAATAGCAATGCATAAAAATTGCATATTACAACACATCAACATACATAGTCATACATTCCACCTCTTATTATATGGGTAAGGTACCGTGAGCCCCATGTAAAAGTCCGCAACATTTCAATTGACTTGAGGTGAATTTTAGCTCCAAATGATTAATTTTGTAGTTTGAAATAGATTAAACCGAGAAATGGCGAACAATAAGCTTAAGAAAGGACGCGGAATACTGATTATCCTGCTCAATGTGCTGGCAATGATGGCAATTGCCGTGATATTGCTGCTTGTCACTTTCCGATGGATCAAGTCATACACCCTTCACGGAGAATACATAGCCGTACCTGATGTGTCTGGCATGTATGAAGAGGAGGCGGGAAAGGCGCTTGCCGCCGTCGGTCTCAAATATGAGGTGTTGGATTACAAATATGACAAGATGATGGTTGAGGGCGGCGTCATAGAACAGAAGCCCAAGCCCGGTGCTTATGTTAAGGACGGCCGGAAGATATACCTAACGCTCAACTCCGGAAAAGTCCCCACCAGAGCCATACCCGATGTAGCCGACAACAGTTCTCTGCGAGCTGCCGAATCAAGACTGAAAGCAGCAGGATTCAAACTCGGGAAGACGGTTTATATAGACGGTGACCTGGACTGGGTTTATGAGATAAGGTATCAGGGCGAAAAGATTGAAGCCGGAACAGAGATACCTGAAGGTTCCATGCTGACTATTGTAGCAGGCAACGGAAACCCGGTTGAGCGCATTGAGGAAGTTGATTCAACCGCCGTTATTGACTCAGATTTCTTTGAGTAATCCTTATGACAGACCTCGAAGACGAGATAGAAGAGTCTTTGGATGACCTTGAGCCCACTCCGGACTCAGCGGAACTGTACGAGCATTTCCGTGTAGTGGCCGACAAAGGACAGAGTCTGCTTCGCGTAGACAAGTTCCTCTTTGACCATCTGGAGCACTCATCACGCAACCGCATACAGAATGCCGCCGATGCCGGAATGGTGATGGCCAACGGCAAGCCGGTAAAAAGCAATTATAAGGTAAAGCCGCTTGACGTGATTACGGTCATGATGGACCGTCCTCGTTACAACAGCGATATCGAACCCGAGGATATTCCTCTGGATATAGTTTATGAAGATGACTGTCTGTTGGTAGTCAACAAACCGGCAGGTCTGGTGGTTCATCCCGGATGCGGCAACTTTCACGGCACACTGGTAAATGCCGTGGCATGGCATCTCCGAGATAATCCCGATTATGACCCCAACAGCCCGCAGGTGGGTCTGGTACACCGCATCGACAAGGACACATCCGGTCTGCTGGTGGTTGCCAAGACACCCGACGCCAAGACCTGTCTGGGAAAGCAGTTCTTTGACAAGACCACCAAACGTGCATACCAGGCTCTGGTATGGGGAGTTCCCAATCCGGCGGAGGGCAGGATTGAAAGCCAGATAACCCGCAACCCCAAGGACCGTCTGCAGATGGCGGTGTCATTTGACCCCGAGGTAGGCAAACACGCCGTTACCCATTACACGGTTCTGGAGCGTTTCGGTTACACGTCACTGGTGGAGTGCCGTCTGGAGACAGGACGCACGCATCAGATAAGGGTGCATATGAAACACATAGGCCATCCACTGTTCAGCGACGAGCGTTACGGAGGCGACCAGATTCTGAAAGGCACCACCTTCAGCAAGTACCGTCAGTTCGTACAGAACTGTTTTGAGATATGTCCGCGCCAGGCCCTGCATGCCAAGACACTGGGGTTTGTACATCCCAAGACCGGAAAGGAGATGTTCTTCAACTCCGAACTCCCGGCCGATATGCAGACGCTGATAGAAAAATGGCGGGACTATGTAAGTTCAAGAGATTTTGAAAAATAGACATAAAGAATGAAACGCAAGATTGCAATCGTAGCAGGCGGCGACTCAAGCGAGAACCCCGTATCACTCCGCAGCGCCGCAACCATCCTTGAATACATGGACAAGGATAAATACGAACCATATATTCTGGAGATTGAAGGCAAGAACTGGCAGGTTCATGTCAGCGAAAGCATATCGGCCCCGGTGGACCGCAATGATTTCAGTTTTACCTGGCAGGGAAAGAAAACCGTTTTTGACTACGCATATATCATCATACACGGAACACCCGGCGAGAACGGCGTGTTTGAGGGTTATCTGAGACTTATGCGCATACCTTTCTCCACATGTGACGTGCTGCCGTCGGCCCTGACATTCAACAAGTTCGTGCTCAACAAGACCATGAAGAGCTGCAAGGTGAACGTGGCCGATTCCCGCCGCCTGCGCAAGGGCGACAAGATAGACCCGGACAAGATAATAAGCAAGGTTGGTCTGCCCTGCTTCATCAAGCCCACTGACGGAGGTTCCAGTTTCGGCACCACCAAGGTCAAGACACGCGAGCAGATCATTCCTGCCGTTGAGGAGGCGTTCAAGGAGAACAGCGAGATCATGATAGAGTCATTCATGCAAGGTATTGAGGTTACCAACGGTTACTACAAGACCCGCAAGCATGAAGTGAAACTGCCGGTTACCGAGGTGGTTCCCAAGACCGATTTCTTTGACTACGACGCCAAGTACAACGGCAAGGTTGAGGAGATCACTCCCGCCCGCATACCTGACGAGTTGCGTGACCGCATCCAGGATCTGACTGCAAAGATTTATGACCTGCTGGGCTGCCACGGAATAATCCGCAACGACTACATCATTACTGACGGCGACAAGATCAACCTGCTGGAGGTGAACACCACCCCGGGCATGACAGCCACCAGTTTCATACCTCAGCAGATCAGGGCAGCCGGCCTGAACCTGACTGATGTACTTACCGAAATAATAGAGGACAGTTTCTAAGGATGAAAACGACAGATATTCCCGCTGAATTTGAGAAAATGCGGTCCCTTGAGGACGATGAGGTGCGCGGCGCCGTGCTCTCATTGCTTGATGACCCTGCCTTTGTAAAGATCGTGAAGGGTATGATCAAGGGTGTGCCCATCTGGGTGCACAAACTCTATACCAGACGGTTCAAGACCGTGAACAGTTTCCAGTTGGGTATGATTTGTCCGTTCCTGAACAGGATACTGAAAAAGGCCACTACCGGTTTTACAAATGATTTCTCGGCACTGCCCGGGGGACGCGAGGATTTCATCTATCTGTCCAACCACAGGGACATAGTACTTGACTCGGCATATCTGGATTACATACTCATTGTGCTGAACGGCAAGAAATCGGTCGAAATAGGAATAGGCAACAATCTGCTCATTCACCCATGGATTGAGACGCTGGTAAGGCTTAACCGCAGTTTCGTGGTAAACCGCTCGGCCACCGCTGCCGAACTTCTGGAATCATCAAAACAACTCTCCAGATACATACGTTTTGTTATTGAGGAGAAAAAGAGTCCCGTATGGCTGGCCCAGCGTGAGGGACGCGCCAAGGATTCCGATGACCGCACCCAGAAGAGCGTGCTCAAGATGCTGGCCATGTCGGGGTCCGATGATATGTCACTGTCAGAGAAACTGCAGTCACTGCACATCTGCCCGCTTACCATCAGTTACGAGTATGACCCGTGTGACTGGCTCAAGGCCGCCGAGTTCCAGCTCAAACGTGACAACCCCGACTACGTAAAGAGCGAACAGGCCGACCTGGACAACATGAAGACCGGCATATTCGGATTCAAGGGACACCTGCATTATCAGGTATCGGCCCCGATAGACAAGGAGATTGCCGCACTTGACAGCGCAGTACCGCGCAACCAGTTCCTGGACCAGGTGGCTAAGATCATAGACAGACACATATTCGAGGGTTACCGCATCTACCCCTGCAACCGCATTGCACTTGATATGCTGCGCGGCGACAATGCCGAGGCCTCTAACTACACGCCTGAGCAGAAGCAGGCTTTCCAGACCTATCTGGACGGACAGCTTGCCAAAATCGACTTTCCCAACCCTGATTGGGATTTCCTCAGGGAGCGCATACTCACCATGTATGCCAACCCGCTTATAAACAAGAAAAGCTTATCCGAGCAATGAAAAGAACCGTCTTGTTACTGACCCTGGCCGTCATTCTGATGCCGGTAGTCACTTCCTGTATCGAAAAACAGGGAACTGTTGGTACCTTGATATCCGGATTCATGACCGGATATACCGACAGTGAAGGATACGTCACCCTACTGAAAGATGACTTCGGCACAGAGTATACGGTAAGTAACAAGTCCGATAAGCTCGCGCCCGACACACTCTACCGAATGGTTGCATCGGTCATCCTGAATGAGGATAAGACGGCTCGCATAGGGCAGATGGTGCCCACCTTATCATACAGAGCCCCGGCAGACTCAACGATACCGGATTCCATTAAAGTAACTGATCCGGCAGAGATTATCAGCATGTATATAGGAGGCGGTTATATAAATATCTACCTGGGCATCAAGGTTTCGAAAGAGGATACTGCCCACAGACTGCTCTACTCCCAAAAGGACAGCATAGGAAAGAAAAAGTTCACCATCTACCACAACGCCTACGGAGACCAGCCGGTATACACCAAACATGCATACCTTTCAATTCCCCTTCAAGGTTACGGACTCTCCAAAAACGACACAGTCTTCCTGAGCTGCAGCGGCTACAAGGAAGACTATGAACGTAAGTTGGTTATAAGATAAGACTATTTCAGTCCCTCAAGTATCTTCTTAAGGACAACTGTGGCCGATATCTCACGGTTGGCGGCCTCGGGTATTACCAGTGAGCGGGGTCCTTCTATAACATCATCCGTTACAATCATATTACGGCGTACCGGCAGACAGTGCATGAAGAACGCATTGTCGGTGACTGCCATCTGACGGTCACTGATGGTCCAGCTGCGGTCCTTGCTGAGAACCTGGCCGTAATGCTCGGGACTGGCGCATGACCAGTTCTTTCCGTAAATGAAGTGGGCACCCTCAAAGGCTTTCATCTGATCATACTCAATACGGGCACCTGCAGTGAACTTGGGGTCAAGTTCATAGCCCTCGGGGTGTGTAATAACTACATCATATCCGGCTGCAACCATCCACTGAGCGAATGAGTTGGGAACGGCCTGGGGCAGAGCCTTGGGATGCGGAGCCCAGCTCATGACAACCTTGGGACGCTCTACGGTCTTATGCTCCTCGATGGTGATCCAGTCGGCAAAACTCTGGAGCGGATGACCTGTGGCGGCCTCCATTGAGAATACGGGACGACCGGAGTACTGGATGAACTGGTTCAGGATCTTCTCCTCATAGTCATCCTGGCGGCTCTCGAAACGGGCGAATGAACGGACACCTATCACATCGCAGTAGCAACCCATAACGGGAATGGCCTCGAGCAGATGCTCGGACTTGTCACCGTCCATGATGACACCGCGCTCGGTCTCCAGTTTCCAGGCACCCTGGTTCACATCCAGGACAATAACGTTCATACCCAGGTTGAGGGCTGCCTTCTGTGTGCTCAGACGGGTACGCAGGCTGGAGTTGAAGAACACCATGAGCAGGGTCTTGTTACGGCCCAGCTCTACATATTTGAAACGGTCTCTCTTTATCTCAAGGGCCTCCTGCAATGCCTGATGCAGATCGCCCAGATCCTTAACGCAAGTAAAGTGTCTCATCATCTAAAGGATTTATTGTCTTGTCTGGCCATCACCGTTGATAAGCCATTTGTAAGTTGTAATCTCTTCAAGTCCCATAGGACCGCGGGCATGCATCTTCTGTGTGCTGATGCCTATCTCGGCACCGAGTCCGAACTGTGCGCCGTCAGTGAATGCGGTGGATACGTTTACATAGACGCAGGCGGCATCAATGTACTGCTGGAACTTGCGTCCGTGCTCAGCGTTCTCGGTTACGATACACTCGCTGTGATGTGAGGTATAGCGACGGATATGCAGCAACGCCTCCTCATATGAAGGAACCGTCTTGATTGACATGCGGTATGCCAGAAACTCCTTGCCGAAACTCTCGTCGGTTGCATGCTCCAGGAGTTCTGCGGGATACTTGCCTTCAAGTGCGGCATATGACTGCTCATCGGCCTCAATGACTACGTTCTTGGTGGCCATGCGGATGCAGAGTTCGGGCAGGTCACTCAGGCGGTCTGAGTGAATAACCAGTGAGTCAAGCGTGTTGCAGACGCTGGGACGGCGAGTCTTGGAGTTGAATATGATATCGGCGCCCTTCTTGATGTCACCCTCCTTGTCAAAGTATGTATGGCAAACTCCGGCTCCGGTCTCAATGCAGGGAATCTGAGCCTGCTCACGTACTGACTTGATAAGACGTGCGCTGCCGCGGGGAATGAGCAGGTCAACCATGCCCACTGCCTTCATTAGTTCGGCGGCTGCCTCATGACCGGCGGGAAGAAGTTCAACCACATGGGGGTCGATGCCCTTCTCTGCCAGGACGCGGTGTATCAGGTCAACTATAGCGCAATTGGAGTCATATGCGTCGCTGCCGCCTTTCAGTGCGCATGCGTTGCGAGACTTGAAGCAGAGCGAGAATACGTCAAAACTTACGTTGGGACGGGCCTCATATATGACGCCTATCACACCGAACGGAACACGGACACGTGTCAGTTTCATGCCGTTGGGGCGTACACGCTCATCGATGACCTTACCCACCGGGCTCTCCAGTTCAGCCACGTGGCGCATATCGGAGGCTATGCCCTTAAGGCGGTCCTCGGTAAGCAGCAGGCGGTCATAGACAGGATTGCTGCGGTCCATACGGGCCAAGTCCTTGGCGTTGGCCTCAAGCAGTTCGGCTGAGTTGCTCTCAATGGCATCGGCCAGTGTGAGCAGCAGGTCATTTATCTGATTCTCCTCCAGCACGGGAAGGGAGTAAGATGCATCTTTAAGGAGTTCAAGGGTTTTCTCTATCATGGTTATTTCTTTGAAGCATGGAAACGTGTGCAACGGGCATTCTCAGGATCGGAAAGGACTTCAATGAGCACATCCTGACGGCGTCCGTTGGCTATGCGGACCTCAATGCCGTCGGCGGCTACGCCCAGGGCGGTCTTCATCTTGGTCATCATACCGCCGCGTCCGTATTGGGACTTGCTGCTGCTTACGCATGACGAATAGTCGTCATCGGGGTATACATCATGTATGAGTTCTGATCCGGGCTCATCGGGACTGCCGGTGAACACACCGTCCACATTGCTCAGGATAACCAGTATCTCGGCCTCCATCATACGGGCTACAAGACCTGACAGTTCATCGTTATCGGTAAACATCAGCTCCTCGACAGATACGGTGTCATTCTCATTGATTACGGGTACCACTCCGTTGTCAAGCATTGCGGTCATACAACGCATCTGGTTGGCGTGAAGGGTCTCGTTTGTGAAGTTCTCCTTTGTGGTAAGGATCTGTCCTACGGTTATTCCGTACTCTTGGAAAAGGTCATAATAGTGCTCTATCAGCTTGGCCTGGCCCACTGCTGCGAAAAGCTGGCGGCTGGTTACGCTCTTCTCATCCTTAAGCATGGGTAGCGCTCCGCGGCCTGATGCAACGGCACCCGACGATATGAGCAGCACCTCGATTCCGCGATGTCTGAGCTCGGCTATCTGATCCACCAGAGCGGCCATACGGGCCAGATCCAGACGACCGTCCGGACGTGTAAGCACATTGCTGCCTACCTTGACAGCTATACGTTTGGGGTTATTCATTGTTCCTTTAAGAGTTGTTCTGCACGGTCCCTGTCCTCAGGATTTACCAGGACGCTTACCGGACCGGCCATTACGGTATAAGTTGAAAATATAGCACTCATGGAATTGTTCATGATCATGGCCGGTATTCCATCTGCCTCAAGACGTGACCTCACTACCTCTGCTTCAAAGGCCTGACCCTTGAAAATACATACCAAATCCTGCTTTTCATTCATGATTACTACGGATTATCTGTTATGAACTCGCAAAGTTAATGATTTTTCCATACCTTTGAGTCGATATGTCACTCAAACGCTTAGTTATACTCTCAATATTGTCTGTAAGCTTCCTTGTAGCATACGCTTCAGATCAGAACGACACCACGCCCCAGGACACCATTTGGTTTGATGACGGCTCATGGTATGCAGGTGAGATAGCCGATTCCATGTTCAACGGATACGGCAGGATGTTCTATCCTGACAGCACCGTATATGAAGGAGAATGGAAAGACGGACTGTGGGACGGTGAGGGAAAGGTATTCTTCCCTGACGGTGATTCATACAGCGGAGATTTCAAAGAGCATCAGTTCAACGGATACGGAACATACCGTTACTCGGACGGTTCCGTATATGAAGGCAACTGGTTGAACGGACAGTTCAACGGCGCCGGCACCATGAATTATGCCGACGGCAGTCTCTATGCGGGTGAATGGAGAAACGATATGCGCGACGGACCGGGTGTCTTTTATGATTCCCAGACAGGAGTACTGCAGGAAGGATATTTTGCCATGGACATGTTCATGGGTAGAGTCCAGAGCAATGTCAGCAGCCATAACAATAACAGCGGCAGCGCATTCGGCGATATGGACTCCTGGAGTGCCTACTCTTTCAACACCCCGCAACGCCCCGATTCATGCTGGCATTATCCGGGAGATGCATATGTAAGCCTGACATACGGAATAAACCATATACTCTCTATCCATGCTGACTTCAGCATATCCAAACGTCTCTTTGCCGGATTCTCTCTGGGATTCAACCTGGCCAGCCACAGGATCGGCGAGACGTCGGTCACATATGATGAAGATACGGGCGAAAAGAACACTCTGGTAGGTTGGGACTGGTACATGGATGAGATCATGACGGAGAACACCTACAACATGTTCAGGCTGAACGGCGAAATAGGAGTCAGTTGGGGCTGGTTCTCTCTGGGTACGGCAGCCGGCGTATCTGTCAGGAATACCATCCGTAACTGCCGAAGCCTGGAGCACAACGACAGTTACTTCGAACCCGGAACCCTCTATTATCGTGAAAAGGTTACCGGAGCAAAGTTTGCCTACGACATATTCTCAGACTTCATCATCAGCCGTTCCATTCCCAACATCCATTCATGTTCCGTGCGGACCGGCTACAGCAACATTGACGGATTCTATGTGGGCGCAGGATTAACCTTCTGACAGCAAGCCTTATGTCACTGCGTAGTTTATCATTCTTAGTCCTCTCCTTAGCCACATGCCTATCGGGGCATGCAGGAAATCCCATTGACTACATATCGGCCGATACCGTATTGCTGGAAGACGGCACCCTTTATATGGGTCAGATAAGCGACTCGTTGTTCAACGGCACGGGAAGGTGCATCTATGCCGACGGGACGGTCTATGACGGCGAATGGAAAGACGGACTGTGGGACGGTCAGGGTACAGTGATATACCCCGACGGTGATATATACCAGGGTGAATTCCGTAGCAACATCAGAGAGGGCAAAGGCACATACACCTACCACTCAGGCGCCAGATATGAAGGAGAATGGAAGAATGACAGATTCAACGGACAGGGATTACTCATCTTTTCTGACGGGGGCCGATATAACGGTGCCTGGAAAGATGACATGAAGCACGGATACGGACAGCTTTTTTCAAATGACGGTGAATCAAACGTGGGCTTTTTCTACAATGACGAATTTCTTGGCACCCCTTTGGACACCGAAATCAACAAGGACAGCACTTTGACCGAGGAGCTCGAGAGTTGGGGATTCAAACACGAAGAAAGCAGAGAATTGGCCAACCTGGAGTGGGGCTTCTCATACAGCATCAAAGGAATGCTAACTACAAGCATGTGGCATAATGCCAGTGACCGTTTCTTATACGGTTTAACCATCGGATTAAACATAGACCCACCCACAAGAGGTATTCAGGTAGGAGGAATGAGTTTTGTCAACTTCCTGAAAGACATACACCTTACAGGTGACTACATCTCATCACAGTTCCTGTTTGATGCAGGATACAAATTCCTGGACAGATACGCCGTATGCGGCAGTTTAGGTATGGGTATCAGAACCGCTTACATGAACTGCAAGGCCAACTCATCGCCTGAAATGTATGATGCATACTGGATCAAATACGGTGACGCGTATTCGCGCAGAGGCTTTGACAAACTGATTGTGGCATACAGAGCTTTTTTCAAGTACACGATCCAAAAAGAAAAACCCAAGGCACTGCTGTACCTTGGGTATGGTAATGCCGACGGCCTGTTTCTGGGAGTCAGCTATTATCTGTAAAAACAGTCTTAGACCAGATGTCTTACAAGATCCTCCCTGTCACCGTAAAGATAATCGATAACGGGAATCTCAATCATTGTATAGCAACCGGGCTTCTGGAGCATTGAAGCTCGTGCGGCGCAAACCAGAATCTGACCGGTGAGAGCCGGGTTGTTGATTTTCATATCAAATTCAAAGAGCTGGTTCTGGGTCTTGCCCGATACACCCTTGCGGGTCAGGTTGACACCGTGTCCCATATCCTTGAGAGCATCGACTGACTCAACCTGCATTACATGGGTCTCATCATTTACAAAATAGGGATCAGCCTTGATTGCAGCAGCCACATCCTCAAAACGGTAACCGTCAAGAATCTCAACATATACCATACGACGATGAATACCGGTACCAACGGGAATTGTCATTGAAAGAGCTGCCTTTACACCGGGAATGGCCTTTACTGCAACTGAGTGGCCCATTGACATTCCGGGGCCGAAATTGGTATAGCTAACACCCTTGGGGGCCATGGCCTGCATGAGGGCGCGAACGATTGAATCCGATCCCGGATCCCATCCTGCAGATATCACAGCAACCTTTCCGGCATCCTTGGCAACCTGCATAAGACGCTTGCGTGTCTCAGGTATGAGTGTATGGATATCAAAGCTGTCAATTGTATTGATACCCAAAGGAAGAATCTCTTTTGCATACTCCTCGGTCTTACGTGAGGGAACGCACAGAATGGCAACGTCAGGCTTGGGAAGTTCTGAAATATTCTTTACAATCTTATAGTCTTCTATCTCCTTGGGGCAGTCTGCTGCACCGTTGCGGCGAACTATGCCGGCTACCTCAAAATCAGGGGCAGTCTCAAGAGCCTCAAGCACGTATTTTCCAATGTTTCCATAGCCTACTATGGCTGCTTTAATCTTTTCCATAAGGTTTGTTTTTTTGATTCCGGCTGCGAAATTATTAAAAAATCCGCTCTTATGTATACGCGCACGTGCAATAATCGGCCGTTAAATGCGTTTAAATACAGTAACTGAAAAAACATACGGAAATGATAGAATTCATACAGGGAAAGATTGAGGAACTCACACCCACCCAGGCTGTTCTGCTCACACAGGGCGGCGTTGCATATGATCTTAACATATCCCTTTATACATACTCAGCCATCCAGGGCAAGGACGAAACACGTCTGTATGTCTATGAGGCCATACGCGAGGATGCGTACGTCCTTTACGGTTTCAGCGGAAAGCAGGAGCGCGAGCTGTTCCTGATGCTCATATCCGTATCAGGCATAGGCGGTGCATCGGCCAGGAT
>DBYT01000106.1:0-7761 GCA_002309915.1 Bacteroidales bacterium UBA1179 | reverse complement strand
AACGACTCTCTGCTCAAGAAGGTCAAGGGCATAGGTGCCAAGACCGCACAGCGTATCATTGTGGACCTGCATGACAAGATCGGTGCCACCCAGTCCGATGAGATGCCGCTCGGCCTGCAGACCGGCGTACAGGCCGGACAGGTTGCAACCGAGGCCGTCACTGCCATGGTTACCCTGGGATTCCCGCAGGCCGCATCACAGAAGGTTGTACAGGCTATCCTTAAAGAACAGGAGGGACTGTCGGTTGAGGCGGTTATCCGCGAAGCCCTGAAACGCATCTGAAAACATCCTTAAAACCTGATGATTAAGGGAAGAAACCTTGCTGCAGCACTCCTGCTCATGGGCTCCTGCTTGTGCGGGGGCCTTGACTCTCTATATGCACAGGGGGTCCAGAGGACTCTTCCCAATCCCGAGAACATCAAGGAGGAGATAACCTATGACGAGAATGACGAGACATTCAGCATAGGCAACAAACTTGGTGACTATTACATCGAGGTTCCTACGGTCATGACTCCCAATGAGTACAACCGTATGATGATGCAGCGCTCCCTGCAGTCATTCTACCGTGAGAAATATAATGAGGAGCTGAAGGCTCAGGGCGACAACAAGTTCGACTTTACCGATATGAAGTTTGACCTGGGACCGGCCGAGAAGATATTCGGCCCCGGAGGAGTTCAGGTCAAGACAAGCGGATCAGCAGCCATCAAGTTCGGATACAACCGTAACAAGGTGGACAATCCCGCACTGTCAGTCCAGAACCGTACCACTGGCGGTTTTGACTTTGACGAGCAGATAAACCTGAATATCAATGCGCGTGTGGGTGACAAGATCAACATGAATCTGAACTACAACACAGAGGCCACCTTTGACATTGACGCCAAGACCATCAAACTGCGTTACGAGGGCAAGGAGGATGAGATAATCCGACTGCTGGAGGCCGGTAACATAAGTTTCCCCACCAACTCGTCACTCATACAGGGCGCATCATCACTGTTCGGTGTCAGATCTGACCTTCAGTTCGGAAAACTCAAGCTGCAGATGGTCCTCTCACAGAAAGAGTCGACATCATCATCGGTAAGTTCTCAGGGCGGACAGCAGATAAATGACTTTGAGATTGACGCCAGCAGTTACGATGAGAACCGCCACTTCTTCCTGGCCCATTTCTTCCGCGACAACTATGATGCCAACATGGCTATGCTACCCAGCATAGTTTCCGGCGTTCAGATAACCAGAATCGAGGTCTGGGTTACCAACAAGAAGAGCAACTATGACAACCCCAGAAACATAGTGGCATTCACCGACCTGGGCGAGAGCGGTCACATAAGCAACAACACATGGAACTCCAACGGAGGCCCCGCTCCGGCCAACGCAGCCAATGACCTTTACAGCCGTATAGTCAACGACTACCCTGCCGCACGTGACATTGACCAGGTGGCAACCACACTTGGAGCATTCCTGGAGGGAAGCACCGACTACGAGAAGATATCAAATGCCCGCATGCTTAGTGCATCGGACTACACCCTTAACAGCGAGTTGGGTTACATCTCTCTTAAGAGCACGCTGGCATCCGACGAGGTGCTGGCCGTGGCTTTCGAGTACACCTACGGCGGCAACAGTTATCAGGTGGGTGAATTCTCATCGGACAAGACCGATGCCAAGGAGGCACTGTTTGTCAAACTGCTCAAGTCCAATTCCAACTCACCGGGAAGCGGCACATGGGACCTTATGATGAAGAATATCTACTCCATCACACAGGGCAATATCCAGAACGCGCAGTTCAAGCTGGGCATATACTACAACAGCGACAGCACCGGCAGCCGCCTGACCTACATACCCGAGGCGGAACTCAAGAACACCCCGCTGCTGCGTCTTATGAACCTGGACCGTCTGGATGACAACAACAATCCCCACCCCAACGGAAAGTTCGATTTCATAGACCGCTATACGGTACAGGCATCAAACGGTAAGATCATATTCCCGGTAGTAGAGCCGTTCGGTAGCCATCTGCGCAAGGTGATAGACAATGATGCAGTGGCCGATAAATATGTATTCCAGGAACTCTACGACTCCACACGCGTGGTGGCCAAACGTATAGCCGACAAGGACAAGTTCATGCTCATAGGCCAGTATTCGGGAACCAGCAGCAATGTCATCCAACTGGGTTCTTACAATATCCCGCGCGGCTCAGTCAGGGTGACGGCCGGAGGAACTACCCTGGTGGAGAACAGTGACTACACCGTGGATTACAGCATGGGAACGGTGACCGTCATCAACCAGAGCATCATCGATGCCGGCACAAGCGTCAATGTCCAGTTGGAGAGCAACACCCAGTTCAGCATGCAGCGCAAGACAATGGCCGGCGTCAACTGGATGTATGATTTCACACCCGAATTCCAGATGGGCGGTACTTTCATGCACCTGAACGAGAAACCGCTTACCAGTAAGGTCACCATGGGTGATGAGCCTCTGGTCAACACAATGTACGGACTCAACCTGAACTGGAAACATGAGAGTCAGGCGCTTACCAAGATAATTGACAAGATTCCTTTCGTAAACGCGACCCAGCCCTCGAGCATCAACTTCAAGGCCGAGATGGCCGCCCTGCAATCGGCCGTATCCGACAAGGTACAGGGAAGCGCATCATACATAGATGACTTTGAGGCTGCCGAGAGCGGCATAAGCATCTTACAGCCTTCAGCATGGACACTGTCGGCCGTACCCAAGGGTATGAAAGGATACGGCAAGTCCGGACAGGTTGAGGCGGGATACAACCGTGCCCTACTCAACTGGTTCACCATTGACCCGCTGTTCACACGCCGCAACTCACCGCTTACCCCGGCCCACATCAAGACAGACCTGGAGCAGCTTTCCAACCACTATGTACGTGAGGTATATGAACGTGAGCTCTACCCTAACAAGGAGTCCACATCAAGCGAGTCAACCACACTGCAGATACTCAACCTGGCATATTATCCCAATGAGCGCGGACCGTACAACCTGAATCCCAACCTGGATGCCGACGGTCACCTGCCCGACCCGCAGGATAACTGGGGCGGTATCATGCGTCGTCTCACAACCACTGATTTTGAGGTTGCCAACATAGAGTACATAGAGTTCTGGATGCTGGATCCGTTCATCTATAACCAGAGCGCTGCAGGCGGTGACCTCTACCTGAACCTGGGTGAGGTATCTGAGGATGTGCTTCTGGACGGTAAGAAGTTCTTTGAGAACGGAATTCCCGTTGACGGTGACTCGGCCAAGTGGGCATCGACCGTATGGGGAAAGGTACCTACCGGCAAGAGTCTGGTCTATGCCTTTGACAACAACGCCGCCGACAGCCGTGACCGTCAGGATGTGGGTCTGAACGGACTCTCATCGGACGAAGAGCGCAGTTGGCCTGCATATGCGTCATATCTGAGCCAGATACGCTCCAAAGTCAAGCCGGAGGTTTATCAGGCAATCTATGATGACCCTGCCGCCGATACCTATCACTACTATCGCGGGGCCGATTATGACGATGCACGTCTTTCTGTCATGGACCGTTACCGCAAGTACAACGGTACCGAGGGCAACTCACCCAACTCTGCCGAGAGCGGCACCCGCTATGACCAGTCGGCCCGCACCACTCCGGACGTGGAGGATGCCAACGGCGACTACACCATGGATGAGTATGAGAAGTTCTTCCAGTACCGCGTTTCACTGCGTCCCGCTGACCTTGAGATTGGACGCAACTATATATCCGACAAGCGTGAAGTGAAGGTCAAGCTGCGTAACGGCAACACAGAGACCGTGAACTGGTATTGCTTCCGTATACCTATTAATGAATATGAGAAGGCCGAGGGCGGAATCCGCGACTTCAGCTCCATACGTTTCATGCGTATGTACCTGACCGGATTCAATGAGGAGGTTCATGTACGTTTCGGCTCGCTGGAACTCATGACCAGCCAGTGGCGCAACTACGAGCAGCCCATATACAGCGCCACCAACCGCACACCTTCCATATCAGGCAAGTTCTCGGCCACATCGGTCAACATTGAGGAGAACGGTGACCGCGCTCCCGTGAACTATGTGGTTCCACCCGGCGTGACACGTATCCTTGACCCCAACCAGGTACAGCTGGTTCAGGACAACGAGCAGGCCATGAGCCTCAAGGTTACCGGTCTTGGAGCCGGCGAGGCACGCGGTATCTACAAGAAGAGTTCACTGGATCTGCGCAAATACCAGCGCATCCAGATGTTCAGCCATGCCGAGGCCGTACTTCCTGATGACGGCGCACTGCGTAACGGCGACATATCGGTATTCATACGTTTGGGTTCAGACTACTCTGGCAACTACTATGAGTATGAGATTCCGCTTGACCTTACTCCTGCCGGACATTACAGCGGCACCAATGAGAATGACCGCCGCATGGTATGGCCCGAGCGCAACATGCTGGATATTGACTTCAACATACTCACCCAGGTCAAGAACAACCGCAACATACAGAAGAACCTGGGTGCCATAACTGCATCGGACGTATACAGCGAATATGACCCCAACCATCCCGAGAACCGTATCACTGTTGTAGGAAACCCGTCCATTGGCAACATAAGGGCCATAATGATAGGTGTACGCAACAACTCCATGAGTGCCAAGAATGCCGAGGTCTGGGTTAACGAGCTGCGTCTGGTAGGTTATGAGAGCAAGGGTGGTATGGCCGCACTCAGCACTCTGGGACTGAAACTATCCGACGTAGCATCGGTCGATCTGGCAGGACAGATGAGCACCGCCGGATACGGAGGCCTGGAACAGAACGTAAGGGAACGCAGGACCGATGATTACTACAAATACTCGGTAACCACAAGCACCAATTTAGGACGTTTCCTCCCGGAGCAGTCGCACATATCGGTACCCGTCTATTACTCATACACGAAAGAGAAGACATCACCCAGATACAGTCCTTATGATACTGACCTGCTTCTGGATGACGTAATCGAATCATACCCCGAAGGCTCGGCCCGCGACTCCATAAAGAGCATATCACAGGACCTCAAGGAGAGCCATAATTTCAGCATCTCCAACGCCAAGGTCAACATAAGCAGTGATACGCCCATGCCTTATGATCCGGCCAACTTCTCATTCAGTTTCTCCGAGAACGTAAGTGACCGCAGCAACAGCACCATTGATTACGAGCATGATGACAACTGGAGGGCAGCGGTTGACTACAGTTACTCGCCCGGACTGCCCGGCTGGTCTCCGTTCGCAGGCATAGGCGATTCCAAGTGGTTAAGTCTGATAAGAGACACCAAGATAGGTCTGCTACCGCAGAGCATATCATTCAACGCCGGTCTGCAACGCAATTATCACGAACTGCAGGAGCGTGACCTTGAGGGGTCCGATGGCATCCCCGTCATATTCTCACAGCAGTTCTACATGAGCCGTGACCTCGCCGTCACCTGGAATCCGCTGCAGCTGCTCAGACTCTCATTCAGCGCCAAGTCAAGAGCAGAGATTGAGGAGCCGTACACCGTGGTAAACAAGGACCTCTACCCTGACCAGTACGAGCTTTGGAAAGATTCCGTCAAGATGAGTCTTAGGAACATGGGACGTCCACTTGATTACAATCAGTCATTCAACGCCTCATACGGCATACCATTCAACAAGATTCCCGTTCTGGATTGGATTACAGCCGATGCAGGATTCAACTCCTCATATTCATGGAACCGTGGTACCACATACGCCGACGGTACCAACTACGGTAATATCATAGCCAACAACCGCACTATCAACATTACGAGCCGTTTCAACCTGACTAACCTGTATAACAAATCGGCTTATCTGCACAGAATAAACAACCGTTATTCATCAGGTCCTTCATCAAGCAGCAGCGCCTCAACCCGCAACAAACGCTTCCAGCAGGAGGTGACACTGCTTCCCGGCGAGCGGAATGTGATTGTCCATTCACTCGGCACACTTAATCCTCTGCTCACCGCCACTACCGCCGACGGCCACACCGTAAAGCTCAAGTACCGCAAACTGAGTGCGGACAGTGTTCTGATCAAAGTCAAGGATACCACCAACGTTGTGCTCAGGATAATCCAGGATCCCGATCTGCCCGCACGCAGAAAGAGGTTCAACCTGAAAGAGGGAAAAGAGTTAGGTCTGCGTACTCTAATGATGGTACGTAACGTATCGGTTACATATCGTGACAACTACTCCATGTCACTACCCGGATTCATGCCCAACTCACAACTGTTCGGACAGAACAACACGACCGGTCTGATGGCTCCGGGTCTGGATTTCGCTTTCGGTCTGACAGGTGACGACTATCTGCACAAGGCCATGAACAACGGCTGGCTGCTGAGCAGTGACAGCATAGCTCACACCGCGACATCCAATGCCACAAGGGATCTGCAGATCAAGATGACCATAGAACCCTTCCGTGACTTGAAGATTGACGCCAACGCCAGCTGGAGCAAATCGGCCAACAGCCGTATCCAGTATATGTATGCAGGTATGCCTACCAACCGAGGCGGCAATTTCAACATGACCACAGTCAGCATAGGAAGTGCCTTTGAGAGACATTCCTCCAGGAACAACTACCGCTCTGCCGGTTTCGAGCGCCTGACCCGCGCCTTGCCTGTTATGCGCGACCGCATTGAGTCGCAGTATCAGGGTGCCACCTATCCGCAGCGCAGTTCCCTGTCCGGTCAGACCTATAATCCCGCCAACGGAGGTGTTGACATGTACTCATCGGACGTACTGATACCTGCATTCCTTGCCGCATACACAGGACGTGATGCAAAGAAGGCATCACTCGACCTGTTCCCCAATGTGCTGAGCATTCTGCCCAACTGGTCATTCACCTACAGCGGACTGAGCAAACTGCCGTTCTTCAAGAAGCATTTCAAGAGCTTCAACCTGACACACGCATACAAGAGCGTCTACTCAGTGGGCAGTTTCAACACCTTCAACAGTTACATGGAGTATATGAACGGACGCGGATTCATTGAAGATGTGACCAGCGGCAATCCCGTTCCGAGCACTATGTTCAACATCAGTTCCGTATCAATCAACGAGACATTCGCACCCTTGTGCGGTGTGAACATGACATTCCTCAATGACATATCGGCCCGTCTGGAGTTCCGCAAGACCCGTGTGCTCACACTCAGCACCACAGCCGTTCAGGTGGTAGAGACCACATCCGATGACATTACCGCCGGTGCCGGCTACAAGATAACCGGAGTGAAACTGTTCGGAGCCCAGAGCGGAACCGGGCGCAACCAGGTTAGCAATGACCTCAACATGAATCTGGACTTCTCATACCGCAACCAGAACGCCCTGTGCCGTAACCTGCGTGAGGAGACCACCCAGGCCACAAGCGGCAACCGCGCCGTCAAGCTGTCATTCACAGCCGATTACACCTACAGCCGCATGCTTACGCTGAACTTCTACTACGATTTCCAGACCAACTTCCCGCTGGTATCGACATCGGCCTACCCCACTTCAACTCATGATGCAGGCTTTACGCTGAAGTTCACACTAACCCGATAGTTTGTGGCCATACCTGTTACCACAAGCCATGTAATGCGGATTTCCCGCAAGTATGGCATCAAAAACGGCCAAAAAGGGCAAAATAATGGCCATACTTGCAGAAAAGAGGCTCTGTAAGCCTTCTCGCAACAAGTATGGCCAAATTATAAAATGACACAGAAGGAAACGTCCCTATTGTGCTATTTGCTATCTTTGTGTCTAATATGAAGATATACAGTGACGAGGAAC
>DBYT01000070.1:17232-23254 GCA_002309915.1 Bacteroidales bacterium UBA1179 | reverse complement strand
ATGGTCTCGCGCGGGTTCTCGGAGTATTTGGGCAGACCGCTGGTAAACGCCTCAACCTCAAAATAGTACTCAGGTGATGTGTTGAGGCTGTGCATGTAAAGTTCGTTCTTGCCGTATACTATGTAGCTGTTGTACAGTTTCTTCTTCTCAATACCGTAACGTACAATGTAGCCGTCGGCACCTGCTACCGGTTCCCAGATTACATTGGCCTCACGACGGTCCTCGGGATTGCGTACTGCCATAAACTTGGTAACCTTCTGAGTCTTCATCTTGGGTGTGGTACCGAACACGCGCAGATCCTTGATTGAGAACTTGGCGTTATCATAAGTAGCCACATTGACCACCTTTACATATCGGGCCTGGACGGGATTCTCCAACTCATTATAGTCATGCTTGAGTTCCATCTTGTTCTGGGGCTTGCTTATGATCTTGGTCCAGTTGGAGTTATCGTCCGATACAAACACCTCATAGCACTGGTACAGACGCTCTGCCTGAGGCTGCTGAGGTCTGCCTCCACCCATCATACCGCCGCCGAATCCGCCACGGCCGCCGGCACGCTGTGCACCTATGTGATCCCAGTTAAGCTGAATGGCATTGATGGTAGCCTTATCACCCAGATCAACCGTGAAGAACTCACCGGCATCACCTGTGGCAGCAGCCCAGCAGGTCTTGAAATCCTCATCCAGAGCCTGGGCGGGAGCATAGTTCTCAAATGTTGATGAGACGAATGCCTTCTTGTTTACCGACAGCAGTTTCCAGTCAACATAGTTGTCTACGCCGCCTACCTTGCGCTCATCGGGATAATACTGCGGATAGTCACCCAGAGCGGTGTTGGAGTACATCACACCCTGCTTGTCGACAGCCGACGGATAGATGGCCAGTTCTGATCCGCGTCCACCCTCACCGTACTGTGCGGGAATCATGCAGATAGTCCAGAAGTTACCCTTCTTGTCCTTGAATGTGCTGCCGTGTCCGGCGCCGACCTGGAAGCCGCTGGTCTTGAAAGTAAGCGGGTTATGCTCGCTGTATGTGAACGGGCCCATGGGGCTGTCCGATACATAAACGCCATGTGAATAAGAGATGAATTCAAGGCCGATGGCAGCGTACTGCAGATAGTACTTGCCGTTATGCTTAATCATGTAGGGACCCTCAATCCAGGGAAGTTCCTCGGGGCCGTAGTCACGGCGTCCGTTGAATATGGAATAGATCACATCCTCGGGCTTGCGTACCTCAAATCCGTGGTTCTTAATATCGCTCCAGAACAGGGGCTTGGGCTCACCCTTCTCCTTGAAAGTCTCCTTGTCCAGTTCAACAACCTGGAACGGCATAATCTGTGACCAGCCAAAGTACATGTACAATCGGCCGTCATCATCCACAAACATGTTGGCGTCACCGTATCGGTCACTGCTCAGTTCTCCTATCTTCTCCCACTCACCCTTGTACGGGTCAATGGCACGATAGACGTTGCGGTTGTTCATGGAGCAGCCTATCAGCTTTCCGTCCATCTCAACAACCGAAACCACTCCGGCGGGATAGCCGGGAGCATCAACATAAGTCCAGTCACGGAAATCCTTGGAATACCAGTATCCGCGTCTGTGTGACACAAAGAGGAAATAGTTATCCTCAAAGATGATTACTACGGGTTCACCGCCTCTGATAGCCGGTTCATTGCCAACCACCACGTCAAGAGGATTGGCAAACGTGTGCTGGGCGTGCACAGAAATGCCGGCAAACATCATAGCCACGCCGGCAATAGTCCATTTGAAAAACTGTTTCATATAGGTTGTAATAAGGTTAGCAATCAGTACCGTTTTTGCAAATATGATAAAAAAATATCTAACTTTACACCTTGAATAATTTATTTTCCAATAGTACAAGCGTTATGAAGAATTCAACCAATTTCTGGGGATTGCTGGCACTGGGTGTCTGCATTATCCTTGCTGTCGGAAAGTTTACCGGCACAAAACGTGTTGTAAATGTAAAAGGTCTTGCCACTCAGGAGGTTATGGCCGACCACGTTATCTGGCCCCTGGTTATTCAGGATGTTGATAATGACCTTGTTAAGCTCTACTCCACTATGGACAACAAGAGTAAGGAGATCGTAAAGTTCCTTAAGGAAGGCGGAGTTCAGGAGAGCGAGATCAGCATTGCTGCTCCCACCGTATATGACCGCAGTGCCAACCGTTACTCTAACGAATACATTGCATACCGTTATCAGATGCAGCAGGTTGTAACCGTAAGTTCAAACAATGTCGAACTGGTACGCCAGCTCATCCTCAAGCAGGGTGAACTGCTCAAGAAAGGCATCGCCATCAGCGGTAACGACTACGAGCATCAGACTCAGTATGACTTTAACGGTCTGAACGAACTCAAGCCTCAGATGGTCGAGGTTGCCACACGCAACGCACGTGAGGTTGCCCAGAAGTTTGCCGATGATTCAGGCTCAAAACTGGGTAAGATCCAGACCGCATCCCAGGGACAGTTCTCAATCTACGACCGCGACAGCAATACTCCGTGGATCAAGAACGTACGTGTTGTAACCACTGTTACCTATTACCTCAAGTAAATGCAGTTAATAAGGAAATATTTTCCGGATCTGACGAGCCTTCAGTATGAACAGCTGGAGGCTCTCGGTCCGTTATATACAGACTGGAACAGCAAGATCAACGTCATATCACGCAAGGATATCGACAATCTTTACGAGCATCACATACTCCATTCAATGGCCATAGCCAAGGTCATCAAGTTTGCTGACGGTACACGTCTGGCCGATGTAGGAACAGGTGGAGGACTGCCCGGCATACCCATGGCCATCCTGTTTCCCGAGTGCAGTTTCACACTCATAGACAGCATAGGCAAAAAGGTACGTGTAGCTCAGGATATTGCTGCCCAGATTGGCCTCAAGAATGTAATCTGCCGCCATGAACGCGCCGAGGAGGACAAGGACAGGTATGAGTTCATACTGTCACGCGGCGTAATGCCCCTGCCCGACCTCTGCCAGGTTGCCGGCCATATGCTGGACCGCAAGACACAGCGCAACGCCTATCCCAACGGCGTGATCTGCCTCAAGGGCGGAGACCTGAGCGCCGAGACCGCCAAGTTCAAAAAGGTGGCCGAGATTACCGATATAAGCCTTTACTTCCAGGAGGAGTTCTTCAAGGACAAGAAAACCGTATACGTACAGATATAATGGAGGTCAAGTGCTTTGAATTCAACTTCCTTCCGGTCAACACCTACGTTATCTGGGATGAGACTAAGGAGGCCGCAATCATCGACCCCGGCTGCTTCTATCCCGGCGAGACTGAGACGCTTGCCGCATTCATTCGCGACAAAGGTCTCACAGTCAAGTTGTTGCTTAACACCCATCTGCATTTTGACCACGTTTTCGGCAATCTGTTCGTAGAGGAGACATACGGGGTAAAGGCCAAGGCCAATGACCTGGATATGCCCTGGATACAGACAATGGCAGCAAGGCTGTCAGTCTTTGGAATCAACTATAACGGACATGTCAATCCCATTGAACCCGGCAATATACTGAACGAAGGTGACACCGTGACATTCGGCAACACCACCCTTCACGTACTCCATATTCCCGGCCATTCACCCGGTAGCCTGGTATTCTGGAACAAGGAGCAGAAATGCCTGTTCACAGGTGATGTCATTTTCCAGGGCAGTTACGGCCGTACGGATTTCCCCGACGGCAACCATCAGGCTCTGATGGACGGCATCCGCACCAAACTGCTCACCATGCCCGACTACACTATCGTATATCCCGGTCACGGACCGATGACAACAATAAAACACGAAAGAAACTACTACTGATTATGAAAGCCAAAGCCTTACTAACTACAATACTGACACTCTCTTTCAGCATAGTACATGCTCAGGAGGAACTCAACTCGGCCTTGGTATTCGAGACCTACGAGTGGGATTTCGGCCAGATAAACGAGGCCGATGGTGTCGTACAGCACACTTTCAGGTTCGTAAACATATCAAAGGACCCCATACAGATTGACAACGTATCCACCAGTTGCGGCTGCACCACCGTACTCTACTCCACCCAACCCGTTGCTGGCGGTGAATACGGCGAACTTACCGTTGCGTTTGACCCGTCACGCACCGAGGGCCGTGTACTGCGTGAAGTCGAGGTATTCACCAAAGACCGCCGCAACTACGCCAGTCTTATGATTACGGCCGATGTCAACCCCATCCCCATGGGACTGGAGCAGATCTACCCCCACCTTCTGGCGGGTACCGTCAAGACCAATGCCAAGCGCTGCAACTTCGGTTATATAACTCAAGGCGATAAGGTTACCAGAATAGTAAGGGTTGCAAACGTAGGTGACAAGACCGCAAAGCTGTCGGTCGTAACCACCGGCAACCGTTACGGAATGAGTGTAGAGTGTCCCGAAATCGTCACATCGCAGGATGTAGCCAGCATTCATATCACATATGATATTCCCAAGGGCAAAAACTACTTCGGAATGGCGCGTGACACCATCTGGGTTGTCGCAGACGGCATCAAAAGCGAGGAGCCTATCGTAGTGAATGCCATCCGCGTTGAGAAGTTCAAGGAATCTGACAATAAACCGGTAATACGGATTGAGCCCGCATATGTGGAGTTTGGAGTCAAAGCGCCCGGTAAGGTTTACAAGAAGACCATCGTCATAGGCAATACCGGCAATGCCGACCTCATTTTCCGCAACGTTGAGCCTATGGAAGGCACGGCAATCAGCATTGAGACCGGTCAGGTAATCAAACCCGGCAAGGAACTCAAAGTCACTGTGGCTATCACCAACTCCACCATACCCAACAACGCCACCCTGGGTTCCATAAACCTGACCACCAACGATCCTACCCGTCCCTTCCGGGAACTGAGATTACAGGTAGATACCAAATAAATATCAATATCAATAGTTCATGAATAAAATTGTTTGCTTATCGGCCATTTCTATGGCATTACTCTCATTTACAGGATGTGAGAAAGAGAAAATTGAAGAAGACAGTGGTTTTGAAAACGGTTATCAGTATGTTGACCTGGGCCTGAGTGTCAAGTGGGCGACCTTCAATGTCGGGGCCACCAAGCCTGAAGAATACGGTGACTACTACGCGTGGGGTGAGACTGAGACCAAGAATGACTATAGCTGGTCCACATACAAATGGAGTGATGAAACCGGCAATATCCTGATCAAATATAACACCAGCATCTACTTTGGCACGGTTGATAACAAACATGTCCTGGACGCCGAAGATGACGTTGCCCATGTCAAGTGGGGCGGCAAATGGCGTATGCCCACCCAGAGTGAACAGGAGGAACTGTATTACTGGTGCACATGGACCTGTACCGAACAGAACGGTGTAAACGGATATCTTGTAACAAGCAAAAAGAAAGGATACACAGACCGCTCCATTTTCCTGCCGGCTAACGGTTATCTGGATGGCACCGAGGCAAAACAACAGGGCGAAGAAGGTTACTTCTTGTCAAGTACGCTCGAAATGACGCATTACATCCATTTCCTGAACTTTGACAGTTTCAACCCGCACTTTGGTATCCGTACCCGCGACTACGGCGTAGGTGTCCGCCCCGTCTGCCCCTAAGCGATTGAAATCAAAAAGAAAGCCGATTCGTTTGAATCGGCTTTCTTTTTGATTACTTCACTACGAAAGCTAGAGATTTTAGGTCTTTATCGAGTGATGAGGGACCGTATAGGATTTGATAGCGGCCCGGCATTGCTGACAATTCGTCAATCGTCTCATCGTAGTACTCGAAAGCCTTGGGCTCAAGAGTGATCTTAACCTGAGCGGTCTGGCCTGCGGGGATATTCACGCGTTTGAATCCCTTGAGAGACTTGATGGGAGCTGCGGGATTGTCAAGTGACTTGATGTAGATCTGAACAACCTCATCGCCATCCAGCTTACCGGTATTGGTAACAGGAACAGTGATATCGACTGTACCGCCGGCCTTGATGCTCTGCTTTGACAGGGTTGCTTCACCATATGAGAATGTGGTGTAACTCAGACC
>DBYT01000070.1:3101-17149 GCA_002309915.1 Bacteroidales bacterium UBA1179 | reverse complement strand
GTAACCGGCAGACGGCCTGCGGGGTTATAGTCACCGAACAGAACATCGGCCACAGCCAGACCACCGGCCTGACCGCCATACCATGCCTGAAGCAGTGCCTGATACTGGTTCTCTACGGCACCGAATCCTATGGCTGAACCTGAGCAGTTAACCAGAATGACGGGCTTACCGGTCTTGTACATTGCCTCCAGAAGCTTGAGCTGTACGTTGGGAAGTTCAATCTTGGTACGGTCACCACCGGAGAATCCCTCGTAGTTTACACGCATCTCCTCACCCTCCAGACGGGCCGATATACCCGATACCATGATGATGACATCGGCATCCTTAACCTTCTGTGCAACTGAGTTGAATTCAGCAAGTTTGCGCTGGCTGAGCTCGAATGTCAGGTATGCTGAACCGGTCTCACCCTTTGTGTACTGGAGCTCGATGTTGTAGGTACGACCCTTTACCACCTTGAATGAAGGAGCCTGGGGCTGCTGTCCGCGGCCGAATCCGCCACGACCCTGCATAGGCTGTTTCTGCTCGGCAATAACCTTACCGTTTACCATCAGTTTCCATGTGTCGTTACCACGAACGTTGTAACTCAGATCACCTGTAAAGTCGGCAACATAGGTACCGGTCATGCGGGCCGAGAAGTTGGTCATCTCAACATTATCGGCAAAACGGTAGTCACCCATGGTGCGCATGTTGATCTCATTGTAGAAGCCTGCATTAACTGCCTTACCGCTCATGGTGGTGTTGTTCCAGAACTCTGCATAGAGTCCGCGGCCGTTGTTCAGGTCACCCAGATGGTTTACGGTCAGGTAGTCATCGGCCAGCTCACAACCGCGCTCGTAGATGATGTTGGCGTTAGGAGCCTTGGCACGGATAGCCTGCAGAATTGAAATCTGGTTCTCACGTGTGGGAGTACCGTTGTAGTTACCGTACTGCATTGTTACGTTATCGGCATTGGGACCTACTATTGCGATGGTCAGACCCTCCTTCTTAAGAGGCAGGATATTGTTATTGTTCTTGAGCAGAACCATAGCCTCATCGGCAGCCTTATGTGCCAGAGCGGCGTGTGCGGGGCTGCTTATGTCATCGGCACCAAGATCCTTCCAGGGATCCATCTCTACGGGATCGTGCATACCCAGTTCAAAGCGTGAACGCAGAATGCGGCGCAGTGAAACATCCAGGTCTGCCTCGTTGATCTTACCCTCCTGCATAGCCTGTACAAGGGCGTTGTAACTGGTACCGCACTCGATATCAGTTCCTGAAAGGACTGCATCGACGCTGGCATCGACTGCGTTGGCGTGAGTCTCATGCTGGCCGCGGGTATAGAAGTTGTTGATGGCACCGCAGTCCGATACTACCAGAGCCTTGAATCCCCACTTGTTGCGCAGGATATCGGTAAGCAGACGGTCGCTGCCGCAGCAGGGCTCGCCTTCATATGCGTTGTATGCGCACATAACCTCCTGTACGTTAGCCTCGGTAACAAGAGTCTTGAATGCGGGCAGATAGGTCTCCCAGAGGTCACGCTGGCTTACGCTTACATTAAAGCGGTGACGGTTTGCCTCCAGACCGCTGTGAACGGCGTAGTGCTTGGCGCAGGCATGTGTCTTGTAATACTTGGGGTTGTCACCTTGCATACCTTTTACAAGAGCGGTACCCATCTTACCTGTCAGATACGGGTCCTCACCGCTGGTCTCCTGACCGCGTCCCCAACGCGGATCACGGAAGATGTTGATGTTGGGGCACCAGAACGAGAGTCCCTGATGCCACGCACCGCCTGTAGCGCGTGTCTTGCCGAACTGGTTGTGGTCCGATGTGTTCCAATGTGCGCGGGCCTCATCGGACACAACAGTATAAATCTCATACTGCTGGGCGTCATCAAATGTTGCAGCAAGCGCGATTGCCTGCGGGAATACGGTAGCGCCGTTCATGCAGATACCGTGGCAGGCCTCCGACCACCAGTTGTAGGCAGGAATGCCAAGGCTGTCAATAGAGATAGAACCGTTCATCATCAGACCCACCTTCTCCTCGGGGGTAAGCAGTGACAGAAGGTTCTCAACACGTTTCTCAATCTTGAGATTGGGGTTCTGGAAGGGATACTCATACTTGGAGTTTCCACTTCCACACGCCGTCAACGACAGTACCACTGCCCCTACGGCCAATAATCTTAAAGTCCTCATAAGTTTTGGGTTATGTTGGTTGAATTGGTTAGTTGGTCGTAAAGATAAAAAAGATTTCCGATAACAAAAAAGAGCTTAAGGAAACAAAGTCCATAAGCTCTTTTTCACAACAAATATGTCAAATCTGGTGTTTATGCCATATGAATGCTGTCATCGGCGTCATCCATATCAGGAACCTGGCCGAACGGATAGGGATACTTTTGGTTACTCATAGTGAGCACCTGAGGTGCATCGATCTTTACGACATCTGTTTCGGGTTTGCTATATATCTTTTTCATATCCATATCTTTTATTCGTTAATCATTATTGTCTTACCACCATGGATGTACATTCCGCCCTTGACAGGTGCACCCTGCAACTTACGGCCGCTCATGTCATACCATGAGTCGATGCTTATATCACCTGTAGCGGTATTGATTCTTCCTACAGCAGTCTCAATGCCGTTACTGCTCAGAAGAACAACCTTCATTGAACCGGGCAGCTGCTGCTGTGCCTGTGAACCGTTACGTGACGGAGCATTCTGAGCAGGATTGTACATCAGATATGAACGATAAGGTGCGATGCTGGCTCCAGCGCCGGCCATCACGAACTTACCGGGATTGATAACATAGTCGGGATTGCTGTCACCGTCGTTGTCAGGAGCTTCATACTTCTGTGCGGCAAAACCGTAAATCTTACCAAGATCGGCGTTACCGGCATTCCATTCAATGCTCTCATAAGTGCCCTTGAATGTCCAGTTGCCGTTTGTTGCAGAACCAGCAGTAACGCTTGAACCATCGGCCTCACCTATAAAGAGCACAGCACCATCGGCATCAGGAATGAACAGATAAGGAGTGTTGGCCTCCAGGTCACCGTCAACCATATTGTTACCTGCAACCTCCTGCATCACAACCGTCCAGTCATCAGGATCAGTCATATCGACACCGGCAAACGTAAAGAACTTACCGGCGGCCGATGCCAGACTCTCATCAATGGCAACCGGCAGACAAACCGTGCTGCTTACTCCCTGCTTGAACTCACGACGGAACACGACCTTCTCGCCACCAGCAATTGAAGCCGGAGCAGCCTCGTTCTCAAGCAGAATCGTTGCCTTTACAGCGCCGTCATTGGCTGCGATGTCACTTCCACGGCAACCAATATCATCAATATTCAAGCCAACGGTACAATTGCTGTAATAGTTATTCGCATGAATGACGTCATTGAAAGGTCCTCCCGTAATAGCACCGGCATAATCATCAATTCCCGGAATGATACAATTCATGGCAATATTGCCCGATATAAGACCTCCTTCGACGTGTCCTACAATTCCGCCGATATGCTCGCAACTTGAATAATTTTCGCCAACTACTATTGTCGCGGAACTGAAACAATTAGTAATACAACCTCCTCCTTCGGATGTGCCTGCTATTCCACCAAATCCCATGATGAATTCGGCATCATCACCAACAACTATAGAAGCATAACTGTGACAATTATCAGTAGAACCGTCCTGTTGAGCTCCAACTATACCTCCCACAAAAACGCATGAGCCAACATTATCACCAATTGTGATTGTAGAATAACTGGTACAATTAGAAATCCTTCCCCCCATAGCTTCACTTACTATACCTCCCGCTAAACCAATTGTTACCATCGGGTCGGCTACTTTGAGTACATACAAGTCCGCGTAACTGATACAGTTTTCTATAGAACCTCCGGCGACCATACTTGCAATGCCACCTGCGCCAGCTTCAGCGGATATTCTGGTATCCCTAACCGTGAGATTCTTAACGACTCCAGGATAGCTGACTACATTGAAAATTGCAGGAGTAACCATCGTCATCATATAATCGCGTTCATACATACGAATGCCGCTTATGGTCTTTCCGTTACCATCGAATGTTCCATTAAAGCCCAAAAAGGTTGGCTGCAAATACGGATTATTCTCGTTTATCGCCTGATTATTGTCATAAAACATCGTTCCGATACCCGTGTAGTTGCTTTCTGTCGGTCCATAACCATCATAACTGTATGTGATGTCATTCGCCAACTTGAAGTATTTGCCCGTATAATCCGCGCCTGCGTTTACACGCAGAGCAAGCAAGTCCATCTGACTGGGATACGCTATCAAATACGGATCATTCTCTGTACCGGAACCTGCCCAGTCTATCGTATCCCACATGGCACTAACCCTTACATCATTGGCCGGCATATCAAATGTGCTACCCACAAGAGGAACTCTGTTCAGAGCGTAACCAGTGAAAGTGCCCGCCTGATAGCCGACAGGTGCCTCACTGTCACCGCCGCTAATGGTTATGGCAGCGTCTTCAGTGTAGTAACTCCTACCGTAAGCAGTAAATGCAGCAGAACCTGTGGCTGTGATACCTGCATTGAGGGCTAATGAATATACAGTAGTGTGGCCAAATGCATTAATCACATCATCTCTCCAATTATCGTTGTTATCATATCCTTCACCATGCAAATAGAAGTGACAGGAATTATTAATGCCATAAAAAGAATCGACAATTGAAGGAGGTGTGGACGGCAAAACATAAACCGAAGTAAGATTTCCGCAAAACCCAAATGCGAAATATCCTATCTCTTTCACAGAAGATGGTATGATGATAGACTCTAATTCATTACAGCCAGAGAAAGCATTTTCTCCGATGCCAGTTACGCCTGCCGGAATGACGATATTCTCAAGACTAAAACAATTATTGAAAACATTGTCGCCCAAAGAAGTCAGAGAAGACTGTTCTTCAAACGAAACCGTTGTCAAGTTCCCACACCCATCAAAAGCATTTGCTCCGATGCCAGTTACGCCTGCCGGAATGACAATAGTCTCAATATTCTCACAACCATAAAAAACACCGTCGGCCAAATATGACAGTGAAGAGTGTTCTTCAAACGAAACCGTTGTCAAGTTCAAGCACTCTTCAAAAGCATATTCTCCAATAGTGTCCACACTCGCAGGAATGGTAATTGATGAAAGAGCGGCATTTTGAAACGCACCTACTCCAATATTCGTTAACTGAGAATTATCAGCAAAAGAGACTGTGGCGAGACTAGAGCAATCTACAAAAGCACAGTCACCTATTTTTGTTACACTGGCAGGGATAGTTATAGACAACAAATCTCCACAAAGTTTAAAAGCGTCCTCATCAATAACTGTCAAATGAGAGTTGGGAGCAAATGAAACGGTTTCAAGTCCACATTGACAAAATGCATTATCACCTATATAAGTAACACCAGATGGAATTTCGATTGCAGAAAGAGCATAGCACTCCAAGAATGCATTCGATCCTATATAATTCAATTGAGATTCCCCGTCAAAAGTGACAGTAGTCATTAATTCACAATCCCAGAAAGAGTATTTTCCAATACTTGTCACACTTGATGGAATAGTTATCTCCGTCAAACTGATACAACCATTAAATAGACATTCATTAATTTGGGTCAGATGGGACACACCGTCAAAAGTCACAGTAGTCAGACTTGAGCAACCCTCAAAAGCAGCTTCATATATATCAGTAACACTAGCCGGGATGGTAATTGATGTTATACCGGAATATGAAAATGCATATCTATCAATGGTTGCCAGTTGTGAATTACCGGTAAAAGTAACCGATGTCAGATCGTTGCAACTTTGGAAAGCCTCTTCTCCAATTGTAGTTACGCTTTCAGGAATAGTTACTGCAGTCAGATCGGTGCAGTTCATACAAGCGCTACGACCAATCATTTTTATACCATTGCTGATATTTAATGGACCTGTGTATGAATCCTTTACCTTATAGAGAATACTGCCTATAATAACAACTTCGTCAGCATTATCGTACCATGGAGTCGTATCAAATGCCATCATGCCGATACTATCCAAAGCTGAGGCATCATCAAATGTGACTGTAGCCAAATTATAACATGCCGCAAAAGCATACTCTCCGATTCCCGTCACTTTGTCAGGAATAGTAATGGATTCAAGATTTATATCACCCGCAAATGCTTCAAGACCAATAGTGGTCAGTTGTGAGTTATTTTCAAAAATGACAGAAGTAAGATTTTCATTGTCTGCTAATGCACTTTCATCAATTATTCTTACTCCCGCCGGAACCGTATATGTGGCGCCACTTTTGCCAGCCGGATAACAAATCAGTCTGGTTCCATCATTATTGAAAAGTACGCCGTTATCAACCATAAAATTGACATTACCTTGGGCTAAATTTATTGACGAAATGTTAGGGCAACCAGAAAGAACTGCTGGTCCTATGGTTGTCACACCTGCCGGTATTTCAATGTTCGCTAGCATGGTACAGTAGGCAAAAGCATACCCTCCGATAGTTGTCACACTAGCCGGAATGGTAAACGATGAAAGGCTTTCGCAGCCGCTGAAAGCCCCCTCCTTGATATTGGTCAGTTGCGACTCCCCTTGAATGGTAACAGAGTTCAAATTTTCGCAGTATGCCAAAGCATAATCGCCTATTTCGGTAACACTGCTAGGGATTGTGACAGATAACAGGTTTTCGCACTCACTGAACGCGTTATCGCCTATTGATGTCACGCCACTGCCTATAACAATCGTTGTAATGCAATTGCGATATTCGTTCCAAGGACGTTGATAAGTTCCTTCATAACTTTCCATCGCACCTGTACCGCTGATGGTAAGTGTGTTGGTTTCCGGATCATAAGAATAACTTACATCCTCACCCAGATTCACTGTGGGATCACCACAATAACCGTTTTCTGTTTGAGTCGGCTCATTCGTACCTTCATTGGGGTCACCATCGATGGGAATGATAACCATACCACCTTGAGCCAAAGCGCACTGTCCCGCCATTAATGCACATGCAAAAATAACCAAGGCGGGAATAGACATTAGTCTTTTCCTATTCATTTTGGACTATTGATAATTAGTTTAGTAATCAGGATTTTTTGAATACCCGGCTGCAAATATATTCAAAATCTTAAAACATAATCATACATTGGCGTGTTTTTCAACTAAAAATATTAATCGGTTAGTTTGAGCTGGTGTTGATCTCCTGACGGTAACTGCGGCGTGGCGTCTCCTCGACGGGCGTATCATCATGAGCCTTGAAATCCTCCCAATAGGCAATCTTGGCAAGGTAGAACTTCTTTACGTCCTCCCAGCGGTAATACGGACGCTGCTCCTTACCTTTGGCATCCTTGTAGAACGGAACTGACTCCGGCAGTGTGGCCTCCTGCTCGTTAAGCAGGAACTTTACAATCACCTCACCCTTCTTGTCGCGGAAGAATACCCACTGTACGTTACCGCCCATATAAGCCAAATTATAGGCAGCCCAATGGTCGGCTACGCTCTCCAGATCATCGGTGCTGTATCCGGAACCGTTCAGGTCCAAAAGTGAGAAGAATGACATAAGTGTAACCTCATGACCGTAACGCAGCATCACGCTGACACCGTTACCGGCCAGAGCCTCATCGGCAAAATCAATGAAGTTCTGCAGGGTTACGCAGTGGCCGTAAGGAATCACATTGTCTGTAAGAGGTGAATATCCTGCCTGTGAATACCAACGCATGTTATTCATAAGGAACTGGTCATACCATTCATCATAGGTAAACACGTCATCAAGGTCAACTCCGGGGTCCGATCCCTGAGCGTATGAAGCCACATCGTAGAGTGATGAATAGAGGCTGCCGCTCTGGTCACGTCCGCCTGCAGTCTTGATGTATTCGGGATCCTTGAACAGGGCACTCATAAGGCGCTCCGGATGTGTGTGGCGCTGGTTGAACTCCTGAACTGCAGCATTGATCTTACGCTTATGTGCCGATACGGCCTTGTCCTCGGTATACATCCAGGGCTCGTCGTGGTTGCTGGAGTCATAATCGAACCTGATCTTGGGACGCATGCGCAGAATCTGCATCAGGGCCGAATACTCGCTCACCAGCACGCGGTGTGATGTGGTGGAACGGGCCATGATGATCTTGTCATTGGTAAAGAGTTCGGGATAGTTCTCAACCATACGGCGTGCTATGTCACGATGCTGCTGCATGCCCTTGGGTGTAAGGTCTCCTGCACGCTGGTCGGCCTCGGCACGGATTATCTCCAGGCGGCGCAGTACGTCTTTGCCGAAATCGGTCAGTGCGCCGGCATCATCGGCCTCCTTAAGGATATTGTACGGACGGTCGTAATTGGACGCGTTGTCCAGGAAACGTGATCCGTGACGGCCGAAATGTGTCAGATATACGGGTTTGAATCCTTTGGGAGCCGGTGTGAGAGGTTCTGTGGGAGCCTCATATGCATACACTGAGCCTGCCATCTTCTTCAGGTTATCGGCATTGACCTGGTCCCTTTTTATGATTTGAGCTTTAACACTGAATGTCAGCAACAACACTGACAACGCTACGAATATCTTTCTCATAATGCGATTAGTAATTGTTTGTAAAGATAAGAATCTTAGATTATTTTTGCAAATAGATAAAACCTACTGATATGCTGACCGAAAGTATTGCCGTAACCAGAATTCTTATAAGCGCCCTGTTTGGCTGCTGCATAGGTGTTGAACGATATATTCACAAGCATCCCGCAGGAGTAAGGACTTTCATGCTAATCTGCATGGCATCTACCCTAGCTACTCTCGCATCCATCTGGATTTGCCAGACCAATCTGAACCTCATTAACGGTGATCCGGGCCGAATTGCAGCCCAGGTGGTTACCGGCATCGGTTTCATCGGCGCCGGCCTTATTATTAAGAATAAGTACGACGTGTCCGGCCTGACGACCGCGGCCAGCATATTCGCAACCAGTATCATCGGAATTGCCGTAGGTGTCGGACTGATATGGGTATCGGCACTGGTTACCGTGATAGTCATTCTGGTACTGGCGTCATCATTCCTTTTCCACGAGAACAACTCCCGCCAGAAAGCCTTGGAACAGGAGGAAAAAGAGAATCAGGAAACATCAAAGGACAATAAATAACCCTATTAACTGTATGAAAACAAAACTATTGCTGTTTGCGGCAACGGTCTTTACGGCTTTGTCGCTCCAGGCTCAGACGCCTGATCCCAATTTCTTCATTTACTTATGCTTTGGCCAGTCCAACATGGAGGCCGGCGCCACTCCGGCTGATCAGGACAAGGATTGGAACGACCCAAGGTTCCAGTTTGTATCGGCCGTGGATATGCCGCGTTACAACCGCGTAAAGGGTGAATGGTACACCGCCACACCCCCTATCTGCCGTCAGAGCAACAACATGGGTCCCGTGGATTTCTTTGGCCGCAAGATGATTGAGGAACTCCCCGAGCAGTACCGTGTAGGTGTAATCAACGTTTCTGTTGCCGGCGCCAAGCTGGAACTCTGGGACAAGGATGCCTGCGAGGAGTACCTTGCAATGGAGGCCGCCGATCCCAGCCGCAACTGGCTTGTAAATATGGCCAAGGAGTATGACATGAACTGCTATCAGCGCATTGTCGATATGGCTAAGATAGCTCAGAAGAGCGGTGTCATAAAGGGTATGCTGGTACATCAGGGTGAATCCAACCCCGACGATGACCAGTGGTGCGCACGACTCAAGAAGATACATGATGACCTGTGCGCCGACCTGGGTCTTAACCCCGACGAGATACCTCTGCTGGCCGGTGAGCTCAAGCAGGCTGAGCAAGGTGGTGTTTGCGCCGCATTCAACGAGGTAGTGCTGGCCAACCTGCCCAAGGTCATGAAGAACGGCTACGTAATCTCATCACTGGGCTGCGAGAGCACCGGTGACCAGTTCCACTTCAGCACCGAGGGTATGCGCCTTATGGGTTACCGTATGGCCGAGAAGATGCTCCAGTTGCAGGGATTCAAGCCCGTCCAGAAGCGTGAGGTAACACTTAACCTCAAGAAGAAGGGCCTGGGTATTGAGGTCAGCCCCACTCTGGCCGGTATATTCTTTGAGGATATCAACCAGTCACTCGACGGCGGTATATGCGCCCAGCTTATCCAGAACCACTCATTCCAGGCTTACAATGTGCCCGATGCACCCGCACGTGACAAGCAGAAGGAGTTCTCATATTCAGACACTGTATTCTTTGGCTGGACAGTCCTGAAAGGTGAAGGCGCTGTAGGTCAGGCTCACGCAGTTGCCGACAAGCCTCTGGTCAAGGACCTTAAACGTTTCTACGACTTTGATCCCAACGATAAGTATGACGATGAGCTGCGCTACGCCCAGTACAGCGTCAAATTTGACATTGACACCATAGGCAGTGGATTCGGAATAGCAGCCAACGGTTACGGCACAGCCCCCAATGACCGCCGCGGCTACTACTCAAACAACACCCAGAAGGCCTCTATCCCCACCGTACAGGGCGTAAGCTACGACCTTACCCTCTATCTGGCAGGTCAGTCATACCCCGGCACCATCAAGGTTTGCCTTGAGGATGCAAACGGACAGGCCAACTCAAACGTAATTACCATATCAGGCCTCAAGAACGACTGGCAGAAGTATACCGGCCAGCTCAAGGCCGAGCGCTCTGTTGACAGCCGTCTTGCCATCATGGCCGATGCAGCCGGTACATTCTGGCTTGACTACGTAACACTGCTCCCCGAGGCTTCACAGCTCTGGCAGGATGGCAAATTCGGCCCCTTCCGCAAGGATCTGATGCAGGCTCTGGCTGATCTGCACCCCACATTCATGCGCTTCCCCGGCGGATGCGCCAGTGAGGGTACCAACTACTTCGGCCAGCCGTTTTGGAAGAACTCCATCGGCCCCGAGGAAGAGCGTATAGGATTCCGCAACCACTGGGGTTACTGGACATCACAGTACGTAGGATTCTATGAGTATCTGCTTATGGCAGAGTCACTTGGAGCAACTCCCCTGCCCGTTCTCAACAACGGTGTAACCTGCCAGTTTGCAGGACATCAGTACATTGCTCCGCTTGAGACCGAGGCCGACCGCAAGCGTTTCCACGACATATTTGTATGTGATGCCCTTGACTTCATTGAGTTCTGCAACGGTGGTACCGATACCAAATGGGGCAAGATGCGTGCCGATATGGGACATCCCGAGCCCTTCAACCTCAAGTACCTGGGTATAGGTAACGAAAATAAGGGACCTGAGTTCTGGGAGCGTTTTGACATCATATATAAAGAGGTGCAGGCCAAGTATCCTGACATCATCATCGTCTCTACCGCCGGTTCTGCCGCTGACGGTCCGGAGTTCAACGCCAACATGCATGAAATCGATGAGAAGTATCAGAACACCGTTGTCGATGAGCACTACTACCGCAACAACCAGTGGTTCTACACCAACGGTGACCGCTATAATGCCGATAAGGTTCGCGGTGCAGACGGCCTGACCTATGACCGTGAGCGCCCCACCCGCGTATTCGTAGGTGAGTTTGCCAATAACAACAGCAACAACGATTATGCATCGGCCATGGCTGAGGCCGCTTACTGGACCAGCCTGGAGCGCAACAGTGATATGGTTGTAATGGCTGCCTATGCTCCCCTGCTCTGCAAGAAAGGCTACAACAAGTGGAACTCCAACCTGATCTGGTTCGACAACCGCGGCATGTGGCGAACCACCAACTACTACTATCAGGCCCTCTTCAGCGAGGCCGGTAACCGCGCCTTCCAGATGACCGACGTGATGAACGGAACAGAGGCCGATGCCACCGTCTACACTTCACCCACAGTTGACACAGAGACCGGTGAGGTTTACATCAAGTTCGTAAATTCTGAGGCCGTGGATAAGGAACTCACCATCAACATGGGTAAGGGCCAGAAGCGCAAAAAGTACACCGCAACGGTTGACTTCATCTCATCACACGACACCAAGATCAAGAACCAGGGAGACCTGAACAGCTTTGCCGGAGCACAGCCCCAGGCACAGCAGCTGCAGGGAGGCCGTCCCGGCCCCTTCGGAGGATTCGGAGGCAACCGTAACCGAGTAAGCTACACCGAAGCCGTAGTACCCCACACCAAAAACTACGGCACCATCAAAAAGCAGTTCACCCTTACCCTCCCCGAGAACTCAATCGGAATCATCAAACTCACACCCACAAAGTGAATTGAGAATTCTTTCAGTCGCTTCGCTTTGTGAAAGCGTCCCTTCGGGCCGAGCGGAGAATTGAGAATTGAGCAAAGAAGACCTTGCGATTTTCGCAGGGTCTTCTTTTTCCTAGGTGCACGTAAACAGAGTTAAGGGGTATCCAGGACTCTCGCACCCACGCGTGACCAGTGGGAGGGGCCCGCGACTAAATATATCTATTCTGGAACGTAGAGTTTTACTCTGAAAGTTTCGGAATAGATATATTTAGTTGTGGGAGGGCATTGTCCTGGATACCCCTTAACTCTGTTTACCTTTCCAATTGGACATAAAGAAATCAGGGAACCCCGAAGGATTCCCTGATTAAATTCTAATCGTTGTGGGGAGAGGATCAGAAACGACCACCCATGCCGCCACCGAAGCCGCCGCCGCCCATAGGCATGCCGCCGCCCATGCCGCCCATGCCGCCGCCGAAGCCGCCCATGCCGCCACCGAAGCCACCCATACCCATGTTACCACGGAGCTGAGCACGTGAGTTACGGTCACCCATGAGTGACAGACGATAGGTCAGAGTAGCCATGAAGTAGCTGGTGATGTTCTTGTTCTCAGTATCAGTACGTGAAGTAGCGCTCATTGAACGGCTTACAGTACTGCGCTGGTGCAGAATATCATAAGCAGCGAGTGAAAGGCTGGCCTTGTTGCCCTTGAGGAATGAGAATGACAGTGAAGCATTCCAGATAAGCTCATCTGTATTCATCTCAGCGTCATAACCACGACGGCTGTTCATGTTGATATCAGAACCCAGACGCATGTTTCTCCAAGGAATGTAAGCCATGACACTGGTACCGTAACTGAAGTCATAGGTATCCATGTTACGCTCAGGCTGCAGGTCATTGGTTGAGTGCTGATAACGCAGTGTACCATCCAATGATACAGTCAGGTAATCGTCACGATACTCAGCGCTCAAGCTCTCGTTAGCACCGGTGGTGTTGGTCTTACGAAGCTGTGCCTCCTGACCTACGATTGATGCCCAACCTTCCTGATGGCTGAAGTTACCTGATGTATTGCTCATGATTGAGTAACGGTCATCGGGGAATGTGTAGTTGTACATGATGCTTGCGTTGGCATTCCAGTTAGCCCAGAAACCGTCCATGTTCTCAGGTCTGCTCTCGGTACCACCGTTGGCAAGAAGTGTAGTCTTGTTCTGGATCTGACGGAGAGTATTGCTGATGCTGGTGTTTACATTGAAACTACCCATTGTTACAGGATTGTACTTCTGATAACCCAGGCTCAACTGGTTGTTGAATGTAGGAAGCAGGTTAGGATTACCGCTTGATACACGCAGCGGGTTGCTGTCATCACGAATGTCAAGCAACTGTGACATCTGAGGCTGGCTTGAACGACCGTTGTAACGGATGTTGATCTGCTCCTGACGGGTAACTCTGTAACGGAACTGTACTGTAGGAGTCCAGTTGAATACTGTACGCTCCAGAAGGGTATCAACAACGCCCATACCGGTGTAGTTCATCTTTGAATACTGAGGCAGAACAGAAAGACCTACTGTAAAGTTGTATGACTGGTCTGTAGCATTCTTACGGAACTGGATCTGAGCAGTCTGGTCCAAATTGTAGTAATATGAGTTGGTGCTCAGCTTCTGGTTGAGAACCTTTTCATTGTCCTCATAAATCCACTGCGGTGTATCCCAAGGATTACCCCAAGTGTTATTGTTGATATCGTATGTAGCACGGTCACTGTTCTGCTTGCTATACTGGAACTGATAACTGAACTGCAGATATGTACCGGTTGAGATAGGCTCTGAATATGTAGCCTGAACACTCCAGTTGATACGGTCGCTAGGGTTATCATTCAAACGCTTAAGGTCTGTGGTATCTCTCTTGAC